>NZ_JAMPTM010000395.1 GCF_025403375.1 Frankia gtarii
ACCATGTACGTCCAGCCCGGCGCCGGCCGGGGTGCCGGCGCCGGGCTGGACGTACATGGTGGCGAGCAGGCGGGCGCGGGCCATCCGGATCACGGGGATCACCTCGGCCGCGAGCACGCAGATGACCGCGCTGGTCGGTGCGAGCAGGTCGTGCCGCTGCCGGACGATCGCCTGCGCCGTCCAGGCCGTCAGTGGACTGCTGGCCGGGGGGCCGGCCGGCTTGGGCCAGAGCAGGCCCGCATCGTCCGGGGACCAGTTCCGGTCGAGGGCGAGCGCCGCGAGGTAGAGCGCCTCGTAGACCGCTTCGTGGTCGGGGTCGGTGAGGTCGTGCTCGCTCTGGCGCAGCTCGCGCAGGGCGCCCTTGGATCGGCCGGCTGCGAGGGCTGTCGCGGCGCGGACGAGGTGGCGCTCGGCCGGCGGCGGGAAGGGGTACCGCACGGGCACGCTGGCGGGCTCGACGCGATGTTGCTCGTGCAGCAGGAGCGCGATGAGGAGCCTTGCTGAGGAAAGCGGCATCGGTGCGGTGTTCCTTCACGGACGACGCGGAACCGGATCCGGTTCGGACTGTTCGGACCCGCCGGAAAATGCTGGCGGAGCCATGACAGTACCTAGCATTCCGTCCTCGGCAAGCGCTTTTTGACGGTTCCGTGACGACCTAGTTGTGGCATCGAATGTACCTCGCGGAAATGGTCGTCGGTGTCGAGATGATGTAGCCATCATTAAGTAGGGAAATGATTTGACTTTACATTCTTAGACGAGGTCGCCGGGGACAGCGTCGTACCGGCGGGCGAGCTCGGCGATGAGCGGCGTCGACCCGGCGAAACGGTGGTCGTCGATGGCGGCCACGGCGGCGATCCCACGGGAATTCGTCACGAAGGCGGCCTCGAAGCGGCCGAGGTCCGCCAGCAGCACCGGCGCCCGCGAGCTGCCCGATGACCGCTCCAGCAGGGCCATCGTCACGCCGTGCAGGGCCGGCGCGTCCGGCCAGACGATCGTGTCCGCGGCGAGGAAGCCGATGTTGGTCGTAGCACCCTCGGTGATGATGCCGCCCGGCCCGGTGAGCAGCGCATCGTCGAAGCCGCGCCGGCGGGCGAGCCGGCCGTACTGGAGCTGACCGAACGTGCCCAGGTGCTTGAGGTGCGCAAACGGCCGCGTGTACGGCACGGACATGAGCCGCTGCGGGGCCGCCGGTGGTTCGGCGGGCGCTCCGATCGCGACGATGAGCCGTGCCGGGCCGCCGTCCGCCGCGCCGGCGACGACGACCCGCACGGTGGCGTCGCGGGTCGAGGCGGCCAGTGCCGTCCGGATGCGGGCGCGCACCAGATCGCCGTCGAGCGGTGCGTCGTAGAGCTCGCGGTTCGCCGCGTCGAGCCGTCGCAGGTGCAGGTCGAGACCGCGGGTCCGGCCGGCGCGGACCTGCATGACCGTGAAATGGCCGTGCGGGGCCAGGGCCAGGACGGGCGCGTCATCGGGGGGCACGGGACACCCGTCGATCTCGACGCGCAGGAATGCCGGGCTGATCACTCCGGTCACGATAGCCAGCCGGCGTGGGGGGCACGATCGGGCGCCCCGGGCGACGAAGATCAGCAGCGGGTTCGCTAGCGTGCTCGTGCCGCGCCCGTCGTCTGGCGGGCCGCCCGTCAACGAATGGAGTGGCCATGTCCGACCTCGCCGTCGACCCTACGGCCGACCCGGCAAAGATCGTCAGCGGTCTGTCCGCCCTGTCGGAGCGGGAGATCTCCGAACTGCTGGCGGGCCCGGCCGGGGAGAGCGTCCTCGACGAGATCTTCCGCCAGATGCGCGACACGTTCCGGCCCGAGCAGGCGCAGGACGAGAACGCGCTCATCCGCTTCGCCCTCACCGGCGGTTCGGGCGGTGGCACCCGCACCTACGAGCTGCACGTCGTCGACGGCACCTGCGCGCTGGCGATCGAGCCCCCCGCCGGCGCCGGCGCGGCGCCCGCCGACCGTGCGCTGACCATCACCACCGACCGGGTCCGCTTCGTCCGCGTGCTCATCGGCCAGGTCAGCGGCGCCAAGCTTTTCATCACCCGGAAAATCAAGATTGACGGCGACCTGAAGTTCGGCGGCAAGGTGATGTCCTGGTTCGGAATCAAGCAGGACGACTGAACCACCCCGCGCCCGGTGCCGCCCGACCCAGGGCGACGCACTCCGTGTGCGGCATATATTACCGTCGGTTAACTTACCGTCGGTTGACGGCAGTGGCGGATGGCGAAGTGCGCGGCGGCACCGCGGTTCCGGGAGGGTGGGATGACGCCTGACCGGCGCAGGGAGGAGCCGGTGAGATGCCCGGGTGGGGTGCCGGGGCGAGGTGCCGGGTCAGAGGGCGAACTCGGCCGGTTCCAGCCCGAGGGCGAGCGCCGCCTCCCGCACGACTGCCTGCTCGCTGGCAACGAACTCACCGTCGACCAGCCCGATGACCTGCCCGATCCGCACGACGGCGACGGCCTGCGCGACCCGGCCGCGCACCTTGATGATCTCGGCCAGGGCTGCGCGGCGGCCGGCCGCGAAGTCCGTCGTCAGCCGGTCGAGGTGCGCCTCGAACAGGCGCACGGTGTCCTGCTCGGGGAACTGGGACAGCACCGGGTCGGTGGCGGCGAAGCCGAGCAGCCCCTCCCGCTCGGTCGGGTCGATGCGCCCGTCGGCAGCGGTGACCAGCGCGCACATCGCCACCGCCGCGTCCCGAAAGGCCAACGTGCGCAGCTCCTCGCGGCGGGTGAACAGCTGGGCCCGCAGCGAGGCCAGCGACGGCAGCCGCCGGTTGCCCCCGGCGGGGTCCAGCCCGCGCCACAGCGGCCAGCCCTCGGCCAGCCAGCGGCGCACGACCTCCGCCATCGACAGCGGGCGCAGCCGCGTCGCGAGCAGGACGTCGATGTTCACCGGGACGAGGGTGTGCTCCCCCCAGCGGGACGGGGTCGGAATGCCGACCGGCCAGACCCCGGCGAACAGCACGCTGAGCACATGGTCCGTCGCGGAGTTCGGGGAACGGCCGGTGATGGAGCCGTCATGCTCGACCGCGCCGACGAACTGCCGGGCGACGACCCGCGGCCCGGCGAGCCGCCCCACCTGCCGCTCGAGAGCGTCGTCGGCGCTCTCGCCGCCGACCACCGGGCCACCGGGCAGCACGTGCCAGACGTCGTCCGGCGGTCGTGCCAGCAACACCCGGTCGTCGATCCGCAGCAACAGCCGGACATCGAGCCGAACAGCGGCCTGCACTGGCATACCGACACCACTCCCGAAGACGCACCGCACAAGATGGGTCACGCAATGACGGCATCATCCCCCAGATGACCCGAAGACCCGATCCGGTGGTTCGGCTGCGTCACCTTGTCAGGCGTGGTGTTTGGCTCCGGTGGCCAGCCGGCGCCGCCCCGTCCGCGACGAGGACCGGCGATCGGGCCCCGGCGGTCTCGACCATCGTCCCGCCCGGAGCAGGGACGGGGGCGCCGCCGCCGAACGCCCGGCGGTAGGCCCGCGGGCTCGTCCCCACCAACCGGCGGAACTGCTCGCGGAACGCGGCCGGCGAGCCGAACCCGACCTGCGCGGCGATGATCTCCACCGGATGACAGGTGGTCTCCAGCAGATACTGGGCCCGGCGCAGCCGCGAGCGCTGCAACCAGGCCACCGGCGTCAGCCCCGTCTGCTCGCGGAAACGGCGGTTGAGCGTGCGGGTGCTGACCATCGCGTGCGCCGCGATGTCGGCGAGGGTGAGCTCGCGGTGGACGTTCGCCGTCAGCCAGTGCAGCAGCGGTTCCAGCTCCGTGCCGTCGGGCGGCGGCTGCTCGCGGGCGATGAACTGCGCCTGCCCACCGTCGCGTTCGAGGGGCATCACGGACAGCCGGGCGGTCTCGGCGGCGACGGCTGTGCCGTGGTCGCGGCGCACCATGTGCAGGCACAGGTCCAACCCGGCGGCGGCGCCGGCCGAGGTCAGGACCTGGCCGTTGTCGATGAACAGGACGTTCGGGTCGACGTCGACGGCGGGATGGTGGCGCGCAGCCCGTCGAGCAGGCCCGCCGCGGCGAGAACGAAGGCGCCGGCGCAGATCGAGGCGAGCCGCGCCCCGCCCGCCGCAGCGGTTCGCAGCGCGTCGAGCACCGTGGCGTCCGGCTCCGTCGTCGGATTGTCGCAGCCCGGCACGATGACGGTGTCCGCCGCGGTCAGCGCGTCGAGCCGCCAGGGGACGCGCAGGGCGAACGCGCCGGTCGTCACCTCCGCACGCGCGGCGCAGAGCCGCACCTCGTAGGCCGGGCGACCGTCCGTCAGGCGGGTGCGGCCGAAGATGTCCAGCGGCGTCGCGAGGTCGGAGGGGACGATGTCGTCCATGGCAAGGACGGCCACCACGTGCATATCGGCCAACCTAGCCGTGGCCCACGGCGGCTCGACGGGCCCGTCCCAGTCCGGTCGTCCGGGGGTCGGGCGCGAGGTCCCAGTCCGGTCCCGGGGGTCGGGCACGAGGTCGGGGGTCCGGGCGGGAGCCCGATGGTGGCGCACGGTTCATTTCCGCCGTCGCACGGGCGTTTTGCGAGTATTTAAGCTATTTATGCTGGTC
>NZ_JAMPTM010000396.1 GCF_025403375.1 Frankia gtarii
CCTGCCATCCCCTCGGGCCCGACCCGGTGACGCCCGATTCCGACCCCACCGCTGCACCCCCCGAACGGACCAGTTCCGATCGGGAGCCAGCGGTGGTGCCGGTGGATCTGGCGGCGCTGGCCGAGCGGGTTCGGGCGGTGACGCCGGCTCGGGTGTTCGTCGGTCGGAGCGGCACCTCCTACCGGACGGCGAACCTGCTGGCGCTGCGGGCCGACCACGCGGCGGCCCGCGACGCCGTCGACGCCGAACTGGATCTCACCGGGGCCGCGCTGGCCGCGACGACCGAGCGGTTCGGCCTGTTCGCCGTCCACTCGGCCGCCGCCGACCGCGCCGAGTACCTGCGCCGGCCGGACCTGGGCCGGCGGCTGTCCGACGAGGGCCGCGCGCAGGTCGGTGCCCGCTGCCCGCCCGGCGCGGACCTGCAGATCGTGATCGGCGACGGCCTGTCCGCGGCCGCGGTAGACGCCCAGGTCCCGGCCCTATTGCCCGCGCTGCTCACCGCGGCGGCCGAGGCCGGCTGGTCCACCGGCCAGCCGTTCGCGGTGCGCCAGTGCCGTGTCGGCATCATGAACGACATCGGCGACCTGGTGCACCCCACGGTGATCGTGCTGCTGATCGGCGAACGCCCCGGCCTCGCCACCGCCGAGAGCCTGTCGGCCTACCTGGCCCACCGCCCCCGCAGCGGCCACACCGACGCCGACCGCAACCTGCTCTCCAACATCCACCGCCGCGGCCTCACCCCCGCCCAGGCCGTCGACCGCATTCTCGGCCTGGCCCAGGCCATGCGCGCCGCAGGCATCAGCGGCGTCTCCATCAAGGAACCTCCGACGGCGGCGCAAATCCGCGCATAGCGGGAGCTTCGACCACGGAGCCGCCGTCCCACCACCCCGGACGATCAGGACGTCCCACCACGTTCTATCGTGAAGCCATCCGGAAAAATGTGAAGGGGGCGGGTTCGATGGAGCAGCTGGCCGAGGCGTCGATCTTTCTGAGCTGGTGTCATGGCGACCTCGCCGCCAAGGAGGCACTGCTCAGCCATCTGCATCTGGGCACCCTGGCCGGGGTGCGGATCGCCTGGTGGGAGGACTCGCACCTGCTGCTGGGCGCGGACTGGCGCCGGCAGATCCTGGCCCGGCTGGCCGAGTGCGACTACGGGCTGTTGCTGCTGAGCCCCGGGTTCTTCGCCAGCCGTTTCATCCTGGACGAGGAGCTGCCCCGCCTGCTCGGCCCGGACGTCGACAAGGTGCTGCCGGTGATGCTGAAGCGGGTGCCGCTCGACGGCTCGCGGGACCTGCACGGCGTGGACACGCGGCAGATCTTCACCGGCTCCGGGGGGCGCTCCTTCACCGAGACCCGCGGGGCCGGCCGAGAGCGGTTCGCCCTGGATCTGACGACGGCGATCCGTCACCGCGTGCTGAGCGACGCGGCCTGATGCGACGGCTCCCGCGCCGGGCGGTGCTGCGACACCTCGACCGGCTCACCGACGACCTCACCCCCCGGCAGATGTCCCGGCTGCGGGGGCTGGCCGAGCTGATCGGCGACGACGGCCGAATCCCGATGCCGCAGGCGTTGGACGAGGCCACTCCCGGCGGCGGTGATGTGAAGGCGCAGGACACCTTCCGCAAGTTCCGCGCAGCCCTCGATGTCGCGGCGAAAGCCGCCAAGGTCGACCTGCGGCTGGTCAGCGACCGGCGCAAGGCTCCGCCAACCGACCGGTTCTGCTGGTTCGAGGGCGCCGACGTCACCGTTGAGGAGGTGGCCGAGCGTTCCGAGCGAGAGGCAGACCGTCGGACCGTCGACGAGCTCGTGCCGGCATCGGTGGCCGAGGTGCTCCAGCCAGTCGTCCACGTTGAGACGGCTCCGCAGGCATCCGAGGCGATCCGCGGTCTGGAGCAGCAGTTCGTGGAGCTGCTGATCGAGCAGGCCGCTGCCAGCTACCGGGTCACCAGCCCTCTCGACCTTCGGCTTGGCGTCGACATCGTGGCCGAGCGGCAACGGCTGCGGGAGGCGGCCGAGGTGGTCGTGGAACTCGACAGCGCCGCCGCCCGCCTTCACACCCCTGCGGGCATGACCATCCGCCGCCCGCTCAGATTCGCCCTGGAGGGCGTGTCCCCGAACGCATCCGTCACCGGAAGCGCTCCACTCTTCGCCGACCGGCCGTTCAGCGAGTGCCAGGACCGCACCGCCAAGCTACGTTTCGTCCGGGCGGTACTGGGGCTCGTCGACGACCGGCTCCGGGCCGGACAGGACGGGTCCAGCCCGGCGATGTCGGCGCGGGCCCGTCCCGAGCCGGTGGCAGCGGACCGACCCGATCCCTACGCGTGGGACGGCTCCACCCAGGAGTCCTTCGCCCGGACGATGATGACCCGGCGGCCGATAGACGTGAAGGTGGTGCCTCCCGTGGCCGGTGAGACGTCCCTCGCCGAGCGCACCCCCGGGGCACCGGCGCCGCGGCAACTCGGCGAACCGACGCCGGCGGTGGACCGTCTGCTGACGTGGGCTCTCGACGAGTCCCCGGGCGCGCGGCACCTGTGCGCGCTGCTCGGCGACGTCGGCATGGGCAAGACCACGACCGCCAAGCTGTTCACCGAGGCGTTGTTGGACCGCCGCAGGCACGACGCCGCGGTGCCGCTGCCGATCCTGTTCGACCTGCGGGACCTGCCACTGGCGGTGGCGCGGGCAGGTGGCGGCCTATCGAAGATCGTGCAGGCGCTGCTGGACGCCGGCAGCCGCGGCGCGGGCCCGTCGGCCGAGCAGGTGCTGGACCTGGTGGCCGCGGGCGGCTGCGTCCTGATCTTCGACGGGCTGGACGAGGTCCTGGTGCACCTGGAGCCGCACGCCGGCCAGGTGTTCACCCGCACGCTGTGGCGTGCCACCGAGGACACCTGGCAGTCCCGGACCACCAGCCGGCGGGGAGCCCGGCCGAGCCGACTGCTGCTGTCCTGCCGGACCCACTACTTCCGGACCATCAAGGACGAGACCAACCACTTCACCGGCCAGCACCGTGACGGTCCGGCCGGCGCCGACTACCTGGCCCTGCTCATGCTGCCGTTCAGCGAGGAGCAGATCCGCGCCTACCTGGCGGCGAACGTGCCCGGAGGCGACGCCGACCGGCTGCTGGAGCTGCTCGACACGGTGCACAACCTGCGGGAGATCGCCGAGCGGCCGTTGACCCTGCGGATGGTCGCCGAGCAGCTGGAGACGGTGGAGCAGGCAAAGCTCGAAGGCCGCACCGTGCGCGCGGTCGACCTGTACGCGTCGTTCGTCGAGCAGTGGCTGGACCGGGACGAGGGCAAGCACTCGTTGCTGGCGGAGCACAAGCAGCTGCTGATGGAGGATCTCGCAGCCCGGCTGTGGCGATCCGGCCGGGCGACGTGGCAGGTGAACGAGGTCGAGCAGTGGATGCTGGCGTTCCTCGCCGGCCGCCCGGACCTGGGGCTGCACTACTCGACGAGAGCCCCCGCGCTGTGGAAGGAGGACCTGCGCACGGCGACGTTCCTGGTCCGCCGCAACGACGACACGTTCGGTTTCGCGCACACGTCGCTGCGCGAGTACTTCCTCGCCCGCCACCTCGCCCGAGCCCTGGAGCTTCCGGCGGAGCAGGCGCGGGCCGCCTGGCAGCTGCCGGTGCCGAGCCCCGAGACGCTCGATTTCCTGGGCCAGTGGCTGGCGGGCCGCGAGGAGACGCAGCGCGCGGGACACACGGCCGCGCTGGCGTCCCTGGCCACGCACGTCCCCGGCGGACGGGCCGACGCGGCGGCGGTGCTGGCCTTCGCGTACTGCCTGGCGGCAAGCCGCGGCGGCCACCCGAGCCATCCCCCGGCCAGGTCCGTCCTGACCGAGGCCGACCTGACCGGTTGGCGGATCGACGGTGGCGCCCGGCGGCTCGACCTGCGCGGGGTGTCGCTGGCGAAGGCCACCCTGACCAACGCCGTGGTGTCTGATGCGGACCTGACCCGGGCCGACCTGTCCGGTGCGGACCTGACCCGCGTCGAGATCCACGACAGTGCGCTCCACGGCGCCGATCTCCGCCGCGCCAACCTCGCGGGAACGGTGTTCCGCACCTGCGACCTGACCGGCGCCCACTGGGCCGGCGCCCGCGCCTACGCCACCCAGGCGCTGCTGTGCCACCCGGCCGACGACACCCGCGGCGAAGGCTGGCTCGTGGCGCCGGTCGCCTCCACGCGCCCACCCGGCCTCCGGCTGTCGTCCTTCACCGGCCATTCCGACACGGTCACCGGCGGCGCGTGGAGCCCCGACAACACCCGCATCCTCACCACCAGCAACGACGACACCGCGCGAATCTGGGACGCCACCACCGGACACCACCAGCTCACCCTCACCGGCCACACCAACACGGTGACCAGCGGCACGTGGAGCCCCGACAACACCCGCATCCTCACCACCAGCTGGGACGACACCGCGCGAATCTGGGACGCCACCACCGGACACCACCAGCTCACCCTCACCGGCCACACCAACACGGTGACCAGCGGCACGTGGAGCCCCGACAACACCCGCATCCTCACCACCAGC
>NZ_JAMPTM010000397.1 GCF_025403375.1 Frankia gtarii
GCACGGCCGCGCCCTGGCCCGGCACGGCCCCGCCGTACTGCCCGGCCCCGCCGTACTGCCCGGCCCCGCCGTACTGGGCCTGCGGTGCCGCCGGCTGGATGTGCTCGGTCCACTGGTTGCCGTCCCACCATCGGGAACCGTGCTGCCCGCTCGGATCGGCGTACCAGCCTGGCGGGACGGTCTGCGTCATGGCGCCACTTTGGCATCTGCCACCCGCACAGGGCCACACCGCTGTCGGTGTCCGAATCCCGACATCAAAGCGCCTTCTCGGCGACGAGGCCGCCGGTGACGTGCAGGCGGCGGGTCACCGCGACGGTGTCGAGCATGCGGCGGTCGTGGGTGACGAGCAGCAACGTGCCGGTGTAGCCGGCGAGCGCCTGTTCGAGCTGTTCGATGGCGGGCAGGTCGAGATGGTTGGTGGGCTCGTCGAGCACCAGGCAGTTCACGCCGACGGCCTGCAGCAGCGCGAGGCCGGCCCGGGTCCGCTCCCCCGGCGACAGTGAGGCCGCGGGCCGGGTCACCTGGTCCGGGCCGAGGCCGAACTTGGCGAACAGGGTACGGACCTCGGCCGCGGGCCATGTCGTCGCCCGCTCGGCGACGGCGAGAGCGGTGGTCTCGCCGCGGAACAGTCCTCGGACCTGGTCGATTTCGCCGAGACGCACCCCGGTGCCGAGGGACTGACCGCCCGCGTCGAGCGGCAGTCGGCCGAGCAGCGCGCCTAGCAGGGTCGTCTTGCCGCCGCCGTTCGGCCCGGTGATGACGATCCGGTCGGCCCAGGCAACGGTGAGGTCGACCGGTCCCAGGGTGAAGGCGGGCCGGCGCACGACCGCACCGGTGAGGGTCGCGACGACGTCGCCGGAACGGGGAGCGGCCGCGATCGACATGCGCAGCTGCCACTCCTTGCGCGGCTCCTCGACCCCCTCCAGCCGGTCGAGGCGGGACTCGATCGACCGGACCCGCGCGGCGCTCTTCGTCGCCGCCTCGATGCGCGCGCCCCGGGCGGCCCGGTCGCTGTCGGGCATCCGCCGCTTGGCGCGCACCGAGCCGCGCACGGACTGCTCCCGCTGGCGCTGCGCCTGCGCGACGAGACCGTCACGCTGGTCGGCGTAGTCCTCGTACCGATCACGGGCCTGGCGCCGGGCGACCTCGCGGGCCTGCAGGTAAGCCGCCCACCCGCCGGCGAACAGGGTGAGACCGTGCTTGTGCGGGTCGATCTCGGCGACGGTGTCGATGGTGCGGTCGAGGAACTCGCGGTCGTGGCTGACGACGACAAGCGCGCCGGACACGCCGCGGACGAAGCGTTCGAGCCGGTCCAGCCCGTCGAAGTCGAGATCGTTGGTGGGCTCGTCGAGCAGGGTGATGTCGAAGCGGGACAGCAGGACGCTCGCGAGCGAGCCCCTGGCGGCCTGGCCGCCGGACAGGGCGGTCGTCGGGCTGTCGAGAGCGTCGGCGGGCAGGCCCAGCTCGGCGCAGACCTCCTCGGCGCGGACATCGAGGTCGGCGGCGCCGAGGGCGAGCCAGCGTTCCAGCGCGACGCTGTACCGGTCGTCGGCACCGGCGACGCCCGCCGACAGCGCCTGCGCGGCGTCGTCGAGCTCCCGCTGCGCGGCGCCGACCCCGGTACGGCGGGCAAGGAACGCCCGCAGGGTCTCGCCGGGCAGTCGGTCGGGTTCCTGGGGCAGCAGGCCGACGCCCGCGGTCGGCGGCGCGAGATCGACCCGTCCCTCGTCCAGGGTGACCAGGCCGGCGAGAGCCCGCAGCAACGTCGATTTGCCGACGCCGTTCGGCCCCACCACCCCGAGCCGATCGCCGGGTGCGACGGTGAGCGAGACACCGTCGAGAACAGTCGCCCCACCGCGGGTGACGGTGAGGCCGGAGGCGACAAGAGTTGCGGACACCCGGCCAGTCTCCCGCATCGCCGGCGTGTCGCGGCTGCCCGCCCACGCACCGCTGCCAGGGCGGCCAGGGCATCCGCCGAACCCGGGCGGGTCGAGCCGCTCATCCCGGCCGGGAACACAGGTTCGATCCCTCGGCCAGCCTCGGGCCCGGGAGTCCGCTGGGATAGTGGACGCATGCGGCTCAGCGGTGTCGAGGCCCGAGCGCGGTTCGCCGCCGCTCGAGTGGCCCGGCTGGCCACCGTCGGCGCGGATGGTCAGCCGCTCGCGGTACCCGTGACCTTTGCCGTCGAGGCGGTCCGCGGGACCGGTGGGGCCAGCCACGCCGACGCCGGTGACGGTGACGGCGGCCGGGGCGGGGCTCGTGTCGGTGAGGCGCTGCCCGCGACGATCGTGACCATCGTCGACCACAAGCCGAAGAGCACCCGAACCGGGCTGCGTCGGCTGCGCGACATCCGCAACAACCCGCTGGTCAGCCTGCTGGTCGACCACTACGACGACGACTGGGCGCGGCTGTGGTGGGCGCGGGCCGACGGGAGGGCGCGCATCGTGGAGGCCGGGGATCCGCGGCACGCCGCGGCCGTCGCCGCCCTGACCGCGCGCTACCCGCAGTACCAACAGGTCCCGCCGACGGGACCCGCCATCGTCGTGGCCGTGACCCGCTGGTCCGGCTGGTCCTACGCCGACTCCCCCGAGGCCGTCTGAACCACGCCGGGCCCGCCCCGGCCTCGGGATTCTAGGCGCGGGGGCGATCCCATCCGGCGGGCAGCGCGTCAGGGGTTCGCCACGTCGGGTCCGGCCGGAAGTCGGTCCAGGTGCCGTCGAAGGGGAACGCGCCGGCCTCCACCAGTCGTAGTAGCCGCTCCCCCTCGGCGCGCACCGCATCGGGATCGGGCACCCAGTAGTGGTCGGGGTAGGCGAGACGTTCCTCCAGCTCGTGCTCGTCCTTCCACTCCCAGGTCCGCTCCGGCGTGACCCACAGGTCGAGGTCGTGATCGGTGGTGTCGACGCCGACGAGGTCGTCGTGACGCCAGGCGACGGCGGGCTCCTCCAGGTTGATGTACCAGCGGACGAACCGCCCCTGCCAGTCCCAGAACCACCACACCGAGTTCGCGCCCCGCGGCGGGATCAGCATGAAGATGTTCGGTCCGCGCCACACGGTCGTCGTCATCACCGTCGGCTGGCGGATCCACTCGGCGAAGGGCATGTCCCGCAGCCCGCGGCCGTCGGCGCTGAGCTCGACGGCCATCGGGCAGCCGTGCGGGATCCACAGCCGCAGGCCGCGCTCGTCGTGGCCGACGACGTGGCCGGTCCGGACGAAGACCAGCCGTTTCGTGGTGAACGACCGGTGCACGACCACCTCGCCGGGCGTGTACGGCGCGGCCGCCGTCAGACTCCTGGCGGCTCCGCCCGTCGCCGCCTCCGCAGCCAGGCGGGAGACCGGCCCGGTCGAGGACGCCCCCGCGGCCGAGACCCCGGCCGGCCGGGGCGGCGTCGAGGCAGGACCAGGACCGTTGACCGCTGGACTCTCCGGCATCGTCACCGCCTGACTGTACGGCGAAGGCCCGCATGGGCCGCGACTTCCGGCCCGCCCGCCCGGACCGAACGCGCGGCCCGCCCGAGCCGAACGGCCCGGGAAGCCCTCTCGCTGGCACCGCATCTCAACACGCACGCCGGCGTCGACCGCAACAACCTGGCGATCCGCCGCCGGTGGACCGATCTGATCAACGGCCGCCGGCTGCCCACCTGGTGGGCGTCCCGTCCCGGGCGGGCGCGCTGTTGACGAGGATGTCGGCCCGGCCAGCGACATCCTCGGCGGCGAAGTACCGATCTTCATGGCGGGCCCAGCGTTCCCAGTGCGGGGCGAAGGTGTCCCCGTCTCGGGCAAGGGCGCGCCGCCGCCGCACCTGCACCGGGGCCGCGACGCAGACCAGCCCGCTGAGCAGGGGCGCCGCCGCCCGCGCACCGGCGCCGACACCCTCGACGACGATGGTCGCGGTTGCCGGATCCAGGGTCCGGTCGGCGCCGTAGCACCGCCGGTGCCAGTCGTAGCTGCGCCAGCATGGCTGCTCCCCCCGGGCCAGCGGCCGCAGGATCCGCGCGACGAGCTGATCGATGCCGGCGGCAAGCCCGTCCCACCCGTCGTACAGGTCGTCCATGTGCACCACGGGCGCGTCGAGTCGCTCGGCGACGGCCTGCGCGAGCGTCGTCTTACCCGCGCCAGAGCGCCCGTCGACGGCGAGCACCCGCGTGTTCCCCGCCCGCGGCGGAAGGCCGGCCGCCCACCGCGCGATCCCCGACGCCGGGCTCGCCCCGACGCCGCTGCTCACGTCACCGCTCACGGCTGACCACCGGCGCCGTCCAGTCCTCGCGACTGACGGCGTAGATCGCGTGCGCCTCCTCGTGCAGGTACTCGGTTGCCGTCCGGCGCATCCCTAGTCGTCGCGCGACCACGAGGGATCGGGCGTTGGCCGGCGCGATGGCCGCGATCACCTGGTTCAGCTCGGGTCGGAACCCGAGCACCCAGGTGATCGCCGCGGCAGCCGCCTCCACGGCGTAGCCCCGCCCCCACCAGGGTCGGCCGATGTACCAGATCGCCTCGACGCCGGGCCAGCCCGGCTCGGTCCACAGC
>NZ_JAMPTM010000398.1 GCF_025403375.1 Frankia gtarii
GGGGTACATAGAGCGGTGGGAGCACCGCGACCGGCGGGCGTACCGACACGGGGTGGTGGTCATGCAGACGGCCGATGTGGCGATCGTGGGAGCGGGGCTGGCCGGGCTGTCCGCCGCCACGCTGCTCGCCGACCAGGGGCTCGACGTGGTGGTCTGGGAGGCGGCCGACGACGTCGGCGGGCGGGTCCGCACCGACGAGGTGGGCGGGTTCCGCCTGGATCGAGGCTTCCAGGTGCTGCTGCCGTCCTACCCGGAGGTCCAGCGCCAGATCGACCTGCCGGCGCTGCGACCGCAACCGTTCTTTCGCGGGCTGGTGCTGCGCGATGGCGTCCGGTCGGTGGTGCTCGGCGATCCGATCGGCGCTGCGGACGCGCTCGCGGGCCTGGTGCCGGGGCGGGCGCTGCGGGCCGCGGACCTGGCCCGGCTGGCGGTCCTCACGGCACGCGATCGCCTGGCGGCGCCGTCGACGCTGGTCGCCGGGCCCGAGCGCAGCACCCGCGAGGAGCTGCGGGCCCGCGGGTTGTCCGCCCACGCGATCGACGGGGTGCTCGCACCGCTGCTGCGCGGCGTCTTCCTGGAGGAGGATCTCGCGACCTCGGCGCGGTTCTTCCATCTCGTCTGGCGCAGCTTCGCCAGCCGGGCGCCGGTGCTGCCGGCCGAGGGAATGGCGGCGCTGCCCCGCCAGCTTGCGGCCCGGCTGCGGCCGGGCACGGTGCGGCTGGGCTGCCCCGCCGACATCGTCACCCGGGGCGGGGTGCGCTCCCGCGGCGGGGAGTCGCTGCGGGCCAGGGCGGTGATCGTCGCCACCGACGGCACCACCGCGGCCCGGCTGGTACCGGGGATCGCCGAGCCGGCCTGGCACGGCGTGACAACCTACTATTTCCAAGCGGACGAACCGCCGCTGCGCCGCGGCGCGCTCGTCGTCGAGGGCGCCGTCGACGCACGGCGCCCGGCTCGCCCGGGCCGAACCGGGCCAGTGATCAACACGGTGGTCCTCAGCGAGGTGGCTCCCTCGTACGCACCGCCGGGTTCCGCGCTGATCGCCGCGTCGGTACTGGGTGTGCCCGAGGACATGCCGGCCGTCGTGATGCCGCCCGGCCAACTCGATGTGACCGACCCGTTGCACGCGACCGGGCCGCTCAGCCTGACCGACCCGAACGCGGGGGCCGGGGCGCCGTCCGGCGTCGAGCGGGCCGTGCGCGCCCACCTCGGTGCCCTCTACGGCACCGACACCGCCGGTTGGACGCTGCTGGCCAGCTACCCGGTGGCGCGGGCGCTGCCCATCATGACGAGCCCACGTGTGCTCCGCCGGCCGGTGCGTACCCCGTCCGGCGTCTACGTGTGCGGCGATCACCGGGACACCAGCTCGATCCAGGGCGCCCTGTACTCCGGCCGACGCGCCGCTGAGGCCGTCGTGGCCGATCTCGGCGTCGCCCGCCCCGATCCGCCGACGGAGAGCCCCGGCGGACGGTCCGAGGCCGCCGCTGACGGCGATGTGGGTGTCTACACCGCCGCAGCCCGGAAGCGATGATCCGGCCGGCCCTCGGCGCGGGCCACGAGGTCGGCTCGGGTGGCACCGTCAGGCGGAGTCGCTGGTCGCCAGGTATGGGGCTGGCTGGGACTTCGGTGTAATTCAGCCGAGGTCTACCCGCGAGGGTGATGATGGCGGCCGGCGTCGGCGCTACGATCTTTCTGTCTGTAGCACGATGTTCACCCCGTGGGGTGGTTCACCTGGATGACAGCACGAGTCCCCTCGCCCGCGGCCTGCTCGACGCCGCGCCGGACGCGATCGTCGGCGTCCGCGCGGACGGCCGGATCGCGCTGGTCAACGCGCAGGCCGAGCGCCTGTTCGGCTACACCCGGGAGGAACTGCACGGCGTACCCGTCGAGATCCTGATCCCCGAGTCCGCCCGCCGCCTCCACCCGCACCACCGCGGTTCCTATCTGCGCGACCCGCAGCCGCGGCCGATGGGTGCGGGGATGGAGCTCGCCGGCCGTCGCCGTGACGGCAGCGAGTTCCCGGCGGAGATCTCCTTGTTGACCATCGAGAGTGAGGGCGAGATCCTCATCACCGCGGCGGTCCGGGATGTCACTGATCGTAAAAGAGTTGAGGCGAAGTTCCGCGGGCTGCTGGACTCGGCGCCGGACGCCATCGTCGGCGTCCTGCCCGACGGCCGGATCGCGCTGGTCAACTCCCAGGCGGAGCGCCTGTTCGGGTACAGCCGTGAGGAGCTGCACGGTCAGCCGGTCGAGATCCTCGTGCCGGAGGCCGGCCGGGCCCACCACCCGCGGCACCGCGACCGCTACTTCCACGATCCGCGGCCGCGGCCGATGGGTGCCGAGATGCAGCTCGCCGCCCGTCGCCGTGACGGCAGCGAGTTCCCGGCGGAGATCTCCCTGTCCGCCCTGGAGACAGAAGACGGTCTGCTCGTCTCGGCGGCGATCCGGGACGTGACCGACCGGCTGGAGGCGCAGGCGGAACGGGAACGCCTGCGCGCGCAGGCCGAGCGCAAGCAGATCGAGGGCCAGCTCCATCAGTCGCAGCGGCTGGAAAGCCTCGGCCAGCTCGCCGGCGGCGTCGCGCACGACTTCAACAACCTGCTCGGCGTGATCATCAACTACACCGCCTTCGTCGGCGAGGTGGTGGCGACGGCGGCCGAACGCGACGGCGGCCAGTGGGAGGCGGTCCGCCGCGACATCGAGCAGGTCCAGCGGGCCGCCGAACGGGCCACACGGCTGACCCACCAGCTGCTCGCCTTCGGCCGCCGGGAGGTCGTCCAACCGCGGGTGCTCAACCTCAACGACGTTGTGCGCGACATCGAGGAGATGCTGCGGCGCACCCTCGGTGAACACGTGGAGCTGATCACTCTGCCGGCCGCCGACGCCTGGCCGGTCTTCGCCGACGCCGGTCAGCTCGAACAGGTGCTGGTCAACCTGGCCGTGAACGCGCGTGACGCGATGCCGGCCGGCGGCAAGCTCACGATCGACACGTCGAACATCCTCGTCCATGAGGACATCGCCGGCGAGCGGCCCGGCCTGAAGGCCGGCCGGCACGTCAACCTGCGCATCAGCGACAGCGGCAGCGGCATGACCACGGAGACGGTCAGCCGTGCCTTCGAGCCGTTCTTCACCACCAAGCGCAAGGGAGAAGGCTCCGGCCTCGGCCTGGCCACCGTGTACGGCATCATCACCCAGGCCGGCGGTCACACGGAGATCTTCTCCGACGTGGGCCTGGGGACGACGGTGAGCATCCTGCTGCCGGCGGTGGACGGCGTCGCCGCCGCCCCCGAACCGATCTTCGACGGGGCCATCCTCACCGGCGGTGAGACGATCCTCGTCGTCGAGGACGAGCGGGCGATTCGCGAGGTCACCCGGCGCCTGTTGGCCCGCAACGGCTATCAGGTCATCACCGCGGCGGACGGGCATCGCGCTGTCGAGCTCGCCGTTCGCCACCCCGCCGAGATCCATCTCCTGCTGACCGACGTCGTCATGCCGCAGGTCCTCGGCCGGACCGTGGCCACGCTCGTCCGCCGGCACCGGCCGGGCATCCGGGTGCTGTTCATGTCCGGTTACGCCTACCCGGTGCTGGCGCACAACGGGACCCTCGATCAGGGCCTGGCGCTGCTGGGTAAGCCGTTCTCCGAGCAGGTGCTGCTGGCAAAGGTGCGGGCTGTCCTCGACAGCCCGGTCGAGACCTGATCGGTACCCGGAAGTGCCGGGGTGTCGGGAGTGCCGGGGTGCTGGGAGTGCCGGGGTGCCGGGAGTGCCGGGAGTGCCGGGTCGACGTCGGGCGCGTCAGGCGCCGGGGCGGTCGAGGCGGAACGCGGCACTCCAGCCGCCGGTCGAGGCGTCGTGGCGCAGCTCGACGCCGATCAGGTCGGCGACCGGGCGCAGCCGCGCGGCCCGCGCCGCGTCCGCCGGCGGCTCGTACGCGCGCGGCCGGACTCGCAGCAGCAGGTTGACCTCGGCCGGCGCCGAGCGCACCGCGAGCCAGGCGTGCTCGCCGGTCCCCACCGGATCGCTTGCCTGCAGCAACAGCTGCGCGGTGGCCAGCAGCACCGAGATCTCCGCGTGGGTGGGCGGGTGTTCGTCGACCTGGAGGTCGGTGTCCAGACGGTCGACGAGCAGGCCGGCGATCCGCAGGGTCAGACCCGCCGTCAGCGACTGGCGCGCGTCGTAACCGAAACGGAAGACGCCCGGCGGTAGCTGTAACGCGTTCGTCGCGGCGTGCAGATGGCTCTCGATCTCGTCGACGCGGTCGGCGAGGTCGGCGCGGTCGGCGAGGTCGGCGAGATCGCCGGACAGCCGACGCCGGACGCTGGCCAGGTCGAGCAGGACGGCGGTGAACTCCTGCATCGGGCCGTCGTGCAGCCGCTCGGTCAGTGACCGGTGCCCACGTTCCTGCAGGGCGACCATCAGGTGGAGCAGGTCGAACGACGGAGCGGGCGGGCAGCCCTCCGGTCCCGGCCGGCGGGGGTCGGGGCAGGCTG
>NZ_JAMPTM010000399.1 GCF_025403375.1 Frankia gtarii
GGAGGGTCGTGCGGGCGGTGGGGATGGTGCTGCATCCGCGGCGGGACTCCGCGCAGGCGGTCGGGGCGGTCCTCGACTGGGCCGCCGAGCGGGACGTGACCGTGCTCGGCATCGGCGGCGAGATCGAGCGGCTGCGGTGCACCGCGGTGGCGGTGCCCGCCGAGGAGCTGGCCAGGCGTAGCGACCTGCTGGTCAGCCTCGGCGGGGACGGGACGATGCTGCGCGCGATGCGACTGGCCGACGGCCGGGCGGCCCCCGTGCTGGGCGTGAACCTCGGCCGGCTGGGCTTTCTCACCGAGGTCGACGTGCCGGAGCTGGCGGCGGCGCTGTCCGCGATCGACCGCAACGAGTACACGGTGGAGCCGCGTCTCGCCGTCGATGCACGGATCGGCGCGGTGACCGTGAGCGCCTTCAACGACGTCGCCGTCGTGCGGGTCCCCGGGCATGGCGGCAGCGCGGCGGTGGCGCTGCGGGTCGACGGGCGGCCGTTCGTCCGCTATGCCGCGGACGCCGTCGTCGTATCGACCCCGGCGGGGTCGACGGCGTACAGCTTCTCGGCCGGCGGGCCGATCGTCAGCCCGTCCGTGGAGGCGCTGCTGGTCACCCCGGCCGCGCCGCACTCGGCGTTCAACCGGGGCGTGGTGCTGTCGATCCGCGACGCCCTCGCCCTCGACGTGCTGCCTGGCAGCGCCCGCCTCGCCGTCGAGGTCGACGGCCGGGTTCACGACTACCTGGAGGCGGGGGCGACGGTCGCGCTGCACGCCCGGCCCGGCGCGGCCGGGGTCGTCCGCCTCGGCCGGACCACCTTCTACGAGCGGGCCGCCCGCAAGCTGCGGTTGGCCAGCTCCGCCGAGGTCGACGGCCCCGGAGCCGGAGCCGGAGCCGGAGCCGGAGCAGCCTGACGCGCAGACGTCGTCGGGCCAGCGGGCAGCGGCCCGCGGGTCAACGGGCAGCGGCCAGCGGGTCAGCGGCCGGCGGCCCAGCGGCGGTCGGACTCGTCCCAGGCCTCGTTGCGGTCGTCGAGGCGCGCCCGCCAGTGCGCCGCCTGCTCGGCGCTGTCGTAGGGACCGAGGCGACGGTGTCCCGGCGCGTCCGGTGGGTTCTCGGCCCGCCCGTGATCGAGGCACCACCACCAGCCGGTCGGATTCCACGCCGAGCTGTCCGCCGCCCGGCCGCGGCCCCGCCCGGACACCGTTCGCTGCAACCATCTGAACATGGTCGATCAGTACCCCGGATCGCGCCGCGTCCACCACCCGCCGCCCACCGACGATCCGGGCGGCCGACGGGCCGACGGGCAACCGGTCGAGCCTGGGAACCCGCCCGCCTAACATGCGACCTGTTCGCGGTCCGGCCCGCTTCTTCGCGGTCCGGCCCATTTCGGCAGCCCTGCACGCCCCGGGAGTCCCCTCATGCCCGTCGACGGAGTTCCGTCCGCCCCGACCCGCTCCCCCGCGGGTCTCGCCGCGCTGCTCGGCGTGCGGATTCCCATCGTCCAGGCGCCGATGACCTACATCGCCGGCGCCCAGCTCGCCGCCGCCGTGTCGAACGCCGGTGCGCTCGGTGTCATCGAGACGACCTCGGTACAGGGCCGCGAGGACCTCAAGCGGGTGCGCGACCTCACCGACGCGCCCGTCGCGGCGAACATCGCGCTGGCCGCCCGCAACGACCCGTCCACCGTGGATGTGCTCGCCGCCGCCGGCATCCGCACCGTGATCACCTCCGCCGGCGACCCCAGGGTCATGACCGGACGGCTGCACGACGCCGGGATGACCGTGTTCCACGTCGTCGGCAGCCTGCGCAACGCGCTCAAGGCCGCCGATGCGGGCGTCGACGGTGTGATCGTCGAGGGCGTCGAGGGCGGCGGGTTCAAGAACCCGCAGGCCGCGTCCACCCTCGTCCTGCTGCCCCTGGTCGCCTCCCGGGTCCGCCTGCCGATCATCGCCGCCGGGGGGATCTGCGACGGGCCGTCGATGGCGGCGGCCCTCGTCCTCGGCGCCCAGGGCGTGCA
The DNA here is from genome assembly GCF_025403375.1 of Frankia gtarii. GTDB lineage: Bacteria > Actinomycetota > Actinomycetes > Frankiales > Frankiaceae > Frankia > Frankia gtarii. The sequence continues at coordinate 2,009 of NZ_JAMPTM010000399.1, forward strand.
GATGGGCACGCGGATGCTGACGTCCGCGGAGTCACCGATCCACGACAACCTCAAGAACGCGGTCGTCGGTGCGGACGAGACCGCCACCGTGATGCTGTCGGTGCGGGGCCTGCCGACCATGCGGGTGCTGCGTACTCCCACCGCCGAGCGGGCCCTGGCCGCGGGCCGCTCCGACGTGGGCCTCGACGGCATTCCGGCGCTCTACTTCACCGGTGACCTGGCCGCCAGCATGGCGAACACGGGTCAGGTGGCCGGGCGGATCGCCCAGGTCGAGGCGGTCGCCGACATCATCGACCAGACGTGGGCGGGCGCCCGGGCCGCGCTTGACGACGCCCGCGCCCGCCTCGACGCCTGATTTCGCCTGGACGTCTGATTCAGCCTGGCCGCCTGAAGCCGGGCGGGTTCAGAACGCGGCGGCCGCCGGGATGAGGCGCTCGCCGAGCAGTTCCAGCGGGCGCAGCGTGTCCACGCGCGGCACCGACCCGTGGTAGTGGGTGATGCCGAGCCCGGCCAGCCGCTGGATCTCGGCGAGCAGGGCGTCGATCTTCTCGCCGCCGGGCCCGGGGTCGAGCGAGCCGATCACCGTCTTCTCGATCTCGTCGTAGTCCCGCCCGACGTCCTGGCAGTGCGCGCGCAGCACGTCGAGCTTGTGTTCGACGTCGGGGCCGGCGAACAGGTTGCAGGCCTGCGCGTAGCGCGCGACCAGGCGCAGGGTCTTCTTCTCGCCGCTGCCGCCGATGAGGATCGGCGGATGCGGCCGGCGCAGCGGCGCCGGCACGTTGAGGGTGCGCTCGAGCTGGTAGTGCCGGCCGCTGTAGGGGGCGTCCTTGCCGCTCCACATCTGCAGGCAGATCTCCAGTGCCTCCTCGAGGCGCTCGAAGCGCTCGGCGGTCGGCGGGAACGGCAGGCCGAGACCGCGCGCCTCCGGCTCGTTCCAGGCGGCGCCGATGCCGAGCCAGGCCCGGCCCTCGGACAGCACGTCCAGCGTGGTCACGAGCTTCGCGAGCAGGCCCGGCTCCCGGTAGACGACCGCGGTCACCCAGGCGAGCAGCTCGATGCGGGTCGTACGCGCGGCCAGGTAGCCGAGCGTCGTGTACGCCTCGAGCATGTCGTGCTCGGGCGGGCCGATCATGCCGATCTGCCAGACGTGGTCCATGACGCTGAGCTTCGCGAAGCCCGCGTCCTCGGCTGCGACCGCCACGCGCGTGAGATCCTGCGCGATGGTCCGCGGCCCGCCGGACCAGGTGAAGTCGGAGACGTGCAGCCCGATTTCCATGGCCGTCCTTCCCGTCGGGTGGGAGCGGTCCCGGCACGCACGGCGCGCCGGTGGGGTGGAAGAGTACTGGAGGGTCCTCCGTTTACGACCCTACCGCCGATCGATCCGGCGCGGACCGACCCCACCCGGACGGGATCTGCCGCGGCCCGGCTCGGCGCCGACCTCAGTCGAGGACGACGACGAGCTTTCCGCGCACGTGGCCCGTCTCGCTGATCCGGTGCGCCTCGCCGAGCTCGGCGAGCGGCAGAGCCCGGGCGACCGCCATGGTGAGCCGGCCCGCCGCCGCGAGTGTCGCCGCCTCCCGAAGCGAGTAGAAAGCCCTCCCCTCCGCGCCGGTGGTGAACACGACACCGTGGTCTGCCGCGGTGACATCGCCGATGGACACCACCCGGTCCGGGCTGCCGGTGAGCGCGATCAGGTCCGGCAGCGCGCCCTCGCCCGACACCGCGAGGGCGGCGTCGACCCCGTCCGGGGCCAGCGCGCGGACCCGCTCGACCAGACCCGGGCCGTAGTCCGTCGCCGCCGCGCCGAGCGAGCGCAGGTACTCCTGGTTGTCCCGGCCGGCGGTGCCGATCACCCGCGCCCCGCGCGCCTGCGCGAGCTGGACGGCAGCGAGCCCGACGCCGCCGGCCGCACCGTTGACGAGCAGCGTCCTGCCTGCCGACGCCGACCCGGCGGACAGGCCGAGCAGGTCCAGGCCGCGGGCGGCGGTCTCGACCGCCATCGCCAGGCCCCCGGCCTGCGCCCAGGTCAGCTCGGGCGGCTTCGGCGCCCACTCGTCGAGCACGGCGTACTCGGCGGAGGCGCTCTGCGCCGCGCCGAACACCTCGTCGCCGACCGCGACACCCTCGACGCCGGCACCGACCTCGTCGACCACGCCCGCGGCCTCCATGCCCGGGATGTGGGGCAGCGCCACGGGTATGGTGCGCAGGGTCGAGCCGTTGCGGATCTTCCAGTCGACCGGGTTCACCCCGGCCGCTCGCACCGCGATCCGGATCTGCCCCGGACCCGCGTGCGGCTGCGACACGTCGACCAGGTGCAGAACCTCCGGGCCGCCGGTCTGCGCGAAACTCATCGCCTTCATGCGAGCATCCTCGTTGTCCATGCCTGCATTCTGGTCCCGCTCCCCTCCGCACCGGTCGGCGTGCCTGCCCCGAAGGCAGCCCCTCCGC
>NZ_JAMPTM010000039.1 GCF_025403375.1 Frankia gtarii
CCCCGGACCGCCCGCCCGCGCCCGTGCTGGCCGCATCGGCGGAACCGACTGCGGGTGGGGAACCCCAGCCGGGCCGGGCGAAATCCTGCTCTGACACCGCCCGGGCGATCGCCGCCTCGCCGGACGACACCGGCTCGCCGGGGGCGTCCTCGAGGAACAGGTCGTGCAGGGTGCGGTCGGCGAGGACATGCTGCCACAGCGGCACGGGACGGTGATCGCTGACGATGACCCGGGTGTGCCCGCGGACGGTGACGAGCCACTCGCCGAACTCCTCGGCGTTGCTCACCGTCGCTGACAGCGACACCAGCCGGACGTGCGCCGGCAGGTGGATGATGACCTCTTCCCACACGGCGCCCCGCTGGCGATCGGCGAGGTAGTGCACCTCGTCCATGACCACGTAGGCGAGGTCGGCGAGGTCGCCGCCGCCGACCGGGCCGGCGTAGAGCATGTTGCGCAGCACCTCGGTCGTCATGACGACGACCGGCGCGAAGCCGTTGCGGACGGTGTCACCGGTCAGCAGGCCGACCTTGTCCGCGCCGTATCGGGCGACGAGGTCGGTGTACTTCTGGTTGGACAACGCCTTGATCGGCGTCGTGTAGAAGCAACGCGTTCCCGTGCTCAGGGCGAGGTGGGCGGCGAACTCGCCGACGACCGTCTTGCCCGCTCCCGTGGGCGCCGCGACCAGGACACCTTCGCCGGCCGCCAGCGCCGAGAGCGCCTCAAGCTGGAAGGGGTCGAACCCGAAGGGGAGGCTGGCGGCGAACTCCACGAGAGCCTCAGGCGTGGAGGACACATTGCCACCCTACGGGACGCGGCGTCCCCGCACCGACCGCCACAGCAGCTGGGGATGCCCGTGGCGCGGGCCATCGGGCGAGGCGACCGCCCCGGGCCGGGCGGCGCGATGACTCGGAAACGGTCGGCGGGGCGGCCACGGGGATCGGGGGCGTCAGGTGATGTCGAGGTGCGACGGATCGCCGGCCAGGGTCGCGGAACCGGTCCCCGCGCCGACCGGCGACGACGAGGCCGACTCGGCCGGCCGCCCGACGTCGGCCGCGCGAGGCGGCGGAGCGTCGTCGAGGTCCAGCGGCGAGGTCTCGTCGTCACCGAGGTCGGCGTACGGGGAGTCGTCGCCGCGGCGGGCCTTGCGCCGGTCGTTGATCCAGCCGACGATCAGCGCGACCTCGTAGAGGATCACCATCGGAAGGCCCAGCGCCAGCATGGTGAACGGGTCCTGGCTGGGCGTGACGACGGCGGCGAAGACGAACACGAGGAAGATCTCGGCGCGCCGCCAGGACCTCAGCCGGGCGGTGGTCACGACGCCGGCCAGGTTCAGCATCGTGATGAGCAGCGGCACCTCGAACGAGAGCCCGAAGATCAGCAGCATCGCCTGGACGTAGCTGAGGTACTTGTTGCCGTCGAGGACGCTGACCAGGCCGTTGCCACCGAACCCGAGCAGCAGGCTCAGACCGGTGGACAGGGTGTAGTAGGCGAAGAAGGCGCCGGTGGCGAACAGGATCAGCGAGATCCCGACGAACGTGAGCGACCAGCGCCGCTCATGCCGGTGCAGACCGGGGGTGATGAACGACCAGAGCTGGTAGAGCCACACCGGGGAGGACACGACCGCCGCCGCGATCATCGAGATCTTCAGCCGGATGGTGAACGCGTCGAGGATCCCGAAGAAGTACAGCGTGCAGTCCGTCGACGCCGCGCCGTCGGGGCTGAACCGCTTGCTGGCGGGCAGATCGCAGTACGGCGCCTTGAGCCAGTTGAAGATGTGCGGTTCGAGGATGAAGCAGACGACCGCGGCGACCGCGAACCCCATGAGCGCGATCGCGATCCGGTTCCGCAACTCACGAAGATGCTCCGTGAGTGGCATCCGGCTGTCCTCGACCGTGCGGGTACGCCGCTGGTTCACCGAGGCGAACAACCTCCGCGGCGTGGGGATCCCTGGCACGTCGGCGTCTCCTGGTCGAGGGGGCAAGGGAAAGGCGCCGACGACCGGCACCCACCAGCCGGACGCCACGACGCCCGGCCGGCACGCGTGGTCAGTGCCGGTCGACCGCCGGGGCGGAGCCGTTCACCGCGACACCGGGCTGGGCGCCCTGGGCGGGGGCAGCGGCCTGAGCCGGCGCCTCGATCGGCAGCGGGGCCGGCTGGACGGCCGGGGTCTGATGGGTGGCCGGGGCCTGGTGGTCGTCGTCACGCAGGCCCTTGGTCTCGGCCTTGAAGATGCGCAGCGAGCGGCCGAAGGAACGCGCCGCATCGGGGAGCTTCTTCGATCCGAACAGCACCAGCACGACGAGGGCAATGATGATGATCTCGGTGGTGCCCAGGTTTGGCATGGACGGCGTCCTCCGATGAGCGGTACCGGCCCGGTCCCACGACCGGTGCGATCGATGCTACGTCCGCCAGCCTAGGAGGAGATAGACGGCATACGGGTATCTCACAGATGACAGCTGCGCGACGAAGCGGGACTGCGGGACGAATTGTAGTCAACCCGCAACTGATTACGAGCGCATTCCGGTGCCACAACCGGCCAAAATCTCTCACAGCTACCAAGGGGTGGCGCTGCGCCCACCCAATCGTGACTCGCCGTCACGATTCAGCGCCGCGCCTTCGCCCACCTTGGATCACACTGGGACCACAGCCGAACCCGCCCGGTCGTACCTCCTGTCCGGCCCGGTCGGGCTGGTCAGGAGGCGCGCTCGGCGAGTCGGGAGGTGACCTCGGCATGGTCCAACCGGGCGGAGAGCTCCGCGGTGTCGGCGGCGAGGCCCGACACCCGGGTCGACAGCTCGCCGAAGGCCCGACGCACGCCACGCACCTTCTGCCACACCCGCCAGGCGCACAGGGCGAGCAGGACAAGCCCACCGAGAATGAGCACGAGGTAGACGAGCGCCCAGAGCATGCCGATCACCCTACCGTTCGCCGTCCGCGCCGCCGGACGGGGCATCGAGCCCGTAGGCGGCCAGCGCCCGGCGGGCCAGAGCGTGCACCTGCGCGGCGAGAACCAGCGGCTCGACGACCCGCACGTCGGCGCCGAGGCCGAGCACGAGCCGGTGCAGCCAGGAGGTCTCCCGCGCGTGCAGGGTGATCTCCAGACGGCCGCCGGGCAGCTCGCGCACCCCGGTGACCGGGTAGTAGTCGGCGACCCAGCGGGCCGGCGAGGCGAGTTCGAGGACGACCCGGACATCCGCGGGGCCGGGCCGGTAGATCCCCTCGCTGGTGTCGCGGGACACCGCACCCGGCGGCGGGGCAGCCGGGATGTCGAGCACCTCGACCCCGTCCGGGCCGTCGATGCGGTCCAGCCGGAACAGCCGCACCGCCTCCGCCCGATGGCACCAGCCCTCCAGGTACCAGTGGCCCTCCCGGACCAGTACCCGCATCGGGTCCACGTCCCGTTCGGTCAGCTCGTCGCGGGACCACACCAGGTAGCGCAGGTGCACGCGGCGGCGTTCCCGCACCGCCCGCTGCACCGCCGCGAGCACCTCGGCATGGGTGTCGAGGCTGACCCGCACCTGGCCGGCGACGCTGCCCGCCGCGCCGACCGCCTTCTCCAGCTTCTCCAGTGCCCGGTCAAGCGCCTCCCGCCCGGCGAGACCCGGCACGTCGGCGAGTGCGCGGGCGGCGACGACCAACGCCGTCGCCTCGTCCACCGACAGGCGCAACGGCCGGTCGAGGGTCTGCGGATCGGCGACAGTGATCCGGTCGCCGGAGTAGCTCAGATCGATCAGGTCGCCCGGCGCCCCGCCGGGCAGCCCACACACGAACAGCAGGTCCAGGTCATCGCGCAGCTGCCGCGGGGTGATTCCGAAGACCTCGGCGGCCGCGGGCAACGGGATGCCGGGATGCGCCCGCAGCCACGGGACGAGGGCGAGCAGCCGGCTCAACCGGTCGGTCGCGGCGCTCATCGCTCATCGCCCGCCGGGGACGGCGGCGGCCTCGCACACGCCGGCGGTGCCCGCGGCCGCGGCCCGCAGCCGGGCGACGACGGCCGCGCGCAGCTCCGGCGGCTCCAGCACGATCACATCCGGCCCCGATCCGACGATCCAGCGGGCGAAGCGCTCGGTGTCGGCGAACTCCATCTGCACCAGATCCATGTCCGCGGCAGGCGTGGGGCGGGTGGCAGACGCGGGAAGGGTGGCAGACGCGGGAAGGGTGGCAGACGCGGGGCCGGCGTGGCGGCGCAGCGCGTGGCCGGTGCCACGGCGCACGGCGAGCGTCGCCGTGCGCACCTGGTCCGGCGGGGCCTGGGCGGAGACCATCGCGTGCAGGTCGACGTCGGGCGGAACGCGCACCGCCCCGCCAAGCCCGACCGGCCGCACGGGCCCGGCGAACCGGGACAGCCGGAACACCCTCGGGGCGCCGCGGACCACGTCGTGGCCCGCCAGGTACCAGCGGCCCCGCCAGGACAGCACGCCCCACGGCTCGACGTGCCGCTCGGTGACGCCGGTCTCGACCACCTTGCGGTAGGGAAAGCGAATCGCGCGGCCAGCCTGCACCGCGGCGAGGCACGGCTCGAACGCAGGATCCGTCGCGTCGACCCGCGGCTCGAAGCCGTCCAGAGCGCCGAGGCCGCCGTCATCGACCGCGGCGCCGCCGGCGGCCAGCTTGCGCAGGGCGCTCGCCGCCGGCCCGGCCAGCGCCGTCGTCGACCACAGCGACCCGGCCAGCGCCAGGGCTGCGGCCTCGTCCGGTGCGAGGGCGATGTCGGGCAGGGCGTAGTCGCCGCGGCGGATCCGGTAGCCGACCTCGTCGCTGAACGCCGAGTCCGTCCCGGTCTCCAGCGGGATGCCGATCTCGCGCAGGTACGCCTTGTCGCGTTCGAACATCCGCCGGAAGGCTTCCTGCTCCTCCTCCGTGGCGCCGGGCTCGTAGCCCTCCACCAGCTCACCGAGCTGGGACACGGTGATGAAACGCGATGTCGCCATGAGGCACATCGTCAGGTTCAGCAGGCGCTCCACCCGTCGCCGGGACACAGCGCCACACGCTAGTCGAGTTGCGACACCGGGCCGGCACCGCCCCCACCGGCGGCCTGCCCCCCGGCCCGGACTCGGCCGGATGGCTGCCAGATCACGCCGAGGCCTACGTACGGTTTCAGGGCTGAAAACCGCGAATACGCCTAGGGCTGAGGGGACGCCCCGCCACCCCCGCCGCCCTGGACGGCGAGCAGGTCGACCACGAACACCAGGGTGTCGTCGGCGAGGATCGTCGGCGGCTGACCACCTGCCGGCCCGTAGCCGAGGTCGGGCGGGATGACGATCTGCCGGCGGCCGCCCACGCGCATCCCGTCGATACCCCGCCCGAAGCCGGCGATCGTGCTGTCCAACGGGAAGGTCGCGGTCTGGCCGCTGCCCCACGTGGTGTCGAACTCCTTGCCGTTGCGCCACAGCACGCCGGAGTACTGGATAGCCACGGTGCTGGTGGCCGAGGCACTCGCCCCGTGGCCGGTGACGAGGTCGTGGGTGACGAGCGTGCTCGGCGGGGTGCCCGAGCCGGCGGCGGACAGCGGCTTGCGGGTCAGGTCGGTGGCGTTCTGCACCGCGGGCAGGCGGGACCCCGCGGTCACACTGGGCGCCGGCGCTGCTCTGGTGCCGTCGGGGGCGTCCGAGGCGGAGCAGCCCGCGAGGACCGGGATGACCAGCACGGCGGGCAGCAGCGCGCCGACGAGCAGGTGCCGGCGGTGGGAGCCGACCCGTGCGGACCGCGCGGGTCGGGCGATGACCGCACGGAGGGTGATCTGGGCGGCGCGGGCGCGCCGCGAGGCGGACGTCACAGGGGGTGAATCCTCACATGCTGGCGATGAGCTTGTCGACCCGGTCGTCGACGGAGCGAAACGGGTCCTTGCACAGGACCGTACGCTGCGCCTGATCGTTCAGCTTGAGGTGGACCCAGTCGACCGTGAAGTCGCGCCGCTTCTCCTGGGCCCGCTTGATGAACTCGCCGCGCAGCCGGGCGCGGGTGGTCTGCGGCGGGCGGGACTTGGCCTCGAACACGTCGAGGTCACGGGTCACCCGCTCGACGAGGCCGGCCCGTTCCATCCGGTAGTACAGCCCGCGGTCGCGGTGGATGTCGTGGTACTTCAGGTCGAGCTCGGCGACCCGCGGGGAGGCCAGCGACAGCCCGTGCTTGTGCCGGAACCGCTCGATGAGCACGTACTTCGTCACCCAGTCGATCTCCCGGGCGACGAGCTCGAGGTCGTCGGTCTCGATCGCGAGCAGCGTGCGGCCCCACAGGTCGAGCACCCGCTTGGCGACCTCGTCACCGCCACGGCGCTCGACGAACTCGACGGCCTTCGAGTAGTACTCCCGCTGGATGTCCAGCGCGCTGACCTCGCGACCGTTCGCCAGCTTGATCTTGCGCTGGCAGGTCATGTCGTGGCTGACCTCACGGATCGCCCGGATCGGGTTCTCCAGGGTCATGTCACGCAGCATGACGCCGGCCTCGATCATGCGCAGCACCAGGTCGGTGGAGCCGAGCTTGAGCAGCATCGTCGTCTCGCTCATGTTCGAGTCGCCGACGATGACGTGCAGCCGGCGGAAACGCTCCGCGTCCGCGTGCGGCTCGTCCCGGGTGTTGATGATCGGGCGGGACCGGGTGGTCGCCGACGACACCGACTCCCAGATGTGCTCAGCGCGCTGGGAGATGCAGTAGACCGCCCCGCGCGGGGTCTGCAGCACCTTGCCGGCCCCACAGAGGATCTGCCGGCTGACCAGGAACGGCACCAGCACGTCGGCGAGCTTGGAGAACTCGCCGTGCCGGCCGACGAGATAGTTCTCGTGGCAGCCGTAGCTGTTGCCGGCGGAGTCCGTGTTGTTCTTGAACAGATGGATGTCGCCGGCGATGCCCTCCTCCCGCAGCCGTCGTTCGGCCTCGACGAGCAGGCCCTCCAAGATCCGTTCACCGGCCTTGTCATGGGTGACGAGGTCGGGGACGGAGTCGCATTCCGGGGTGGCGTACTCCGGATGACTCCCGACGTCGAGGTAGAGGCGGGCGCCGTTCTTGAGGAACACGTTGCTGCTGCGTCCCCATGACACGACACGACGGAACAGGTACCGCGCCACCTCGTCCGGGGACAGCCTCCGCTGCCCCCGGAACACGCAGGTGACGCCGTACTCGTTCTCCAGTCCGAAGATGCGGCGATCCACGTCTGTGACCCTATGCTCGGATGCCGCCCCGGCGTGGCCAGACGCTCGGGCTCGAGGTCACCGGGATTGCGATCCGCCCCCTCCCGCGTCCCCCGCAGGGCCTCCCCCGCGCCCTGGTGGCGAGTTGCCCGGCCGGGTCGGGGGCACCAGCCGGACGCCGCCTGACGGCTCGATCGGCACTGTGCGTTCGAGCGGCGAGCGCCACGTCGGCAGTGGCGCCGCAACCGGGGCCGGGGGCCCGCCGGGCGTGCTGCCCGCCCGCGCCGCCGGGGGCTGGTCGGCCGCCGCGCCGGCCCCGGCACCCACGCGGGCCCCGGCAACCGTCCCGGCCCGTGCGGGCACGGCCGCACCGGATGCGGCCGCACCCGCCCCTACGCCCGCCGGGACCGTGGCCGGGCTTGCCGCCGTCGTGGTCACGCCGGCAGGCTGCCGTTGCGGACCCCGGCCCGTCCGGGGGGCCTCCTGTGAACCCGAGTACAACGCCGCGGCGGCGCCGCGCTCGCCCACGAAGGCCAACCAGAGGCCGACCACCAGCCAGACAGCCAGCACGACCACCGGGCGGCCGCCGGCCGCGCCCTCGAAGTAGCTGGTGGAGCGAAGCAGGGTCGCCCCCGCCCCGGGCGGGGCGAACTGGCCGATGTCCCCCCACGGCCGGGGCAGCATCTCCGGCGCGGACTGCGCCGCCGACAGCGCGGCGCCCGCGACCGTCACCAGGACGATGCCGACCAGGCCCGGCGTTCCCGCCACCGCGCCGACACCTACGACCGGCCCGGCGACCGCCAGGGCCAGCAGAGTCAGCACCGCCATCGTCGCCAGGAAGGAGCCCGGCAGGACGTCGAGCGCGCCCTGCAGCGCCACCGTCCCGGCGAAGCCGCAGAGCACCGCGAGCACCGCGATGCCGGCCAGCCGGACCGCCCGGGAGCGGACCAGCCGGGTCAGCAGCACCCCACCGGCGGCGATGACAAGCACGAGCGGCAGGTACCCGGAGGCCAGCCCCCCGCCGGCCTGGTCGCGGGGCGCGTTCGCGACCACGTCGACGACCGGGATCTCCAGGCCGGGCATGAACACCCGGATGCCTCGGGTGATCGCCTCGGTGACCGCGGGACTGGCGGCGGAGGCTACCCGCAGCGTCAGTCCGTCGTCGCCGATGACGATCGCGGCGTAGGCGTCGCGGTCGCGCAGCGCCTGGTCCGCGGCGGCGACGGTCGGCGCCGTGTGCACGGTGAGGGCGCCGGGCTCGACCCGGCTGATCTGGTCGGCGAGCGCGGTCGCCGCGGGCGCCGGACCGACGGTGAGGATCGGCAGGTCCCGTGGCCGCAGGCTGGTCACCGACGTTCCGTAGAGCCACACCAGAATCCCCAGCAGCACGGCCACCCCGACCGCGACGAGGCCGGCCCGACGCATCCCGCGCAGGCTCAGCGGATCCCGGACCGGACCGTGTTCCGCCGCGGCACCCGGTCTACCCGCGCCCGCCACCGCGTCGCGACGGACGCCGGCGACGAGGCCGTCTGGAGCATCATCCGAACGGGCGCCGGCCTCCCCCGAACCAGGCATACCGCCCAGGCCAGCCCCACCGGCCGAACCGGTGGCATCGGCCGAACCGGTGGCATCGGCCGAACCAGTGGCATCGGCATCGGCATCGGCCGCAGGCTCGCCCGGCGGGGTACCTCCGGCGGGAATGGTGCCGTCCAGGGTCGGGAGGGCGCTACCGTCGGCGACATGACGGTGGCCGTACGCCGGTCGCTGATCCGGCGAGCCGGCGTCGCCAAGGCCCTGGTCCTGCGGCGGATAGCCGGGATGGGCATGCCGGCCGACGCCGGAATCGACGGCGGTCGAGCCCCGGTGGCCCTCGGAACGGTCGCCGTCGGGGTCACCCTTCGGATCGGGGTCGCCGTTCACCTGCGGGCCGGGCTGGTGACGCTGCCCGGGCAGGGGGCCGTGGTCGCCCTCCCGGTGCCGGCCGCCGGTCACCACGGGACCGCTTCCCCGGCCACGCCGACCCGCGCCGCGCCCGCCGTACCCCGCGAGTCCGCCGTCGCGCGCGCACTCACCGTCCTGATCGGCAGCGGTCTGCTCACCGCATCCTCCCCTCCGTCCGGCGGAGCCCGCCGGGACGCTACGGGGAGTAGCGTGACGCCTTCACCGAGTCGCGGCAGGTTCGACGGCGTGTCGCGGCACGGCGTTTCGCGGCGGATCCCCCGTCACCCGGCGGTTCTCGGCACCGTCCGGAGGTCCCCGCAGGGGACTCGGGGGTGCCCGGGTGGGCCGCCACACGAAGGTCGACACAGTTCTCGCTCGCCCGGCTGCCGCGCAGGTGGCAGGTCCGACGCCGGCCGGACGGTCACGGACGCGGCGACGGGGAAGGATGGCCGCCATGACAACCGGAACGAACGACGCGACGTCCAGCCGAGCCGGACAGGCCGGCTCCCTGAAGAGCCACCTGCGGGCGGAGGTCATCCGGCGGGACACGGTACCGCTGACGATCGTGGCCCCCGCGGCGGACGATCCGCCCAGGGGTGGCGTGGTCGTCGTGCAGGACGCCCGAGGCATCACGCCCTACCTGGTGTCCGTCTGCGACCGGCTGGCCGGGGCGGGCTGGCTGGCCGTGGCCCCGCATCTGTACCACCGCGACGGGCGGGACGAGGTCGACCCGGCCGGCGGCTGGCCGGGGGCGGTCCCGGCGATGGAGACGCTGACCGGGACGGGCATCGACGCCGATGTGGACGCCGCCCTGACCCATCTCACCGAGTCCGGCTTCGACGCCGAGCAGAGTGCGATCGTCGGGTTCTGCATGGGCGGCACGGTCGCGCTGCACACCGCGACCCGTCACCCGCTGGCCGCGGCGGTGTCGTTCTACGGCGGCGGGGTGAGCACCCCGTACTGGCCGGGGGTGCCGCCGCTGGTCGAGGCGGCCCCGGCGCTGCGCGGCCCTTGGCTCGGCCTGTACGGCGAGGAGGACCAGTTGATCACCACGGACGAGATCGGTGCGCTGCGGGCGGCGGCGGCCCGCAGCAGCACGCCGACGGAGCTGGTCAGTTACCCGGGCGCGGGCCATGCCTTCCACAGCGACGACCGGGAGGCGGTGTACCGCCCGGTCGCCGCGGCGGACGCGTGGTCCCGTGCGCTCGCCTTCCTCGACGAGCACGTCCGCCCACGCTGAGCCGCCGCTCGGCCGGTCCGGCGGTTGTGCAGGGGCACCGACCGGACCGGCCGACGCGGCCGGTCGACAGGACGCCGGCCACGGTCAGCGAGACGGCCGATCAGCGGGACGGGCCGGCCACGAGGACGTGGCCGGTCAGGAGGACAGGTCGGTCAGGAGGACGTGGCGGTCTGGGCGAGCAGCTCGGCGAGGGCGTTGCCGGTGATCCGCTTGAACTGCCGCCGGGCGCGGGACCGGTCGAGCATCCCGACTTCCAGGTTGGCCTCGGTGAGCACCCGCTCGCCGTTCTGCGGCAGGCCCGGCGGCACGCTGACGGTCAGCGCCTGCACCGCGACCCGCAGGGCGTCGGCGAGGGGCTGGCCGTCCCGGTGGTGCTCCTTCAGTGAGGTCGTGACCTGGTCGGAGGCGCCCCCGATCGCGACGAAGCCCCGTTCGTCGGCGATCGACCCGTCGAACGTCAGCCGGTAGATCTGGTCGTCGTCGCTGCTGCGGCCCACCTCGGCCACCACGATCTCGACCTCGTAGGGCTTGACGCTCTCGGTGAAGATCGCGCCAAGGGTCTGCGCGTAGGCGTTGGCGAGGGCGCGGCTGGTGACGTCCCGCCGGTCGTACATGTATCCGCGGGAGTCCATCAGGCGGATGCCGGCCGTGCGCAGGTTCTCGAACTCGTTGTACTTGCCCACGGCGGCGAACGCGATGCGGTCGTAGATCTCGCTGATCTTGTGGAGGGTCGCCGAGGGGTTCTCGGCGACGAACAGGATCCCGTCCGCGTAGGTGATGACGACCACGCTTCGTCCGCGCGCGATGCCCTTGCGCGCGTACTCGGACTTGTCGCGGACCTGCTGTTCGGGGCTCGCGTATCCGAACGGCATGGTCACGTCAGCCTCCCGCGCTCGTGGAACGGTCCGCGATGATGGCCGTCACCACGGGTTCTACCTCATCGTCGCCGTAGCGGCGGTACCCGTCGGACGTGACCGCCGCGACGATCGGGTACAGCCGGCGGATCGTGTCCGGACCGCCCGTCGCCGAGTCGTCGTCGGCGGCGTCGTAGAGCGCCTCGACGGCGATCCGCACCGCGTCGGCCTGGGTCTGGTCGGCCCGGTAGAGCTTCTTCAGCGAGCCCTTCGCGAACACCGAGCCGGAGCCGATGGACTCGTACGTCCGTTCCTCCGACTTCGCCGCCGCGATGTCGTAGGAGAAGATCCGGCCCGCGTCCATGTCCGGGTCGTAGCCGGCGAACAAGGGGACGACCGCGAGGCCCTGCAGGGCCATCGGCAGGTTGCCCTTGACCATGGCCGCCAGCCGGTTGGCCTTGGCGTCCAGGCTCAGGGTCGCACCCTCGATCTTCTCGTAGTGCTCCAGCTCCACCTGGAACAGCCTGATCAGCTCGGCGCCGACCCCGGCCGTGCCGGCGTAGCCCACGCAGGAGAAGTCGTCGGCGTGGTGCACCTTCTCGACGTCCCGCTGGGCGATCATGTGCCCCTGCGTCGCCCGCCGGTCACCGGCCATGATCACACCACCGGGGAAGGTCACCGCCACGATCGTCGTGCCGTGCGCCACCTCGGTGACCGGCCCCGGCAGGCCGCTCTGGGCCCCCGGCAACAGGTGCGGCGCCGACTGCGACAGGAAATCGGTGAACGACGACGTTCCCGGTGTCATGAACACAGCCGGTAGGCGCCCGGCGCCACCCATTGGATCAGCCACGCATCCCCCTTCCGATAGACGGTCACACGGCCCGCGGCGTCCCGATCGTCTCCGGGAACCGCGGGCGACGTGCGCGTGAGCACAACATAGGGCCATCGCCTCCCGGTGGGGTCGGCCAGGGCGACCGGCCGGGTGATCGACGGCGATCCTCCCCCGGGCGACCCGGCCCGCGCCGGCCCCACGAAGCACCTCTCGAGGCCGTCCGCCGGTGCCCGGCGGATCCCGGCGAACGGGCACCCGGCGGACCGCGGCGGGGCGGTTCAGGACCGTCCGGGTACGCCTGGGGGGCCGCCCACGTGACCAGCGACAATCCGCACGTCGCTAGACCGCGCCAGCGCGGCCTGAGGGCGAGCGAGTACCCGGTTCGGCGAGGCCCGGCAGACCGCCCGCAACCCGACCTCACCCGCTGGCGGAACCGGCGGGCGAGGTGCGGTGCACGGGTGGGCGACCCGACCGGTGGCGGTCGATGACACGGGGCGGCCGCCACGATCGAGAGGCACCTTCGGTGCCCCGGGGCCCGCCCGGGGCACCGAGGTCAACCGTCCGCGCGGCGCAGGCTCAGCCCCGCCGACGCAGGCGCCTCGCGGTCACTCGCCGCCCTTCTGGACGTAGCCCTTCACGAACTCCTCGGCGTTCTCCTCCAGGACGTCATCGATCTCGTCGAGGAGCGAGTCGACGTCCTCGGACAGCTTCTCGTGGCGCTCCTTGAGGTCGGAGGCCTCGCTCTCCTCGGTCGTGACCTCATCGGCCTCGTCCGCGCGCCGGTTGGTGTGCTGCTGCCCGCCGCCGCTGTCCCTGGTGGCCATGAAGCCCTCCTTCGATCGCCTGGCGCGACACTATCCCGCCCCACCGACACCATCAGTCCGATCGGTGAGAGGTCCACTCCATCACGAACTGACCGTCTCGTCGCGACGTCCGCCCAGGGCGCAACGCACGCGGCTCAGCGACCGGCCAGCGCGTCGACGAGGTCCGCGGCGGTGGCGCAGCGGTCCAGCAGCTCGCCGACGTGGGCCTTGGTCCCCCGCAGCGGTTCCAGGGTCGGCACCCGCTGCAGGGAGTCCCGGCCGATGTCGAAGATGACCGAGTCCCACGACGCCGCGGCGACCTGCTGCGGGTAGCGGGCGAGGCAGCGACCACGGAAGAACGCCCGGGTGTCCTCCGGCGGCTCCGTCATCGCCCGTATCACCTCGTCCTCGCTGACGACCAGGTCAAACCGGCCGCGCTCGACGAGGCGGTTGTATAGGCCCTTCTCCGGCCGCACGTCGTGGTACTGCAGGTCGACGAGCTCCAGGCGGGGCGAGTCCCAGTTCAGGCTGTCACGAGAGCGGTAGCCCTCCAGGATCGACAGCTTGGCCACCCAGTCGAGTTCCCGGGCGCAGCTCATCGGATCGACCTCGAGGCGGCCGAGAACCGACTCCCAGCGGGAGAGGACGTCGGCGGTCTGCGGGTCGACGTCCGCGCCGAACCGGTTTTCCACGTACTTGCGGGCCTGCTCGAAGTACTCCATCTGCAGCTGCACGCCGGTCATCTTCCGGCCGTCGCGCAGGGTCACCAGATGCTTGAGCGAGGGGTCGTGCGAGATCGCCCGCAGCGCGGCCACCGGGCCGTCCACGGACAGGTCGACGCTGAACCAGCCATCCTCGATCATGGCGAGGACCAGCGACGTCGTTCCCACCTTCAGGTAGGTGGCGACTTCACTCATGTTCGCGTCGCCGATGATGACATGCAGCCGGCGGTACTTCTCCGGGTCGGCGTGCGGCTCGTCCCGGGTGTTGATGATCGGCCGCTTCAGCGTCGTCTCCAGGCCCACCTCGACCTCGAAGAAGTCCGCCCGCTGACTGATCTGGAAGCCGGCCTCGCGGCTGTCGACGCCGAGGCCGACCCGACCGGCGCCGCAGACGACCTGACGGGAGACGAAGAACGGGGTGAGGTTGCGGACGATCTCCCCGAACGGGGTCGACCGGGCCATGAGGTAGTTCTCATGGCAACCGTAGGAGACGCCCTTGTTGTCGGTGTTGTTCTTGTAAAGGTTGACGGGCTTGGCGCCCGGCACCGTCAGGGCGCGCCGCGCCGCCTCCGCCATCACCCGTTCGCCGGCCTTGTCCCACAGCACGACGTCACGCGGGTTGGTGACCTCGGGCGAGGAGAACTCCGGATGCGCATGGTCGACGTAGAGCCGCGCCCCGTTGGTCAGGATGACGTTGGCGAGGCCCAGGTCGTCCTCGTTGGCCGGCGCGGTGGGATCGACCGCGGGCTCCCGGGGAAGCTCGAAGCCCCGCGCGTCCCGCAACGGCGACTCCTCTTCGAAGTCCCACCGGGCGCGGCTGCCCGAGGACGACGTTCTGTTGGCATAGGAGTTCACCACCAACGACGAGGCCAACATCTGATTGGTGTTCGGCTGACCGGGCACCGACACCCCGTACTCGGTCTCGATTCCCATGATCCGGCGCGCGCTCACTCTGCAAGCGTAGGTGCTGGGCGGGCGGTCGGTTGGCCGGACGTCCGCCTTGTTTGTTCTGGGCGATGCGTGCGACCCCGTTGCGCCCCGCGCGGATCCGAACGGCAAGCACCGAGCCGGACCCGTCCGCGGGCAGGGATCCCCCGATTGAGGGCACCCGAGTCCGGCGCCGGATCGCGCCACAACCGGCAAACGGGGGCACCCCACGTAGGTGGCTGCGCACCTTCGTGCCAGCTCCTCGTCGGCGGCCCGCGCCTTTCCGGGGGTGTCCCTCGCTGGTCGGCGCATGCCACGACACCCGGGACCGTTTGGGTCCCGGGTGTCGTGGTTCGGTGCATGCCGCCCACAGCGGTCGCGTCGCAGCACGACCGCTGTGGAACCGCGCGGCGGGGTCCGCCGACCGTTACAGGTACTGGCCGGTGTTCGCGATGGTGTCGATGGAGCGGCCGGCCTCGGTGCCCTTCGTTCCGGTGACGAGCGTGCGGATGTAGACGATCCGCTCGCCCTTCTTGCCGGAGATCCGGGCCCAGTCGTCCGGGTTGGTCGTGTTCGGCAGGTCCTCGTTCTCCTTGAACTCGTCCAGGCAGGCGGCAAGCAGGTACTGCATACGCAGGCCCTTGAGGCCGCCCTCGATGTGCGCCTTGACCGACATCTTCTTGGCGCGGGCGACGATATTCTCGATCATCGCGCCCGAGTTGAAGTCCTTGAAGTACAGGACTTCCTTGTCACCGTTGGCGTAGGTCACCTCGAGGAAGCGGTTCTCCTCGCTCTCCGCGTACATCCGCTCGACGACGCGCTGGATCATCGCGGCAACCGTGGCCTCCCGGTTGCCCTCGAACTCGGCGAGGTCATCCGGGTAGAGCGGCAGGCTGGTCACGACGTACTTGGCGAAGATGTCGCGGGCCGCCTCGGCGTCGGGGCGCTCCACCTTGATCTTCACGTCGAGCCGTCCCGGCCGCAGGATCGCCGGATCGATCATGTCCTCGCGGTTGGACGCGCCGATCACGATCACGTTCTCGAGCTGCTCGACGCCGTCGATCTCGCTGAGCAGCTGTGGAACGATCGTGTTCTCCACGTCCGAGGACACACCCGAGCCTCGGGTCCGGAAGATCGAGTCCATCTCGTCGAAGAACACGATCACGGGCATCCCCTCGGACGCCTTCTCGCGCGCCCGCTGGAACACCAACCGGATCTGCCGCTCGGTCTCGCCGACGAACTTGTTGAGCAGCTCGGGGCCCTTGATGTTGAGGAAGAAGGCCCGGCCGTTACCTTGGCCGGTGATCGCCTCAACCTTCTTGGCCAACGAGTTGGCGACCGCCTTCGCGATCAGCGTCTTGCCGCAGCCGGGTGGGCCGTAGAGCAGCACACCCTTCGGCGGCTTGAGCTGATGCTCCCGGTAGAGCTCCTTGTGCAGGAACGGCAGCTCCACCGAGTCGCGGATCGACTCGATCTGGCTCTTCAGCCCGCCGATCTGCTCGTACCCGATGTCCGGGACCTCTTCGAGCACGAGCTCCTCGACCTCGGACTTCGGGACCCGCTCGAAGGCGTAGCCGGAGCGGGGCTCGATCAACAACGAGTCCCCCACGCGGATCGGACCGTCGAGCAGCGGCTGGGCCAGCATGACCACCCGCTCCTCGTCCGTATGACCGATCACCAGTGCTCGGTCACCGCTTTCGAGGACCTCCTTGAGCAGGACGATCTCACCCTGCCGCTCGAACGACCGCGCCTCGACAACGTTGAGGGCCTCGTTGAGCATGACTTCCTGGCCGGGCAAGAGCGATCCGACGTCGACACTCGGCGACACGGTCACTCGGAGCTTTCTGCCCTGAGTGAACACGTCGACGGTGCCGTCGTCATACCGGAAGACGAAGATCCCGTAGCCACTTGGCGGCTGCGCGAGTCTGTCGACCTCCTCCTTCAGGGTGACGATCTGGTCACGCGCCTCTCGGAGAGTGGCGACGAGTCTGTCGTTCTGTCCCGTGGCGGACGACAGCTCGGCCTGGATCTCCGCGAGGCGCTCTTCCAGCACCCTGACCTGCCTGGGCGATTCGGACAACCTGCGCCGCAGCATGGCCACTTCCTCTTCCAGGAAGGCGACCTGCGTCGTGAGCTCGTGTGCTTCCTTCTCGTACGCCGACCGCTGTGATTCGGCATCACCTGGACGACCCGTGCTCCCACCGGAGCCAGAGCCCGAACGGGGACCGGACACTGCGCCTCCACCTCCCCCGTGCTGACCGGGACGCACCCACACTACCGTTGTGACCGCCGCTGGCAGGCCGGTCACGCAAGGACGACCGAGCTTTGCCGTAAACAGCGGGTTACGGTGCCATGGTGACAGAAGATCGGAGCCCTGTGGCAACTCCAGCGAAGCCGGGCGTTTCGGCGGGCCTGCGCGTGCGGGTCGACCAGAACGCGTGCACCGGCGACGGTCTGTGCGTCCAGCTCGCCCCGAGCGTCTTCGAGTTCGACGTCGACGGGCTGGCCTACGTCAAGGACGATGCCGGCGAGCTCCAGACGACCGGCGGAGCGTACGTGCCGGTGCCCCTCCCCATGGTCGACGCGGTCGTCGACGCGGCCGACGAGTGCCCCGGGACGTGCATCTACGTCGAACGCCCGGACGGCACCCTGGAGGCCGGCGGCCCCCTGGGCTGACGCCTCCGTCACGCCGAGGCCCCTCCGCCGCCGCGAAGCCCCTCCGTCGCCGCGAAACTTTGCAGGAGGTTGAGGACGCTCCAAGGGCGGCGAGAGGTCACTGACCTCCGGCACCTGCGGCGACCCCACGGGTGGGCCGATCGGGGCGGCAGGGCGCGGTGCGTGGCCTCTCCTGGTCCGCGCGGGTCAGGCCCAGGGCCTGCCTGGTCGGCTTGGCCTCGTGCAGCCGTTCATCAGTTCCTTTCCGATGCCCGGTGACAGAGTGTGATGTCGGACGGCACCCGCCTCGCCGCCGGACGGCCCCCGGTCCCCCCGCCTCGCGAGACGGAGTTGTGCCTGGGAACGGGGCAACTTGTTCCTTCTGGGGGACGAATCGGACGCCGAACCCCCAGAAGGAACAGGTAGGCGTTCTCCCACGCATCCGCCGCCGGCACCCGAGCCGTCGCCCGGTTCGCGCGACCCGCCTCAGCCACACCGTCGGCTGTCACGGAACGTGATAGCAGGAGGGGAAGGGGCTTCTGCGGCGGCTCCCCTAGCTAGCTGGTGGAGTCACGCTCTCACGCGTGGCTTCGGGTACCGCGTCCACGGCTTCGGGCGCAGCGCCGCCGAGGGCCGTCGCGGCCGGCTCGGCGAGGGGGGCACCCGCCTCGGCCGGATCCGTGGCAGCCGGATCCGTGGCAGCCGGATCGCCGAGAGCGCCCTTGGCCGGGCGTCGGCGGCGGACCGGGGGCGTGACCCCGTCGGCGAGGCGGCGCGCGGTGACGAGGAAGCCCGTGTGGCCGACCATGCGGTGGCCGGGTCGGACCGCGAGGCCCTCGACATGCCAGTCCCGCATCATCGTCTCCCAGGCGGCGGGCTCGGCGAACGTGCCGTGCCCCCGCAGGGTCTCCACGACCCGGGAGAGCTGCGTGGTGGTGGCGACGTAGGCGCAGACCACCCCACCGGGAACGAGCGCCGCGCTGACGGCGTCCACGACGTCCCAGGGCGCGAGCATGTCGAGGACGACCCGGTCGACCTCCCGCTCGGTCGTCTCGGCCAGGTCGCCGACGATGATCGTGTGCGCGGGATGCGGCCCGCCGAAGAACGTTTCGATGTTGCGCGCGGCGATGGCGGCGAAGTCCTCCCGCCGCTCGTAGGAGATCAGCCGGCCGGCGTCCCCGATGGTGCGTAGCAGGGAGCAGGACAGCGCGCCCGAACCGACGCCGGCCTCCAGCACCCGGGCGCCCGGGAAGATGTCCGCGTAGGTGACGATCTGGCCCGCGTCCTTGGGGTACACGACGGTCGCCCCGCGGGGCATCGACAGCACGAAGTCCACGAGCAGGGGACGCAGCGCCAGGTAATCGGTGCCGCCGGTACTGGTGACGACGATGCCCTCGGGCTGGCCGAGCAGCGCGTCATGCTCGACAGCGCCGCGGTGGGTGTGGAACTGCTGACCCGGCTCCAGGACGACGGTGTGTTTGCGCCCCTTGGGATCGGTGAGTTGGACTCGGTCACCCTTGGTAAACAGACCGCGCCGGTGAGCCGCGCCGGTGGGGCCGGGGCGAAGATCGGAATCGGTCACCGCTGCGCCACCATGCGCGCGGCGGCGGCCGGGTCGAGGCGGGCGACCAGGTCGACCATGGCAAGCACGCCTACCGGCCGGCCGCTCTGCAGCACCAAGTACTCCGAGGCGGGCATGCGCTGTACGGCAGCAAGCAGGTCCTCGCCCTCCAGATCGGCGTCGAGCACCATTCCGGGCGCGATCTCCCGGCTCACCTCGTCCACGGACATCCACGGCCTCCGATGCTCGGGCAGCGCGTCGACCGCCGAGCCATTCATGATCTTGATGGGGTTTCCGTCCCGGTCTATCACCGCGACGGCGGTGGCGCCGACCTCCTGAGCCCGGCGCAACGCCTCGGCCAGCGGCACGGCGCCCTCGACGGGCAGCGTCCGACGCACCAGCCGGCCGGCGGACAGCCCCGGCAGCCGCCCGCGCAGCTGGGCCGCCCGCAACGACTGGAAGGCCGCGAACGCCAGGAACGCCGCCAGAGCATACGTGTAGAACAGGCCGAAGCTGTCACCGGAGATCGTCGTCCCCCAGACGACCATGCCCGCGGCCACCACGAAGCCGCCGTAGGCGCCGGCCCGCAGCCCGCGCAGCTTGTCCCCGGTCGCCGCCCACACGGCGGCGATGACCACCCGCCCGCCGTCCAACGGCACGCCGGGAGCCAGGTTGAACACGAACAGCGCCAGGTTGATGACGCCGAGATCGCGCAGCACCACCCCGACGTGGGTGTCGTCGCCGATGCCGAGCAGGCCGAGGAAGCACAGCCCGGCGAGCAGGCCGTTGAGCGCCGGACCGACGAAGGCGATGAGGAACTCACGGCCGGGGCTGCGGGGTTCGGGCTCGAACTCGGTGAACCCGGCGAACCCGTGCAGCGTCACCGAGCGGACGGTGTGTCCGAAGGCGAGCGCGGTCAGGCAGTGGCCGATCTCGTGGACGAGCAGAGAAGCCAGAAAGCCGAGGGAGATCACCGTGGCCATCGCGAGGACCTGGCCGTCCGACGCCGTCGGCAGCCGGTCCCGGATGGAGCCGGAGAGCAGGTAGGCCACCAGCAGCGCGAAGACCAGCGCGAGCGGCGACACCATGATCGGGACACCTCGGATCCGCCCGATCATCACTCCGGACGGGCGTTCGCCCGGGTGCCGCGACGCACCACCCGTGCCGCCGTGGGCATCCGAGCCGGCGCCACCGCGCTGATCCGTCATGGAACCGATGCTACGGACCAGATCCAGCCACGTCTGCCCGCCCTGTCCGCGCCTGTGACCAGCGGGGGCAGGGCGGGGCCGTGACGTGGCCCGGGTACGGCGCGCCGATGTCCATGCGGACGCCACGCTGGCGGAGCACGCGAGGCGCCGCCGGCGGCGGTCGGGACCGACCCGTGGGAGTGTCGGAGGCGGGTTCTAGGGTCGGGACATGACCACGACGCCGCCGCCCGGTTCCGCGGCATCCAGCGGTTTCCCGGCGCCGGCCGCCGAGCCGCCGCCACCGGCTGTCGCGTCGGCCAGCCCGCGCAGCGCCGACCGGCCGCTGATCGGTTCGCTGTCGCCGTCGCGGGCGGCCGACTTCGTCAACTGCCCGCTGCGCTACCGCTTCCGCGTCGTCGACCGGCTGCCCGAACCGCCGAGCGAGGCGGCCAGCCGCGGGACTGTCGTGCACTCGGTGCTGGAGAACCTGTTCGACCTGCCCCCGGCCGGGCGGACCCTCGAGGCGGCCCGCACGCTGGTCGAGCCGGCCTGGCAGGCACTGCGTGAACGGGAGCCGGCGGTCGAGGCGCTCTTCGACGGCCCGGACGCGCTGGCCGCCTGGCTGGATTCGGCGCGCGAGCTGCTCGCCGGGTACTTCGCGCTGGAGGATCCGGCCCGGCTCGCCCCGTCGGCCCGCGAGCTCTACGTGGAGCACGTGCTCGACTCCGGGCTGCGGTTGCGCGGCTACGTGGATCGGCTCGACGAGGCGTCGACCGCGCAGGGCCTGGCCCTGCGGGTGGTCGACTACAAGACCGGCCGCTCGCCGGGCCCGGCGTTCGAGGCCTCGGCCATGTTCCAGATGCGGTTCTACGCCCTGTTGCTGTGGCGGATCCGCGGTGTGATCCCCCGGGAGCTGCGCCTGTACTACCTCGGCGATCGCACCTGGCTGCGGGCCGCCCCCGACGAGGCGGATCTGCGGGCCACCGAGCGGCGGATCGAGGCGCTGTGGGCGGCGATCGACCGCGCCCACCGCACCGGAGACTGGCGAGCCACGCCGAACCGCCTGTGCTCCTGGTGCCACCACCAGGCACTGTGCCCGGCGTTCGGCGGCACGCCGCCGCCGCTGCCCCAGCAGGCGCCCGCGGTCCCCCTCGACAAGGCGGCCCCGACGGTCTGCGAGGCCGAGGGCTGAGCCCCGCCGAGGGACGACGCCGGCGGCGGCGAACATGGAGTAACGATGAGAGGAATGCGGCGGTGTCACGGGATTCCGGATCGATCCCGAGATGCCGATCATCCTTGGCTCGTTGAGGAGTCCGACGGCAAGATCAGGGGGATCCGGACCGAGCGGCCGAGGGCCGGATCCCGCCGAGCGCGGCAACCCGCGTGCCGAAACATCTACAGAGGACGATGGGATGGCCCCGCCCCCAGCGGCGGGCAGGGCCATCGCCAGACGCGCCGAGCACATAAGGAGAGGACGTCACGATGGCCCGACGGACCGAATCATCCCCAGGTGGGAGGCAGGACGCGGGCAAGGGCGCTCCGCGCGGTCGCCCACCGCGGGTGGCGCGGACCGCCGAGCGCGGGGACGCCCGCCGCGAGCAGGCCGCCGCGGTCGGCACCGGCGGCGCAGTCCCGGCGGCGCGGGCCGATCGGCTGACGAAGGTCTACGGCACCGGGGACACCACCGTCACGGCGCTGCGCGGAATCGACCTGGACTTCCCCCGCGGCCGCTTCACTGCGATCATGGGGCCTTCTGGCTCCGGGAAGTCCACGCTCATGCACTGCCTGGCCGGCCTGGACACGGTGACCCGCGGGCGGGTGTTCATCGGCGACGTCGACCTGTCCCGGCTGTCGGACAGGGAGCTCACCCGACTGCGCCGGGACCGGATCGGTTTCATCTTCCAACAGTTCAACCTGCTGCCGACGCTGACCGCGGCGGAGAACATCACGCTGCCGCTGAGCATCGCGGGTCGCGCCCCGGACCAGGCCTGGATGCGCACCGTCGTCGACGCGGTCGGCCTCGCTCCCCGGCTGAGGCACCGGCCGAGCGAGCTGTCCGGTGGTCAGCAGCAACGGGTCGCCTGCGCCCGCGCCCTCGTCACCCGACCCGAGATCATCTTCGCCGATGAGCCGACCGGAAACCTGGACTCGCGCTCGGGCGCCGAGGTGCTGTCGTTCCTGCGGGACTCGGTCACCGAGCTCGGGCAGACGATCGTCATGGTGACGCACGACGCCACGGCCGCCTCCTACTCGGACGAGGTGATCTTCCTCGCGGACGGCCTGCTCGTCGACGCGATCGAACAGCCGACCGCGGACGAGGTGCTCGACCGGATGAAGCACCTCGACGCCGCCCAGCGCGGGCTGCTCTCCGACGACACCAACACGCCCCAGGAACCCGACGACTACGACGACCATCACCACGACGACGACCACCGCCATGACGATCGGGGCCGCCACGAGGACCGGGACCGCCGTGGATGGGGCCCACGCGATCGTCCGGCCGACCGTGGCCGCGGCGTGGTGACCGGCCCGCGGGGCTACCCGGCGGCCGACGACCGGCACGGCGGCTACGACTACCCCGACCAGCACTACGGCAACGGCAGCCGGCCGGCGCCCTATGACGGCCGCTACGCCGAGCCGTTCACCGGGGAGTTCGACTCCGTGCCGGGGCCCAAGAACGGGCTGCTGGACGAGACCGGGCCGCTGGACGAGCAGGGGCCGAACGGCGGGCGCTACGGCGGACCGGCGGGCGACCCGCGGCGGCACCGGCCGGTACCGCGCCCCCTCGGCCCGCGCGACGCCGACGACACCGGCGGCTACGGCGCCCCGGGCGGCTACCCGGCGGACGGGCCGGGGTCGGCGGGCTGGGCCTGAGCCGATGCTGCGCGCCACCCTCAAAAGTCTGCTGGCCCGCAAGATCCGGCTGGTCCTGTCCATGCTCGCGGTCGTCGTCGGCGTGAGCTTCGTCACGGGAACCCTGGTCCTGACGGACACGCTCAACCGGACATTCGACTCCCTGTTCGCCGACATCAACAAGAACGTCAGCGTCGCGGTCCGGGTCGTCAACCAGATCGACCCGACGAGCGACTCCGGCCGACCTCCGCTACCCGCGTCGGTCCTCGACACCGTCGCCAAGGTCGACGGGGTGCGGGCGGCCGTCGGGTCGGTCAACGGCCAGGCCATGCTCGTCAACCCGCGCACCGGCAAGCCGGCGAAGGAGGGCGGGGCGCCGGGGCTGGGCACCAACTGGACCGGCGGCCAGCCGACCGCATCCGAGCAGCTCGCCGAGGGCCGCGCCCCGGGTCCCGGGGAAATCGTGGTGGATCGGGCGACCGCGCGGGATCTGCACCTGGCCCTCGGTACGCGGATCTCCGTGCAGACCAAGGGGGTGCCCGCGACCTACACGCTGGTCGGCACGTTCCGAGTGGCCGGGCAGGACAGCCTCGGCGGCGCCGCCCTGACCGCGTTCGACACCGCCACCGCCCAGCGGGTGCTGCTTGCCCCCGGCCAGTTCAGTTCCGTCCATCTGGCGGCCGTCCCCGGCCTCGGCCAGCAGGAGCTGCGCGCGCGGGTCGCCGCCGTGCTCCCCGCCGGCGACGAGGCGATCACCGGCACGCAGTTGGCGAAGGAGAGCGCCAGTGCCGTGCAGCAGGCGATCGGTGGCTTCTCGACCTTCCTGCTGATCTTCGCGGCAATCTCGGTGTTCGTCGGGGCGTTCATCATCTTCAACACGTTCACCATGCTGGTGGCGCAGCGGGTGCGGGAGCTGGCACTGCTGCGGGCGATCGGCGCGAGCCGGCGTCAGGTGCAGGTGTCGTTGCAGGTGGAGGCGGCTCTGGTCGGTTTCGCCGGGGCGAGCGTGGGGCTGCTGTTCGGCGCAGGACTCGCCGTGCTGCTGAGGGCCGCGGTCGGGGCGTTCGGCGTGGACCTGCCCAGCGGCCCGCTGGTCTTCGACGCGCGCACGATCATCGCCGCCTACGCCGTGGGAGTCCTGATCACCTCGGCCGCGGCCTTCGTGCCGGCGCGCAAGGCGGCGTCCGTTCCGCCGATCGCGGCCATGCGGGAGACCTACGTGCTGCCGACACGCTCGCTGCGTACCCGGGCCGTCGCCGGGATCGCCCTCACGGCGCTCGGGGTGCTGCTGCTGGTCTTCGGGACCGCGTCGGCGGGCAAGTCGGGAGCAACCTCCGTCGGGGTCGGCGCCGCGGGGATCTTCCTCGGTATCGCCACCCTGTCACCCCTGCTGTCCGGCCCGATCATCCGGGTGCTCGGCGCGCCGTTCGTCTCGCTGTTCGGCACCACCGGCCGGCTCGGCCGGGAGAACGCGATGCGCAATCCGCGGCGCACCGCCTCGACCGCCTCCGCCCTCATGATCGGCCTCGCCCTGGTAGGCGCCTTCTCGATCCTCGGTCAATCGATCAAAGAGTCGGTGCGGACGACCGTGCAGAACAGTCTCGGCGCCGACTTCTTCCTGACCGGCCAGGGCTTCGGCCAGGGTTTCAGCGGCCAGGTGGCGCGCGACCTGGCCGGCAAGCCCGGCATCGAGGTCGCGACCGGGCTGCGCGGCGGCCTGGTGAAGGCCGGCGGACGCGACGCCCAGGTACTCGCCGGGGATCCGGCCGGCTTGCCCCGGGTCCTGGCGCTCAAGAAGGTGGCCGGAGACCTCCACGCCCTCAGCGACCGCACGATCCTCGTGGATGACGCCACCGCCGCCGACCGCCACCTCACCGTCGGCCAGAAGATCCCCGTCACCTTCCCCGACGGCACCCAGGACCTCACCCTCGCCGGGACGTACAAGAAGAGCCAGGTGGCCGGCTCCTGGATCATCTCCACCGGCCAGCTCGCCCGCCACTCCACCGACGACCTCGACCTGTTCGTGCTGATCAAACGCGCCGACGGGGCCGACCCCGCGGCCGTACGCGCCGAGATCGACAAGGTCGTCAAGCCGTACGCCACGGTCGAGGTGCGCGACCAGTCGGAGTTCGTCGCCCAGCAGGAGAAGCAGATCGACCAGCTGCTCGGCTTCATCTACGTCCTGCTGGCCCTGGCCGTGGTCATCGCCCTGTTCGGCATCGTGAACACGCTCGCCCTGTCCGTGATCGAACGGACCCGGGAGATCGGGCTGCTGCGCGCCGTGGGCATGAGTCGCGGGCAGATGCGGGCCATGGTCGTCATGGAGTCGACGATCATCTCGGTCTTCGGCGCCGTGCTCGGGGTGGCCGTCGGCAGCGTCTTCGGCTGGGCCCTGACCAAGGCGCTGGCCTCCCAGGGCATCAACACGTTCGCCTACCCGGTCCCGACAATCCTCCTCGTCATCATCGCCGGCATCGTGCTCGGCATCCTCGCCGCCGTCTTCCCCGCCCGCCGCGCCGCCAGAATGGACGTCCTGCGCGCCATCTCCGCCAGCTGACCGTCCGTCTGACCCGTCCCGTCTGACCCGTCTCGGGCTGGGACGGCGTCCCCGGCGGACATCGCCGACCTGGTGCGACGCGCGCTGGCGCTGGCCGAGGTCGCGGTCAGGTCCCCAAAGGCCGGGCGCTCAGCAGATCGTCGAGCAGGTCAAGGGTGACATCGTGCAGGCTGGCGACGATCGCGGCGAGGCCGACGGGCAGGAGTTCACCAGTGTCCGCTGACGCCCCATCCGACGGCCCCACGCCAGACGACCCCGCCTCCGGTGGCACGACGGGTGGCACGGAGGACGGATGCACGGCGGCGCGGTCGAGCAGGTCCGGCATGGAGGGGACCAGGATGGTCGCGCAGCCGGCGGCGACGCCGGCGCGGGCGCCCGACGGGCTGTCCTCCAGGACAACGCAACGCCGCGGGTCCACGCCGAGCATGCGGGCGGCGGCCAGGTAGGGCTCGGGATCCGGTTTGCGCCGGCTCACCTCGTCGCCGGCCACCGTCGCCGCGAACAGGTCGCGGCCGATGACGCCGAGCACGGGGTCCATCAGGTCCCGGAAGGACGAGGACACCAGCGCCACCGGAACACCCTGCTCCCGCAGGACAGCGAGCAGTTCGACGGCGCCGGGCTGTGGAATGATCACACCGGACTCACGGAACAGCTCGGCGGAGCGTCGCAGTAGGAAACGCTCCGTGGCCGGGACGTCGGACGACGGCCGGCCGAGCATCGACACCATGAGCGGCACCGCGGTGTCGATGCCGTGGCCGATCATCGCCCGCTTCATCTCCGGCGTGAACTCGCCGCCGAGCCGCGCCGCCGCCTCATGCTCGGCGACGGTCCAGATGGGTTCCGTGTCGACGAGCAGGCCGTCCATGTCGAAGAAGACCGCCGCGAGGCTTCCCACGTTCGCTCCTAGCTCGAATCGGCGCGCGCCGGATGGTTCCGGGCGCGCGGGACGACGTGCCTTGCCTGGACGCGGCTACCAGCTACCAGCTACCGGGATTGCCCGCGCCGGCCGGTCCCACCGGGACGGGATCGGTTCCGGTCTGATGAGGCCCGCTCCGCCCGGTGCGAACCGGTCCAGTCCGTATGCTGCCGGATCGCGGCCGCACCGCGGACGGCGGGCGGCAAACCGGGCCCGGGACACGGGACACGGGAAGCGGCCCGTCCGGGCGGCCGGGGCCTGAGGACCTCGTTACACCGCTCGTCGGCGGAAATGCCACACGGGAGGGGGGCCCGGCCCGGCAACATGGTGACCATGGCGCCAGAGGCTTCCGGCACCCGTCGCGGCAGGACGGGCAGCGGACCATCGGACATCGGCCGGGCAGCCCGGCGAAGATCTACCCGGTGCGGGCGGCCGTCGCGCCAGGACAGTCCCCCGCGGGCGCCGATCACCCCGCGCGGGCGCTCGTCCTCACGGCAGGCCATCCCGCCGGGATGCGGGTCGGCGGGATGCGGGTCGGCGGGGACGCCTTCAGGCGTGGCAGTGTGAGCGTGGCCGGCCCGGGGGGTGGCAGGACCAACCCAGCAGCCACCGGTTGCGCTGCGGCTGGGCGTGATGGGTGCGCGCTGCCCCCGCCGGGGCGGGTGTGGCCGAGGCGGCCGCCGGGGCAGGGAGCCGGGCAGAGAGGCCGGCCGGCAGGCGGAAGTGGGCGGCTACCACAACGAAGACCGTGCCCGCTGCGGCCGTTCACCTTCCCGCCACAGCGGGTACTCGTCGGGAGCCGGTACGGTGCAGCCACCGCGTCGATCCGGAACGGATGTCCGATCCGCCCGGCGTCGCTGGTCATCGACAGACCGAGGAAAGGCGTTCCCACGAGAACACCGGCAGACTGGTCCCGCGGAGGTCCGCCGCGGGCGAGGGCAGATTTCATACCGGATGCAAGGAGGGCTGACGTAACGGATGTCGGCTCTGGGCAGGAGTCGTCTCCGTGAGGACGTACCGTTGCACTGTCACGGGGGCAGTGGGCCGCCGCTGGGCGGCAGGAGGTGGTAGGTGATCGAGTTCTCCGGCGTCGGTCAACTGCGGTCGCCGGTCGTGGTAGCTGCCTTCGAAGGCTGGAACGACGCCGCCGACGCGTCGTCCGCCGCCGTGGAGCATCTGGAGACGGCGTTCAAGGCCCGGGTGATCGGTGCGATAGACCCGGACGACTACTACGACTTCCAGGTGAACCGGCCGACGGTAAGCGGGACGGACGGGGCGTCTCGTAAGATCACCTGGCCGACCACCCGGCTGTCGGTGGCACGCCCGCCGAAGTCGGAGACGGACCTGGTGCTCATCCGCGGGCTGGAGCCGAACATGCGCTGGCGCGGCTTCACCGACGAACTGATCGAGGCGGTGCACGCCCTCGGCAGCGATATGGTGATCTCGCTTGGCGCGCTGCTGGCAGACTCCCCGCACACCCGTCCGGTGCCCATCAGCGGGACTGCCGGGGACGCGGCGACAGCGGCAAGGCTCGGGTTGGAACCGTCGCGCTACGAGGGTCCGACCGGCATCGTCGGGGTTTTCGGGGAGGCCTGCGCACGGGCGGAGCTGGCGTCGGTGTCGTTCTGGGCGGCGGTGCCGCACTATGTCGCGAACCCGCCCTGTCCGAAGGCGACGCTCGCCCTGCTGCGCCGGGTGGAGGACCTGCTCGACATCGAGATCCCGCTCGGGGATCTGCCGGAGCGGGCCAAGGCGTGGGAGCGTCAGGTCGACGAGCTCGCCGCCGGGGACACCGAAGTCGCCGAGTACGTCCGCTCGTTGGAGTCCCGGGAGCCGGAGACCGCGTTGCCCGAGGCCAGCGGCGACGCGATCGCCCGCGAGTTCGAACGCTACCTACGACGCCGCGGGCAGTGATTCCACCCGTATCCTGACGCCACCCGGCGGCCCGATCGGCCGCCGGGTTCGAGCGCGCCGTGCGCCGTGCCCGGCAAGGTAGGTCCTGCGGTCGCCGGGGCGGGGCGGCGGTGCGTGCAGTCCGCCGCCCCGGCCCGGTGGCGGACTATTCCTCGACGATCTCGGCGTCGATGATGTCCTCGTCGGCGCCCCGGCGGAACGGGACTCCTGCGGTGCTGGCCGCCGGCTCCCGCGGCGCGGCGCTCGCCGAGTACGGCTCGGCGTCGGCGGCCTCACCCTGCCGATGCCGACCCGGCGGGCGCCGACCGAGCCCGGCGGCACCCATGCGGCCCACGACCCGACCGGACGCCGCATCAGCGCCGATGGTCTGGCCGGCGGCGCTGACGGAGAACGCATTACCGTCGACACCGCCCGGGGAGCCGAAGGCGCCCGCCGCGTCCCACGCCGGCCCGCCGGCACCCGCGGCCGCCGACCAGCCCGCACCGTGCTGGCTATCACCGCGCTGGGCCGTGCCGTGCTGGGCGGTGGCCGAGGACCCCGGTGCGCCGGGGCTGTCGGCCACCCTGGGCCGGGGCGGGGTGTCCACGGAGGGTGAGGCGCCCGCGAACGGGGCCGGCGGCGGCGGCCCGTCCACGACCGTCGGGGGGGTGGCCTCGGTTCCGCCTGGGAAGGCGTTGCCGCCTGGGAAGGCGTTGCCGGCCGGGAAGGCGTTGCCGGCCGTCTGCGGGGCGGACGCGCCGGGAACGAAGCGGTCCTGCGTACCACCCGCGGGGGAGCCAGCGCCGTCGGCGGGGAAGTCGGCGCCGTCGGCGGCTAAGTCGCCGACCCCGGCGGGGGCGGGGCCGGCGGCTTGCGACGGGGTCGCGCCGGCCCGGGCCAGGTCGGTGACGACGCGGTCGACCTCGTCGGAGCCGAGGATGCGGCGCAGTCGCAGGACCGCCCCGATGATCTCCCCCTGCTGGTGACGGATGGCGTCGAGGGACGCGGAGCTGCGGGCGATCTCGTCTGCCAGTTCACGGTGGCGTTCCAGGGCAAGCCGGCGGCTCTCCTCCACCGCGTCGAGCAGGAGCTTCTCGGCCTGCTCACGGGCCTCGCGAACGATCGGATGGTTCGCCCCGGCGTCCTCGATCACCTCCTCCAGGGCGGACTCGGCGATCTGGCGAGCGCCGTCGATGATCTCGTCGGCCTCGCGCTGGGCGATGGCGAGCATCTGCCCGATCCGGCCACCGGCCTGGGTGGCGAACTCCGTGGCACCGGCGGCGCCCGCGCTGCGCTCCCGCTCGTGCTTGAGCGCGCTCTCCGCGGCGGCCGCGCGCGAGGTCACCTGGCTGGCGTACCGCCACAGTGTGGCGAGGTAGTCGTCCACCTGGCGCGGGTCGTAGCCGTGGGCGACCTCGTCGAAGGCGGGTCGTTCGGTCGCCGCCCCGGTATCTGTCCTGCGGTGGTGAGCCCCCATCCATCAGCTCCCTCTGGGTCGGACGGGTTCAAGGTCTACACCGAGCAGTGTGTCAACGAGCCTCGAGACGAGCGCAGGCGCCTCCCCCCCGGCACCCGCCGCGCCGTCAGAACCTCGAGGGGACGCGCCGGTCGGGCCACCGCCGGCGGCGCCGGCGTCGGCGAGCGCCGCGTCGACCCAGACGTCGACCGCGGCGAGGGCGCC
Organism: Frankia gtarii; assembly: GCF_025403375.1. GTDB lineage: Bacteria > Actinomycetota > Actinomycetes > Frankiales > Frankiaceae > Frankia > Frankia gtarii. The sequence goes on from NZ_JAMPTM010000039.1 coordinate 29,750, forward strand.
GGGGGCGTCGAGGTCGTCGGCGAGCCGTTCGCGGACGGCGGCGAGCACCTTCGTCGCGTCCGGGCCGGCGGGTAGGGCGACGGCCGCCCGCCACCGCTCGACCCGGGTCACCGCGTCCGACAGCAGGCCCGCCGTCCACTCCCAGTCGTCGGTGTGGCGGTGGTCGAGCAGGGCGAGGCGCAGTGCGGCCAGGTCCGTTCCGGCGCGGCGCAGCCGGGAGACGAACTCCAGGTTGCCGCGCGACTTCGACATCTTGTGGCCGTCGAGGCTGACCATCGCCGTATGCACATAGCTGCGGGCGAACGGGCGGGTACCCGCGGCGACCTCGGCGTGCGCGGCGCTGCACTCGTGGTGTGGAAAGGTCAGGTCGGTTCCCCCGCCCTGGATGTCGACGACGCCGCCGAGGTGGTGGCGGGCGATCGCGGAGCACTCGATGTGCCAGCCGGGCCGGCCGGGGCCGAACGGGGAGGGCCAGGACGGCTCCCCGGGACGCTGCGCCCGCCACAGCAGCGGGTCGAGGGGGTCCTTCTTGCCGGCGCGGCCCGGGTCGCCGCCGCGCTCGGCGCAGATCGCCAGCATCTCGGCCCGGGACAGGTGGGAAATGTCACCGAACGCGGGGGCGGCGGCGACGGAGAAGTACAGGTCATCGTCGACCTGGTAGGCCGCGCCCCGGTCGACGAGCTCGGCAACCATCTCGACGATCATCGGGATCGCCTCGACCACACCGACGTAGGAGGCCGGGGGGAGCATCCGCAGCGCGGTCATGTCCTCGCGGAAAAGCTCGATCTCCCGGTTGGCGAGGTCACGCCAGTCGAGGCCGTCCCGGTCGGCCCGCTCGAGCAGGGGATCATCGACGTCTGTAACATTTTGCACATATAGGACGGTGTGGCCGGCATCCCGCAGTACCCGCTGCGCGAGGTCATACGTCAGGTACGTGAACGCATGACCCAGGTGCGTCGCGTCATACGGCGTGATGCCGCAGACGTAGAGACGGGCCGTGGGCGCGGAATCCAGAAGTCGCACGCTCGACGTGGCCGTGTCGAAGATCCGCAAGGGCCGGCCGCGGCCTGGAAGTGGACGTATCAGAGGAGATGGCCACGCCTGCATGCGTGTCAGAGTAACCGCGAACGGTTCCCTCGGCGGGCACAAGACGGGTAACCATCCCGTAACCGACCTGCGAAAACGGACACAGGGCCGGACATCGCCGTCCGTAAGCTGACCATTCGGGAACCGTCAATTCTAGAACGGCGGCCACGGGATCGGCGGCCAGTCCCCCGAAGGCAGCGGAAAGCGGCCGTCGTCGAGCAGCCGGTGCACCCGGGCGGCCAGCGCGGCAAGCTCGGTGACGGTGATCAGCTCGGCGAGCCGGTCACCGAGGTCGCCGGCGAGCGCCTCGCCCAGGCAGCCGAGCAGGGCCCTCTCCTCGGCGGCCAACCGCCGGCCCCGCCACGTCCACAGCAACGTGCGCAGCTTGCCCTCCGGGTGGAAGGTGACGCCGTGGTCGATGCCGTGGATGCGCCCCGACGGCGCGGGCAGCAGATGCCCACCCTTGCGGTCGGCGTTGTTGATGACGGCGTCGAACAGCGCGATCCGACGCAGCTGCGGGTCGTCGGAGCGGGTGAGGGCCACCAGGTCGACGGTGACGTCGGTGTCGATCCACAGCTGGGCCATGCCCTCGCCGAACGGTCCGTCACGCAGGACCGTCGGCGGCACGATCCCGAGGTCGAGGTGGGCGGAGACCTCGTAGGCGGCCAGCTCGCGGGCGGCGAGGGTGCCGTCGGGGAAGTCCCACAGCGCCCGTTCCCCGCGAACCGGCTTGTAGACGCAGCGCCCGGCGACGTCGCCCGCGGTGATGTCGCAGTACAGCGTCGCGTTGCTGGCGTCGGCGAGCCTGGCGCTGACCGTCAGCTCGCCGCGGCGCAGCAGGTCGAGTGCGGCGGGGGCGTCGAGGCCGCCGCCGTCGATCGGATCGAGTGGCGGCCGCCGTCCCGGCGTGGGACCCGCCGCGGGAACACCCATCAGCCCAGTGTGTCCGCTGTGCACCGGCTCTGTCGCCGGGTCCGGATGGTGACCGGGGTCTCTCCGACACGAATCCGCACCCCGCGGCCCCGGCCGGTCCCCGAAGCCGCCGCGGCAGCGGCCTGACCAGGCGCGTCCCCCGGGCGCTGGGCGGCCATCAGTGCCGGTGTCCGTTCTGACGCGGGCAGACGTGATCGTCGTCGAGGGGCTGGCCACACAGCGGGCACGACGGGCGCCCGGCGTCGACGAGCCGCCCCGCCCGGCGGGCGAAGGCACGGGCGGAGCCCGCCGCCACCAGCACCCGCAGCGCGTCGGGGCCGTCCGGGTCGTCGCTGAACCCGGCGGCCGACCCCTCGCCGCCGGCCGCCTGCGCCTCGACGACGACGCGGCTGCCGCGCGGATCCCACCCGAGGGCGATCGTGGCGACCCGGAAGTCCGCCTCGATCGGCGGCTCCAGCGGCGAGGTGTCAGGCGCACCGACGGGCTCGGCGAGCTCGGCCGCGACCCCGCGCCGGCCCAGCTCGTCGAGCAGCTCGGTGAGCTGCTCGGCCAGCAGGGCGACCTGGGCCTTCTCGACCGCGACCGTGACCAGCCTCACCCCATCCCGGGCCTGCAGGTAGAACGAGCGGGCCCCGGGCGAGCCGACGGTGCCCGCGACGAACCGCTGCGGTGGGTCGAAGACGTGTATCCGGCGTGCCATGGCCGATCAGACCGCTCCCCCGCCGGCGGGCGGCGGGTAGGACCCGGCGCCCCCGCCGACGACCTCGTCGGGGCTCAGCCCGGCCGGGGGCGCCGAACCGTCCCCGGCGGCCGAGTCACCGGGGCCGCCCGCGGTGCCCGCCGTGCCCGCCGTGGACTCGCCCTCGGGCTTGGGGGGCGACGGGAGCAGCTCGGCGACGTCGCCGCCGATGTCGTTGATCCGCCGGACGAACGGTCGCCGCTCGCCGTAGCGGATCACCGTCAACGAGCACGGGTCGACGGTGATCCGGTGGTACATGTCGAGGTGCATGCCCAGGGCGTCGGCGACGATCGTGCGGATGACGTCGCCGTGCGAGCACAGCAGCCAGGTCGCGTCCGGGCCGAGCCGGTCGTTCCATTCCCGCACCGCGGTGACGCCGCGGGCCTGGGTGTCGCGCAGCGCCTCGCCCTCGGGCCCGGGGAACACCACGGCGCTGGGATGGCTCTGCACCACCGCCCACAGCGGATCCTTGGCGAGAACGGCGAGCTCCTGCCCGGTCCAGTCCCCGTAACGGCACTCCCCGAGCCGCTCGTCGACGGCGACCGGCTGGACGCCGCCGGGAGCCTGCGGCCCCTCGGGCCGCCGCGCCGCGATCGTGCCCGCCGTCTCGCGGCAGCGCTCAAGCGGGCTGCTGACGATCGCGGCGAGCGGGATGTCCCCGAGCCGATCCGCCAGGCCCGAGGCCTGCCGCCGGCCCCGCTCGTCCAGGCTGACGCCCGGGGTCCAGCCGAGGAGGATCTTGCCCGTGACGGCGGTCAGGCCGTGGCGGACCAGCAACACAGTGGTCAACCGGTCGGTCCCTTCGAGATCGGACGGGTCCGCGACGCCACCGGACCCGCGGGCGGCCATAACCGGACGCGGCGCGTGGCCGCAGCCCTGGACACGCCGGGTGCGGACCGCGGCGCGCCCTGACACAGCCACCGGTGATACCACGCTACCCAGCGGGCTTCGCCGGGCGCCGAGTGGTGCGTCGTTACGCTTCCCGGCATGCCCGACGAGTACCCGACCGCCGCCGTCCCGGGACCCGATC
>NZ_JAMPTM010000003.1 GCF_025403375.1 Frankia gtarii
CCCCGGCAGCGGGGTGGCGGCAGCGGGGTGGCCGCTGCCGGGGCGGGTTCAGGCCGGTGCCGCGCCGAAGGAGTAGACCGGCCGCGGCGGCGGCCCGAAGAAGGTGCTGATGGTCTCCAGCCGCGGCCGCTCGGTGAAGGTGACGACGTCGAGGCCCATCAGCACGATCTGCCCGATGCCGTTGCGCAGCCCCCACTCCCAGCGGGCGCGGCGGTGGTGCACGTCGACCCCGCTGGTGCGCACCGGACGATGACCCGGGTAGGGCGCGAGGAACTCGCCGATGAGATCGGCGAACTCGATGATGCCGGCGGCCTCACCGAGCGGGTTGGCGTAGGTCACCGCGGGGATGCAGCAGTCGGCGAGCAGCTCGTCGCGCCGGGATACCGCCGGCTCGGCCCAGGCGGCGTAGAGGCCGTCGGCCAGGGCGGCGAGCCGTTCGGCCGTGACGGCGTCGCTGCCCGCCCCGACGCTGTGCGCGTCATGCCGCGCGGCGGGCTGGGTGCTCATGGGGTGAACCTCCGTCTGGCCTCGGCCCGCTGCAGCTTCCCGGAGGGGGTCTTGGGTACCGAGCCCGGGTCGAGCACCAGCACCGCATGTGGGGTCACTCCGAGCGCGGCGCGGATCTCCCCGGCGACCGCGCTCTTCAGCGCTTCGGGATCGGCGCCTCGGGTCTCGACGGCCACGGCGAGGCCCTCCCCGCCGAGGTGGCCGGGGCGCGGGTAGGCGAACGCGACGATGTTGCCCGCGCGGGCACCGTCCGCCCGCGCCGCGGCCCGCTCCACCTCCTCGGGATAGATGTTGCGGCCGCCGAGGATGATGACGTCCTTGCGGCGACCGCAGACGACGAGTTCGCCGTCAATGAGGTAGCCGAGGTCGCCGGTGGCCAACCAGCCGTCGCGGGCGCGCAGGGCCGCCGCCGATTCGGGATCGTCATGGTAGGACGCGGCCACCGAGGTACCGCGGACCTGGACCTCGCCGACCTTCCGCTCGGGCAGGACCCCACCTGCGTCCGGGTCGACCACGCGCACCGACAGGCCGGGGATCGGCTCGCCGAGCAGGGCCAGCCGCCTCGTGCGCACGCCGGTGTCGGCGTGCTCGGGCGGCACGAACCGGGCCGCGCCCGCGGCCAGGGCGTCCGCGTCGACCGTGTCGTAGCGCGCCCCGCGTCCCACCGCGGAGAACGTGACCGCGACCGTTGCCTCCGCGAGCCCGTAGGCAGGCATGAAGGCGGCCGGGTGGAAGCCGTGGCCGCCCGCGGCGTCGAGGAAGTCGTCGACGACCGCGGGGTCGATCGGCTCCCCGCCGCACAGCGCGTAGGCCAGGCAGGACAGGTCCAGCCGGGGGCCGGCGCGCAGCAGCCGGGCCGCGATGGCGTAGGCGGAACCGGGTCCCACCGTGTTGGTGACACGGTGGTGGGAGATCAGCTGCATCCAGCTCGCCGGCCTGGCCAGGTACTCGGTGGGTGAGGACAGCAGCGCGTCGCAGCGGCCGCAGGCCATCGGCAGGATGAACCCGCCGATGAGCCCCATGTCGTGGGACAGCGGCAGCCAGGACAGCATCCGGCCGTGCACCGTCTCGTGGCTGGTCGCCACCCGGATGCCCTCGACGTTCGCCGCCAGGTTGCCATGGCTGATCCGGGCGATCTTCGGCGCGCCGGTGGTGCCGCTGGTCAGCTGCAGGATCGCGGGGGCGTCCGCGGTCAGCATGGGCGGACGCCACGGGACCGCCGGCGTGGTGCCGACCGCCTCGGTCAGCCCGATGACCCGCCCGGCCCCGCCGGACAGCGCGGGCACGGCGTCCACCCACGGCGCTCCGACCAGCACGAGCGGCTCGCCGAGCGAGTCGAACCGGTCGCGGGTGTCGGCGAGGTACCGGGCCAGGTCGACGGTGCGGGCGGGGGTGGGGGCCATGGTGAGGCTGCCACCGGCGAGCCACGCCGCCATCGCCGCGGTGATCGTCTCCCGTGACGTGTCGGCGAGGATGACCACCGGGCGGCCCGGTCCGACTCCGCGCGACTGCAGGCCCGCGGCGACACGGCGGGCGTCCGAGTACAGCTCGGCCCAGCCGACCCGTTGACCGCCGTCCGGCGCGAGGAAGGTCACCGTGTTCGGACCGGTGCTCGCGCGCTTCATGCGATCCAGCAGATAAACCATTGTCGACGCCCTCTCCCGGCGGACGATCCCGTTATCGGGCGTCGCCGTCCGCACTGTCCCGGTAGACGGCGAGAATGAGACGGTCCCAGTAACGGCCGTGATAGAAATCGTGCTTGCGCAGCCGTCCCTCGATTGCGAGCGCCCCGCCGGGCGAGTTCTTCCGGTCCGCCCCCGCGAACTGCGGATAGTTGAACTCGGGCACCTCGAAATACAGCTTTCGGAACGGCCAGATGTCGAAGACGTAACGAACGAACAGGTCCAGTGCCTCGACGGCCAGACCCGAGCCGGTGTAGTCGGCCGAGATCGCCGCGCCCACGTAGGCGTACCCCAGGGTGAACTCCGGGTTGTAGCAGATCGCGTGGCCGACCGGCCGAGCCGTCTCGATCGACTCGATCAGGAACTGGGTCAGCACGCCCTGCCACAGCTCCTGCTCGAACTGCGGGTACGACGGCACCGAGCCCCGGTAGCGCCAGCGGAAGCCGATCTCCGGGGTGACCGCGAGCTCGTAGAGGAACGGCGTCGACGCCGGCAGTACCGGCATCAGCCGCAGGAACCGCCCGGCGAACCGCGGCGGCGGCGGCATGAGCGCATCGGCGGTCGCGGTGCCGGCCGCAGCCGGTACCGTGCTCCCCGCGTGAGCGGCGCCCAGCGCCGGGGCGGCCGCGGCGGGCGGGCCGGCACGGTAGCGGCTGTACAGCTCGCCGACCGTCTCGATTTCCAGCCAGTTCGCCTCGGAGAGGTCGACGCCGAGCTCAATCACATACAGGCAGAGTTCCATGAGCCGGAAGGAATCCAGCCCAAGGTCCTCGTGGAGCCGGCTTCCGCCGGTGACCGGCGAGCCGGCGAGACCCATTTTCCGGGCGATGAGCTGCTCGAATTCGTCTTGTCGGAGCATGCTACCTGTTCTGCGTGCGCGAAAGACGGAATTAAATCTGGACGATTTCGGGCAGTTCGGACATTAGTGACGTTAGCAAACGAGCCGAAGGGCCGCAAAGCCGGATTACCCGTTTCGGCTAACGCCCCGGTGTCACCCGCGGTCAGTAGGAGCGGGCGATCAGGCAGACCAGGTCGTCGGGGTCGCCGCCGGCCGCCGGGATCTCGCCGTCGGGCGTCTGCAGGCAGCGGACGGTCAGGGCCTCCTCGGCGAGGCGCGCCTCGCCCTCCTCGCCGACGAGGCGCCACGGGATCCGGGCGAAGCCGGTCTGCGCCGCCTGCGCGGCGTCCGCGACCGTGGTGACGTCCGCGGTCCGGCTCTCGCGCAGGGCCAGGGCCTCGGCGTGCAGGCCGGCCTGCACCTCGTCGAGCAGCACCGGGACCCGCCCGGCCGCCTCCGCGAGCGGCACCGGCGTCTTCGCCGAGGTGTCCCGGCGGACCAGGGTGACGTTCCCGGCAGCCAGGTCGCGCGGGCCGACCTCGACCCGCACCGGGATGCCCTTGATCTCGGCGTCGGTGACCCGGCGGCCGAAGGAGAGCCCCGGGCGGGCATCGACCTGCACCCGCAGGCCGGCATCGGTGAGCGCCGCGCCGATCTCGCGAGCCTTCGCGACGACGGTCTCGTCGTCGCGCACCGGCAGCACCACGACCTGGGTCGGCGCGAGCCGGGGCGGAATGCGCAGGCCGTTGTCGTCGCCATGCGCCATGATCAGGCCGCCGACCATTCGGGTCGAGCTGCCCCAGGACGTCGTCCAGGCGAGGTGCTGGGCGCCGTCAGCGCCGACGAAGTCGATGTCGAAGGCGCGGGCGAAGTTCTGCCCCAGCTCGTGGCTGGTCGCCATCTGCAGGGCCTTGCCGTCGCCCATCATGCCCTCGCAGGTCATGGTGTTCGTGGCGCCGGCGAAGCGCTCCTTGCGGGTCTTCACCCCGATGAACACCGGGATGGCAAGCACGTCGGTGAGGAAGTCGCGGTAGACCTCCAGCGCGATCCGGCGGGCGTAGGCGGCGGCGTCGGCCTCGTCGACATGCGCGGTGTGCCCCTCCTGCCAGAGGAACTCGCTGCTGCGCAGGAACAGCCGGGGACGCAGCTCCCAGCGGACCACGTTGGCCCACTGGTTGAGCAGCAGCGGCAGGTCGCGGTAGCTCTGCGTCCACTTGGCCAGGTACTCGCCGATGATGGTCTCGCTGGTCGGCCGCACGATCACCGGCTCCTCCAGCTCCTTGCCGCCGCCGATGGTGACCACGGCCAGCTCGGGGCTGAAGCCCTCGACGTGCTCAGCCTCCCGGCGCAGGTAGCTCTCCGGGATGAACAGCGGGAAGTAGGCGTTGACGGCGCCCGCGGCCTTGATCCGGGCATCCACGTCTGCCTGCATGCGTTCCCAGATCGCGTAGCCGTACGGTCGGATGACCATGGTCCCGCGAACGGGGCCGTTCTCGGCCAGCTCGGCCTTCGCGAGCACGTCCTGGTACCAGCGGGGGAAGTCGGTCGCGCGGGAGGTGAGTACAGCCACCCCGCCACGATATTGCCTACGCGGCGCCATCGGGGCCACCGGGACGGGTGGGTTGGCGCGACGCGGGCACCGGCGAGGTGCCGCTCGGGGTGCCCGCGCCGGTGTCCGCGCCGATTCCCGGGCGGTCGACCAAGCGGCCGGGTCAGCGGTGATGCAGACCTCGGCTGTGCGGCAGTGGGCCGGCGGCGGGCTCGGCCCGCCCATCCTCCCCGCTGGGAAAGGGCCGGGTGACCTCCTGGAACACCAGCGAGACGTCGACGTCGCCGTGATGGCTGACCAGGCAGGCCGTGGGCGGGACGAGGATCATGGCGGTCGTCAGGTCGGCTGCGGTGGCTCCTGGCGCCAGGAGCAGCTCGTGCCGGATCGCCAGGCCGTCGTGGATGGTGACCACTTCGGCGAGGGAACCGGGCCGTCCGCCGGTGATCGGCCGGGGCTCCGGCAGGAGATCGTCGTTGTCGACGGTGTTCATCTTCTGGCCGTCCTCCTGTATGCGTGTCGGTCCGATGCGTGCGCGTGTGGCCAGCACCGGCCTGGCGGGCGTCGGGCTTTTCCCGAGCCGGGACAACTTCGTTACGTTGCTTTGATGTTTCTCATTGCTACTGTCATGCGAAATCGTTCCCCGTATTGAGACTGTCGGGTGTTGACGGGATGCTTTCAGCAACATCGATGTTGCTTGCAAGCAAAGCACAGGAGCGGGCGGAACGCCACCGGCGATCTCCGGGCAGAGCGGACGTCCGGTGACTGAGGGCGCAAGTCCTGATCATTTGCGTAACGCCGCGTGCGGGATGGCCGCTTCGCCGGCTCCGTCCCACTGCGTCGCCGGGCGCAGCGGGCTCCGTCGGGCATGACGCGCACCGATGAACATTCGGTATCAGTGGCGCAAGTTTCCCGAGTGGCTAGATGTCGTTTGATGACGTTGAAAGGCCCGAATCCGGGCGGCGGGCCGGCCGGCCCGCCGACGCCTGGGCGGCCGCGCCATCGTGGCGGGCGGGCCGTCCGCCGTCCCGACCTCCACGCCGCCTTGTCCTCGACTTGTCCGGCAGTTGTCCCCGGGTTTGCGGGTGTAGGGGCGGCTCGCGCCCCCTGGCCGGGGGGACCGGTCGGCCGCTGCCGGCCGCTGGATGTGGTTCCTGACGGCGGACAACTGCGGGCTGCGAGCCGTCGCCGGGGCGACCCGCGGCCCCTCCGGCGGGCAGGAGCTCGTGCGGTGCCGGGCTGTCGACCCGTCGCCCGTTGATTACGGAGTGCTTATAGTTCAGTACCCGGTGTTTCGTTGGGGTGGCGTCCGGTCTGGTCAACAGGCCATAAATCGTCCGGCATGGATGTGTTCCGGTTGGTGACGGGTTGGCGTATGCGCTTGTTCATCCTTCGTTCACTCCGAATCGCTTCGATTCTCGCCGGCACCCCAGTCCGGGGGGCGGACGACATTCGGCGCCGTGAACGGCGCGAGGACGAAGGGTTGCTTGTGATCCGAGGCAAGCGTCAGGCCGCCGTCGGGGCCGCGATGGTGGCACTGCTCACCGTGGCGGCGTGCGGAACTGACGACAACAACGACTCCGGCGGCGGGAACGCGGCGCCGTCGAGTTCGGCGGGCGCGATCTCGTGCGTGAAGGGGTCCATCACGGGCTCCGGCTCGTCCGCGCAGAAGAACGCGATCGACGAGTGGGTCAAGGCGTACCAGAACGCGTGCTCCGGCGCGACGATCAACTACCAGTCGACGGGCTCATCGACGGGTCGCCAGCAGTTCATCAGCAAGCAGGTCGCCTTCGCTGGTTCGGACTCCGCGCTGAAGGACCAGCAGAAGACCGACGCGGACGCGCGCTGCACCGGCGGTGCCGCGGCCGACCTGCCGATGGCCGTCGGCCCGGTGGCGCTGATGTACAACCTGTCCGGCGTCGACGGCCTGCAGCTGTCCGCTCAGACTCTGGCGAAGATCTTCGCCGGCAAGATCACCAAGTGGAACGACCCGGCAATCAAGGCCGAGAACAGCGGCGCCTCGCTGCCGGACGCCACGATCGCGGCGGTGCACCGTTCCGACGGCTCCGGCACGACGGACAACTTCACCAAGTTCCTCAAGGGTGCGGGCGGCGCCGACTGGACGTTCGACTCCGGCTCGGACTGGAAGGCCCCCGGCGGCCAGGGCGCCAAGGGTAGCGATGGCGTCACCTCGACCGTGAAGTCCACCGAGAACTCGATCGGGTACGCCGAGCTGTCCTACGCGGAGAACGCCGGGCTGTCGACCGTCAAGGTCAAGAACGCCGCTGGCGAGTACGTCGCGCCGAGCACGGACGGTGCCTCCCTGGGCCTGAGCACCGCCAAGATCGCCGACGGTGACGACCTGAAGCTGACCTTCGACTACGCCACCGCCACGAAGGGCGCCTACCCGGTCTACCTGGTCACCTACGAGATCGCCTGCACCAAGGGTCTCTCGGCCGACCAGGCCGCGCTGGTCAAGTCCTTCCTGACCTACACCGCCTCGGAGGCCGCTCAGTCCTCGATCGGCGACCTCGGCTACGCGCCGCTGCCGGACGCGGTCGCGACGAAGGTCCGCGCGGTCGTCGCCAAGCTGGCCTGACCCGCAGCTAGCACCACGGCCGCCCCGGCCGGCCTCGGCCCATGACACGGTTCGGGCCCGGCCGGGGCGACCCGACCGGCCCGGCCGGTGCCCACGGTGGAGCGAACGACCCACCGTGGATTCGTCGATGTACGGCGGCCGCGGCACCCACGTCCCGCCGCGCGTGCCGCGCCCGGGACCTTGATCGCCAAGCCCCGCTCGGGCACCAAGGAGAAGATCATGACGACGGAGCCGGACCGCTCGGCGGGCGCCGCCGAGCAGCGGGGGGCCGCCACGGCGACGGCCCCGCCGGAAGACCCACCGCCGGCTGACAGGCCCGCGGTTGCATCCGCGGGCAGGCCCAAGGTCGGGATGGCCGACCTGATCTTCAAGAATCTCACCCGCACGGCCGGCCTCGGGCTGCTGGCGCTGATCGTCGTGATCGCCGTCTTCCTGGTGCTGCACGCCACCGACGCCCTCAGCGCCAACACCGGCAACTTCCTCACCACCGAGGAGTGGTCCCCGAACGCCTCCCCGCCGAAGTTCGGGGTGGCGGCGACGCTGTACGGCACGGTCGTCTCGGCGGCGGTCGCGATGATCATCGCGGTGCCGGTGGCGGTCGGGATCGCGCTGTTCATCACCGTGTACGCGCCCCGGCAGCTGTCCTCCTTCCTCGGCTACATCGTCGACCTGCTCGCCGCCGTGCCGAGCGTCGTCTACGGCCTGTGGGGCCTGCTTGTCCTGGCGCCGCACATGAAGGGCATCCAGCTCTGGCTGAACGACTACTTCGGCTGGATCCCGCTGTTCGACGCCGACTCGGTGGGGCGTTCGCTCTTCGTCGCCTCCGTGGTCCTGGCGATCATGATCCTGCCGATCGTCGCCGCCCTGTCCCGTGAGGTCTTCCTCCAGGTTCCGATCGCGCACCGCGAGGCGGCCCTGGCCCTCGGCGCGACCCGGTGGGAGATGATCAGGGTCGCGGTGCTGCCCTACGGCAAGCCCGGGGTGATCAGCGCGTCGATGCTGGGTCTCGGCCGAGCGATGGGCGAGACGATCGCGGTCGCGCTGGTCCTGCCCGCCTCGTTCGACATCTCCGCGCACATCCTCGAGCCCGCCGGCAACACGATCGCCGCGAACGTGGCGAACGGCTGGGGCGAGGCCAACGAGATCGGCCGCGGCGCGCTGATCGCCTCCGGCCTGGTGCTGTTCGTCGTCACGATGATCGTGAACATCATCGCGCGAGCCATCGTCGCGCGCCGTCGCGAGTTCTCCGGGAGCGCCGCATGAGCACCGCGACCGTGTCCGGACCGGCCGTCGGCGACACCGCGGACCGCCTGGGCCTGCGCGGGCAGAGCCTGCCGCGCTGGATGCCGCTCGCCGTCGCCGCCGGCGCGGTGGTCGTGTCCCTGCTGATCTACCTGCTCACGCCGGTCGACAGCGAGATCCAGATCGTGCTGATGGCCGCGCTCGGATTCGTGATCGCGATGACCGCCCTCTCGACAGCGGTGGAGGGCGGGCGCCGGGCACGGGACCGGTTCGCGACGACGCTCGTCTACACCGCGTTCCTGCTCGCCGTGATCCCACTGGTCGCGGTGCTGGTCAGCGTGATCGGCAAGGGAGCCGGTCGACTCGACGCCGGCTTCTTCACCCATTCGATGAACGGCATCGGCGCCCGGGACGTGGGCGGCGGCATCTACCACGCCATCATCGGCACGGTGGAGCAGGTCCTGCTCGCCAGCGTGCTGGCGGTGCCCTTCGGCCTGCTGGTGGCGATCTACCTGGTGGAGTATGGCCGCGGCCGGGTCAGCCGGGTGATCAGCTTCTTCGTCGACGTGCTTACCGGCCTGCCGTCGATCATCGCGGGTCTGTTCATCCTGGCCTTCTGGGTGATCGCTCTCGACCAGGGATTCTCCGGGTTCGCGGGCGCGCTCGCGCTCGCCGTGCTGATGATCCCCACGGTGGTGCGCTCCGCCGAGGAGATGCTCAAGCTGGTCCCCAACGAGCTGCGGGAGGCCGGATACGCGCTCGGTGTGCCCCAGTGGCGGACCATCCTGCGAGTGGTCGTGCCCACCGCGCTGCCCGGGATCGTGACCGGTGTCATGCTCGCGGTGGCCCGGGTGGCGGGCGAGACCGCCCCGGTGCTGCTTACCGTCTTCGGCACGAACCTCATCAACTCGAACCCGTTCTCGGGTGAGCAGTCGTCCCTGCCGCTGTACATCTACTCGCAGGCCGGCCAGCCGCAGCAGTCCGCGGTCGACCGGGCGTGGGCGGCCGCCCTGGTGCTGATCATCATCATCATGGTGCTGAACCTCGCCGCCCGGCTGTTCGCCGGACGCAACCGGTTGAGATGACCCAGCCCCGGGCCGGTGGCGTCGCCGCTGCCGTCGCCGGCCCGCACCACCAACGTTTCGCCCGAGCACCGCACAGCGTCCAGACAGATCGTGAGTCGAGGTTGCCATGGCCACCCGCATCGACGTAACCGGATTGACGGCGTACTACGGCAAGTTCAAGGCTGTAGCCGACGTGAACCTGACCATCGAGCCGAAGAACGTCACCGCATTCATCGGGCCGTCCGGGTGCGGAAAGTCGACGGTGCTGCGCACCCTCAACCGGATGCACGAGGTGCTTCCCGGTGCCCGCGTCGAGGGGAAGGTGCTGCTCGACGGCGAGGACCTCTACGGGGCCGGCACGGACCCGGTGAACGTCCGTCGCACCGTGGGGATGGTCTTCCAGCGGCCGAACCCGTTCCCCACCATGTCCATCTACGAGAACGTGATCGCCGGCCTGAAGCTCAACGGGGTGCGCAAGAAGGCGCTGCTCGACGAGCGGGTCGAGGAGTCGCTGCGCGGCGCGAACCTCTGGGAGGAGGTCAAGGACCGGCTCGGCCGGCCCGGCGCCGGCCTGTCCGGCGGCCAGCAGCAGCGGCTGTGCATCGCGCGGGCAATCGCCGTCGAGCCCCAGGTGCTGCTCATGGACGAGCCCTGCTCGGCGCTCGACCCGATCTCCACCCTCGCCATCGAGGACCTGATCACGAAGCTGAAGTCGAGCTTCACGATCGTCATCGTCACCCACAACATGCAGCAGGCCTCCCGGGTCAGCGACACCACCGCGTTCTTCTCCCTGGAGAAGACCGGAGACCCCGGCCGCCTCGTCGAGTTCGACAAGACCTCGAAGATCTTCACCAACCCGACGGAGAAGCGCACCGAGGACTACGTCTCCGGGCGGTTCGGCTGACGGCCACGGCGCAGGTCAGGTCGACCGGTCAGCCCTCGCTACTGATCGCCGACTCCGAGGTCGACGACGGAATGCTCGACGCCATCGTCGGCGGCGGGGTCGAGGTGAGCGTGGTGGCCGACGGCGCGCGGGCCCTGCTGGAGATCGGTCTCCAGCACCCCACCGCCCTGCTGATCAGCGCCCGGCTGCCGGTCGTCGACGGGGTCACCGTCGTGCGGACGGTACGCAGCGTCCCCGGCCACGATGATGTGCCGATCCTGCTCGCGGTCGGTCCCGACGACCGGCCGGCCGCCGCGGCCGGCCTGGACGCGGGCGCCAGCGCCTGCGTGGGCAAACCGTACCGGGTGCCGGAGGTGCTCGCGATGGTCGGTGTGATCGGGACGGGGCGACCCGGCGCGCACCAGCCCCGGCCGGTCGGGGACGACGTCCTGCGCGGCGGGCCGGTGCTGCTGGACCGGGCGGCCCACGAGGTCCGCTTCGACGGCGCGATCGTGCCGGTCCCGCCGCGGGAGTTCCGGCTGCTCGCGCTGCTGCTGGAGCAGGCCGGGCGGGTCGTCCCGCGGGAGACCCTGCTGCGGGAGGTCTGGGGCTCGGCGCATACCGAGACCAACACCCTCGCGGTGCACGTGCGCCGGCTGCGCCGCCGCCTCGGCGAGGCCGCCGGCGAGCCGACGGTCATTGAGAGCATCCGCGGGGTCGGCTACCGGTTCCGCGCCGCGCCCGATCTCACCTGAGGTGGACCTCGCGACGGGTCAGCCTGGCAGGGCGTAGACGCCGGGGGCGACGCGGACGATCAGGCCGTCGTCGATCAGCCCGGCCAGCGCGCGGTCCCGCTGGACCGGGTCGTCCCAGACCTGGTCGAGGAGGTCCTGGCCGACCACCTGCTCGGCGTCGCGCAGGACGGCCAGCAGCCGGCCGCGAACCTGGCGGTCGGTGCCGGCGTAGCCCTGGGGTCGGCGAGCAGGGCCAGTCCCGGCCGGGCTGCCCGCCCCCACCCAGGCGCAGCGGTGCAGCAGCGGGCAGGCGGCGCAGCGGGGGGTACGGGCCACGCAGACCAGCGCCCCGAGCTCCATCAGCGCGGCGCTGGTCATGGCGGCCGTCTCGGGGTCGGCCGGCAGCAGCTCGGCGACGGCGGCCAGGTCGCGGCGGCTGACGGTGGCCGGCGGGTCGGCCCGGCCCTCCACGGCGCGGGCGAACAGCCGGCGCACGTTCACGTCGACGACCGGGTGGCGCTGGCGGAAGGCGAACGCGGCAACCGCGCGGGCCGTGTACGTCCCGATCCCGGGCAGGGCGAGCAGCGCATCGAGGTCCGCCGGGATCTCGCCGCCGTGCCGTTCGACGATGGCCACTGCGGCCTGGTGCAGCCTCAGCGCCCGGCGGGGGTAGCCCAGCCGGCCCCAGGCCCGCACCGCCTCGCCGGCGGGCTGCGCGGCCAGCGCCGCCGGGGTCGGCCACCGGTCCAGCCAGGCCTCCCAGACCGGTAGCACCCGGGCGACCGGGGTCTGCTGCAGCATGACCTCGCTGACCAGCACCGCCCACGGCGTCGTCCCGGGGCGCCGCCAGGGCAGCTCCCGGGCGGCGGTGGCGAACCAGCCGAGCACCAGTTCGCCGAGCGTCTGCGGCCCGGCCGGCGCCTGGGCCGAGATCGGGCCCGCAGCCAGGGTCGGGGGACCGGCGACGGTCCGCGGTGCGGTGGTCATCCAGGCCATCGTGCCAGGCCCGCCGATGGCGGGCGCGGGGCGGGTCAGACGTAGCGTTCCAGGATGCTCGACTCGGCCAGCCGCGACAGGCCCTCGCGCACGGCGCGAGCCCTGGTCTCGCCGACGCCGTCGACGGTCTGCAGGTCGTCGACCCCGGCGGCGAGCAGCTTCTGGAGCGTGCCGAAGTGGTCGACGAGCCGGTCGACCACCATCCGCGGCAGCCTGGGCACCTTGGCCAGCATGCGGTAGCCGCGCGGGCTGATCTGCCGGTCGAGGATGTCCGCCCCACCGGAGAAGCCGATCACTCGGGCGAGCACGGTGAGGTCGAGCAGGTCGGTCGGTGACATCGCCGAGAGCTCGGCGAGGACCTGTGCGGCCGACCCCGCCTTCGACCCGGCGGGCAGGTAGTCGCGCACGGTGAGTTCGCGCTCGGTCTCGACGCCGGCCATCAGCTCCTCGAGCTGCAGCGACAGCAGCCGCCCGTCGGTGCCGAGCTCGACGACGTAGCCCTCGATCTCGTCGGCGATGCGGCGCACCATCTCCAGCCGCTGGCTCACCGAGATCGCGTCCCGGACCGTGACCAGATCCTCGATCTCCAGCGCGGACAGGGTGCCCGCGACCTCGTCGAGGCGAAGCTTGTAACGCTCCAGGGTG
This sequence comes from Frankia gtarii, assembly GCF_025403375.1. Lineage (GTDB taxonomy): Bacteria > Actinomycetota > Actinomycetes > Frankiales > Frankiaceae > Frankia > Frankia gtarii. Next base: position 12,737 of record NZ_JAMPTM010000003.1, read on the forward strand.
GCCAGCGCCTGGTTCGCCCGGGACAGGATGGCGGCTGAGCCGTCGAGCACGTAGCGCCGCCCGGCCACGTAGAGCGCGATGATGTGCATCGACTGGCTGACCGAGATCACGGGGTACTCGGTCTGCTTGGCGACCCGCTCCGCGGTGCGGTGGCGGGTGCCGGACTCCTCGGTGGGCACGGTCGGGTCCGGCACCAGATGCACCGCGGAGCGCACGATGCGCTGCAGGTCGGAGGACAGCACGATCGCGCCGTCCATCTTGGCCAGCTCCCGCAGTCGGGTGGCCGAGAACTCGACGTCGAGCTCGAAGCCGCCGGTGCACAAACCCTCGACGACCTTGTCATGGCCGAGCACAATCAGCGCCCCGGTATGCCCGCGAAGGATGCGCTCCAGGCCGTCGCGAAATGGAGTTCCGGGGGCGACCGCGGCCAGTGTCGCCCGGAAGATGTCGTCTCCGGGTGGTCCCGCCATCAGGCTCCCTCAGCTCCTCGGCTCCCCGCTGTTTCCCACCTCTGCCGCGATGCTATCGGGGCGATCGGAGTCGGGGCGGTCCAGCTCTTCATGGGGTAACGAAATTACTCAAAACCGACATATTTCTGGTTACGCTTCATGCATTCGGGTTATGGCAGCGATCAGATCGGGCACCTCGGTGACTTTCATGCCCTCGGGAGCGGCCCCGGCACCCACGGGTACGAGCGCCTGCCGGAATCCCAGCCGCGCCGCCGCGGCGAGCCGCTGGCGGACCGCACCCACAGCGCGCACCTCCCCGGCGAGCCCCACCTCCCCGACTGCCACGAGATCGGCCGGCAGCGGCCGGTCCCGCGCCGCGCTCACGACCGCGAGTGCCGTCGCCAGATCGGCCGCGGGTTCGGCCAGACGCACGCCACCGACAGTCGCGGCGTAGACGTCGGCCCGACCGAACCGGACCTTCGCCCGACGCTCGACCACGGCAAGAATCATCGCCACCCGGGCCGGATCCAGCCCGGACACCGCCCGCCGGGGCACCTGGGCGGATGTCTCGGCAACGAGGGCCTGCACCTCCGCGACGAGCGGCCGGCGGCCCTCCACCGTCACGGTGACACACGTTCCCGGCACCGCCTCCAGACTGCCCGCTCCCGAGCGGGACAGGAACAGCCCGCTGGGATCGGCAATCCCGTGGATGCCGGAGTCGTCCATCTCGAAACAGCCGACCTCGTCGGCGGGGCCATACCGGTTCTTGCCCGCTCGCACGAGACGAAGCGCGGAGTGCCGCTCACCCTCGAAATGCAGAACCACGTCCACCAGATGTTCCAACAGGCGTGGCCCGGCCACCAGACCATCTTTTGTCACATGGCCGACAAGTATCGTCGCGAGGCCGAGCGCCTTGGCCGTGCGGATCAGCGCGGCGGTGACCTCGCGCACCTGGGTGACGCCGCCGGCCGCCCCCTCGACCCCGGCCGCGGAAATCGTCTGCACCGAGTCGACCACCAGCAGGGCCGGCGAGACCTCCTCGACGTGGCGAAGCACGGCACCGAGATCCGTCTCGGCGGCGATCCACAGATCCTCGTGGAGAGCGCCCGTCCGCCCCGCTCGCAGCCGCACCTGGGCCGCGGACTCCTCGCCGGTGACGACCAGGGCCCGGGACCCGCCGGCCGCGCTGCGGGCGGCCACCTCCAGCAGCAGCGTGGACTTGCCGACGCCCGGCTCCCCGGCGAGCAGGATCACCGCGCCGGGGACGAGACCGCCGCCGAGCACCCTGTCCAGTTCGTCGATACCCGTGCGCCGGCGGCGGGCGGCCGTGACGTCGACGGACATCACCGGCTGCGCCGGCGCCGTGACCTCCGTGGCCACCGCCGCTCGCCCCACGCTGCCGAGGCCCGCGGCGCGGCGCGGCGCCGGCGCCTGCGCCTCGAGGGTCCCCCACTCCTGGCAACGCGGGCAGCGCCCGGCCCAGCGGACGGACTCCGTCCCGCAGCCACTGCACCGGAAGCCCGCCGTCGCACGGCCGGATGCCCGGCTGCCGGCCGCCGGCCGAGTGGATGTCATGGGCGCCACGTTAACCGGCCGGTCCGACATGTCGGAGCCAGCCGCGCGTGGGGGCGCCCACAGGTGGCGTCTGACCAGGACCTGGGCCCGGCGACGCCGTACCGGCCGCAATCGCCGCCCAGGGCAGATCACCCTTCGATTCGCTTCCCGACGGGAGGGTTCGATGCCCGGGCTGGCGGTGGCCCGCGGAGATCGGGTGTAACGGAGATCTGCGTTGGGATGACGCGAGGATGACCCGCGGCCGCCGGTCGGGCATCAGCGTGGTGAACGCGCAACCGTGTCGCGTCCCGGCCCCGGGCTCTGGCCCCGGGCTCTGGCCCCGGGCTCTGGCAATCTTGGTGTTCCGCGAAACCGTGCCGCGTGTCCGGGCGAATCCCGGCGCCCCTATTCCCTCCCGGGCGCCGCCAACCTGCCAGCCCCCGGCGGTTGCGCCGGGAATTGCTGGAGCCTGATGACGGTCGCGGGCCGGCGAACCGGGATTAACCTCCAGCATCTGCTGACCGCTATGTGGCCAGGACCGGCATCAACCGACCTGCACATCTTTGCGTGACCAGCCAGGCGCAGCAGTGAGCCGAACGATGGTGCGGTCCGCGGCCCAAGGACCTTGGCGCGCTTCCGTGCGCGATTGGTGACAGAACAAAGCGATCGATGTGGCGGTCGGTGGGGCACGTCGGCGGCCGTGGTCCGGGTCCGCCCACCGAATGCCGCCCCGCCCCGGCCCGCGCTGCGGTGACCGGGACCGGGGTCGGGAACGGTGGCCTCAGCCCGCGGTCGCGGTGGCCGTCGCCGACGGGGCGACGGCGCCGGCGGTCGGGCTAGCGCTGCCGGCCGCCGGGGTGGCGCCGGCGCTCGGTGTGGCCGATCCGGTGGCGGGTGTCTGCTGCGCCGGGCTGGCGGTGGTGTCCGGGCTGGCGGAGGTCTCCGTCGGGGCACCGGAGGCGCCGGTGGCGGCCGGCTCCACCGGCACGTCCAGGGTCACGCTGCCGGCCTTCGCGAAGGTGAAGGTGATCGGGAGCTGGGACCCGATCAGCAGGTTCTGCGTCACGCCCAGCAAGGTCGGCGCGGAGGCATCGGCGATGAAGATCCGACCACCGCCGGATGGGAGGTCCGCCGGCTTCGGCGGCTGGCCGCCGCCGGCTTCCGGCGACGACACCGAGACCAGGGTGTCCGGCTCGCCGCCCGCGTTGAAGAACGCCGACACGATCGGCGCCGAGCCGCCCTGGGACACGGGTCCGGCAACGTAGACGTTGCGCAGCGTGATGGCGCCGACGGACCCCGCGACGCTGTTGGTCGTGGTTCGCGCGAGGTTTGTCAGCGCGTCGTTGCCGGAGGCGCAGCTCGCCAGGCCGGCCGAACCGATCACCGAGGCCAGCATGGCGACGCCCACCCGGCGCGACGTCATCCGTCGCCGGAACGCGGAGCGCGAGGCGTCGTCGTCGCGGGGTGCCGCGGCGGCGGTCGTCGCATCGGCGACGGCGTTGACTGACGAGAAACAGGCACCCGGACGGCGGTTCACAGCTCGGTGGCTCCTCCTGCACAAGACCGGCGCGTGGACGGCGCCGGTGCTGGTCGACGGCCGTCGCTGAGGACGGCCACCCGGCGGCGCGCCCCGGTGCCGGTAGGTCGGACCCGGCGTGCAGGGGGTTGCCCCGGTGCCCGGAGGACCGCCGCCGACGGCCCGGTGCGCAGGGTCGTCCACGGGAGGTCTCCGTGCCGGACTAACACTAGTCACCCGGCGGCGCCACATGCCCAGGCCGACGGCCCGGTCAGCCCGCGTGGGCCGGTGCGCGGCGCGGGTCGAGGGCTTTGCGCGGGCCTCGGAATCGGCGCTGACCGGCCCGACAGGCCACGAAGGGCCGGTCGATGACGTGGGCAGAGTCACGCTCCGCCGCGGACGGCGTGCGGGCGGCCGATCGCCGCCCCGGCCGGGGCGCGCCGTCGTCGTACCGGCCACCCTTGTGTCGGCGCGCAGGCGGGGTCCATCCGCGCTACGTTCGCGGTGCGGTTGACGCTCAACGCGCAGCCAACGCCCGTCGACCTGTCGCCTGTTTTACCTGGTAGGGCTGTTCGGTGTCGTTGCGCGGTGATGTGGGGTCGGTGCGCGGATCTGTGGTGGGCGGTGTCCGTCGTCGCGAACGGTGGCTGGAAGACCCCGCCGAGCCCCTCAGCTTGGCGTTGCGGCCCTTGCGCTTGCAGCGCGCGTCTGACCTGCGGCGATGCGTGCGTGTTACGCTGGTAGAGGCGGAAGGGGCACGTGACACATGGCGTTCCAAGTCGGCGAGACCGTTGTTTACCCGCATCATGGTGCTGCTCTGATTGACGCGATTGAAACCCGCGTCATCAAGGGCGAGGAAAGACTCTATCTCGTGCTGAAGGTCGCTCAGGGCGATCTGACTGTCCGGGTGCCGGCCGACAACGTCGGCATGGTCGGGGTACGCGACGTCGTCGGGCAGGATGGGCTGGAACGGGTGTTCGAGGTGCTCCGGGCACCCCACACCGAGGAGCCCACGAACTGGTCCCGGCGTTACAAGGCAAATCTAGAAAAGCTCGCCTCCGGTGACGTGAACAAGGTTGCCGAGGTCGTTCGCGATCTCTGGCGCCGCGATCGCGAACGCGGTCTTTCCGCGGGTGAGAAGCGCATGTTGAGCAAGGCGCGGCAAATCCTTGTCAGTGAGCTCGCGCTCGCGGAGGGCACCAACGAGGACAAGGCTGAGGCGATGCTCGACGAGGTTCTCGCCGGCTGATCCAAGGCCTTGTCAACCCGGTCGTAATAGATCGGGTGCCGGCTGATCGTTCGGCCGGCACGATATCCCGGAAATATGATTTCCGGTCGGGAGGTCGGCTCCTCCGGACGCTCTGCCGTCCGGTGGGCCGGGTTCGCCGGCCGGCGCGGTCCGATGGCGGCGTACGCACCGCTCGGCTGCGCACGCCCGATCGGCGTACCGGTCGGCCGGCTCGCGTCCGGTCGGCCGGATAGGCCATGCTCTCGTGGTGGATGGCACACGGGAGGTCTGAATGATGGGCGAAGGTCTCCAGCCGCGGGCGGTCGGTCCGCGGGTTGCGGCGATCGTGCCGGCTGCCGGCCGCGGCGAGCGGCTGGGCGGGGGCACCCCGAAGGCGCTGCGTGCCCTGGGCGGTCGGCCGATGTTGGTACGTTCGATCGAAGCGCTGCGACGCGCGGAGTCGGTGACGCAGATCGTGGTGGCCGCACCACCCACTCTGGTGGAGGTTGTGGCGCAACTGCTCGGGCGGGACGTACGCGTGATTGCCGGAGGCGCGGAGCGGGTGGACTCGGTCCGCCGGGCCCTGCTCGCGGTGGACGACGACATCTCCGTCGTCCTCGTTCACGACGCGGCCCGGCCGCTGACCCCACCTTCCCTCGTTGACGCGGTCGCCGCGGCGGTGCTGGCCGGCCATCCGGCGGTGATCCCCGTGCTCGGCCTGACGGACACCGTCAAGGAAGTCGGCCCGGACGGACGGGTGATCCGTACCCCGCCCCGCGACGGGCTGCGGGCCGTGCAGACCCCGCAGGGATTCCGGCGTGACGTGCTCGCCGCCGCGTATGCCCTGAAGGACATTCCGGTGACGGACGACGCCGGTCTGGTGGAGGCTCTCGGGGTGCCGGTGATGACCGTCCCCGGCGCGCAGGAGGCGTTCAAGGTGACCCAACCGCACGATCTCGTACTCGCCGAGGCGCTGCTGGCCCGTTGCGCCCCGGGCGACGCCTCCGCGGGTGCCGACTCCCGCGGCGGGGCCGACTCCCGCGGCGGCCTGGATGTGCGCGGTGGCTCGGATGTCCGGAGTCCCGGGTGAGCCCGGACATGCCCACGTCGGCGGACGGCGGCGTGGCCCCGACGGACCGGCCGGCCCCGGCCTCGAACGCGGTGACCACCGCGGTGCTGCCGCGCGTCGGCATCGGCATCGACGTGCATCCGTTCGCGGCAGGTCGGCCGTGCTGGGTCGCCTGCCTGGAGTGGCCGGGGGAGACGGGCCTGGCCGGGCACTCGGACGGTGACGTCGCCGCGCACGCGACCTGTGACGCACTGCTCACCGCATCGTGCCTCGGTGATCTGGGGAAGGTCTTCGGCACCGACCGGCCCGAGTACGCGGGCGCCTCCGGCGCGGTCCTGCTGGCCGAGACGGCCCGGCTGCTGGCCGTCGGCGGCTGGGTCATCGGGAACGTGTCGGTCCAGGTCATCGGCAACCGCCCGCGGATGGCGGCGCGCCGCGAGCAGGCCCAGGAGGCGATGTCCGCGGCCCTGGGCGCCTCGGTGAGCCTCTCGGCGACGACCACCGACGGGCTCGGCCTGACCGGCCGGGGCGAGGGGCTCGCGGCGATCGCCACGGCCCTGGTCGTGCGGGCCTGAGCGCTGGCCGCGCCCGAGGGGTATGCCGATCCGGCATCGCTCGGTAGTGTGCCGACGGTGAGTGAAAGGCTGGGCCGTCGTTGGCCGCGCCCCGAGGAGTCTGATGGCTGGTCGCCTTCCCGAGCCGGTGCGGGCCCTCGCGGACGCGCGGATCCACGTGGTCCTGGCCACGGTCCAACCCGACGGCTCGCCGCGGATGACTGTGCTCTGGGTGGATCGCGACGAGGACGAGCTGCTGCTGTCCACAGTGCGCGGACGCGCGAAGGAACGGGACATCGCCCGTGATCCGCGGGTCGGGCTGATGTTCCTCGACCAGGAGAACCCCTACTCCTACGTCGAGGTGCGCGGCACCGCGACGCTGACCGCGCAGGGGGGCCGAGAGCTCATCGACCGGCTGTCGCTCAAGTACACCGGCGACATCTACCGGTGGGACGATCCGGGCGAGGTCCGGATCGTCATCCGGGTCGTGGCCGACCGGGTGCTGACCGTCGGCTGACGGCCGGCTGACCCGGGCTGAGTGCCCGCCGCCGGAGCCGGAGCCGTACCCTTGACAGATGGGTCTTCACCTCTACGACACGCGTAGGCGGCGTGTGCGGCCATTTGAGCCGCTGCGCCCCGGTCACGTGGGCGTCTACGTGTGTGGACCCACCGTGCAGTCGCCGCCGCACGTGGGTCACCTCCGCACGGCCCTGCCGTTCGACTTGCTGCGCCGGTGGCTGGTGCAGTCCGGGCACGAGGTGACGCTCGTCCAGAACGTGACCGACATCGACGACAAGATCATCACCAACGCGGACCGGGACGGCACCTCGGTCTGGGAGCTCGCCACCCGCCAGACCAGGGCCTTCGACGACGCCTACCGCACGATCGGCATCCTGCCGCCGACGATCCAGCCGCGCGCGACCGGCCACATCCCGGAGATGATCGCGCTGATCTCCGCGCTGATCGACGGCGGCCACGCCTACGCCGGCGGGGGCTCGGTCTGGTTCCGGGTCGGATCCTTCGCCGGTTACGGGGCCCTGTCACACCAGCGGCCGGATGCGATGCTGCCCTCGGCGGAGTCGGAGTCCGGCAAGTCCGATCCGCGGGACTTCGCGCTGTGGAAGGCCGCTCGCCCCGGCGAGCCGTTCTGGTCCTCGCCCTGGGGCGAGGGCCGTCCCGGCTGGCACCTGGAGTGCTCGGCGATGGCAGGGAAATACCTCGGCCCGGCCTTCGACATCCACGGCGGCGGGCTCGACCTGGTCTTCCCTCACCACGAGAACGAACGGGCGCAGACGGTCTGCGCGGCGGACGGCGCCACCGGCGGGGACACCGGCGAGATGGCCCGGTACTGGATGCACGTCGGGCTGCTTACCACCGGCGGCACGAAAATGTCGAAGTCGCTCGGCAACTCGGTGCTCGTCGCCGACGCCCTCGGCGCCGTCCGTCCCCAGGTGCTGCGCTACCACCTGCTGTCGGCGCACTATCGGTCGACGCTCGAATACACCCCGGAGGCGCTGGACGAGTCAGCCGCGGCGCACGACCGGGTGGAGACCTTCGTCCGCAACGCACTCGACATCCTCGGCGGGCCGGGTGAGGCGGCGGCGCTGGCGGCCGACGACGGCCCGTCCCTGCCCGGGGCAGCCGTCCGGGGACGGGCGGCTCGGGGCGGCCCCGGCAGCGAGGCCGTGGGCGGCACCGCGGGAGATGCGGTGACGGGGCTGACCCCGCAGCGGGCATGGGCCGACTTCGAAGCGGCCATGGACGACGATCTCGCGGTCGGTCGCGCGCTGGCGGCCATCTTCGGCGCGGTGGGTCAGGGCAATCAGGTGCTGTCGAAGGCGCACAGCCGCCAGCTGGCAGGCTGGGTCAACGTCACCCGCCGGATGCTCGGCGTCCTCGGGCTCGACCCGCACGAGCAGTGGCCCTCCGCCGGCGCCGAGCTTCGGCCCGCGCTCGATGGGGTCATGCAGATCGCGCTGGATCTGCGCTCGGCGGCGCGAGCCCGGCGGGACTACGCCGAGGCGGACTCGATCCGTTCGCGGCTCGCGGCGGTCGGCCTCATCGTCGAGGACACCCCTGAAGGGCAGCGCTGGCACCTGGCCTGAGCCCGCTCGGCGGCGGCCCCGCAAGCGCGGGGCTGCCGCCCGGCCGCCCAGCCGGGTGCCCGGTTACGACGGCGCGCGCAGATTGCCTGCCGGTCGTGTATCAGGCAGACAGTCTTGTGGAACGTTCGGCGCCGGCCTGAGCCACGGGCCGGCGCCTGCCGATCAGCGTGCGCGCAACGTGATGCGCGTCCAGGCACCCAGGTAGACGCGGTCGCCGTCCCGGAGCGGGACGGGCTGGCCGGGTTCGATCGGGTCCGGCTCGTCGTTGAGCCGGGTGCCGTTCGTCGAGCCGGGGTCGCGCACGGCATAGCCGCCGTCGGGGAGCTGCTCGAACAGCGCGTGGCTGCGCGAGATCCCCGGATCCTCCGGCGCGCCGGACAGGTCGATGTCCGGGTGGATGCCACGCGACTCGCTGCGCCGCCCGACGAGCATCTGCTCGCCGGCAAGCGCGAAGACGCGGCGCGGGTAAAAGGTCGGGAACGGCACCCGGTGGTCGTCGCCGCTGTCGTAGTACTCGCGCTCCGCCTCGACGATGGCCTCCCAGACGGTGGCCCCCGCCGGGGGACGGTCACGTTCCCACCCGCCGGCGCCACGCGGGTCGTCGGCGATCGGATCGCGCCGACCACCCCGCCCGGCATCGTGGCGCGGGTCGTCGAGGTCCGGGCCGCTCAGCCGCGGGTCGTCGAACCGCGGATCGCCTCCGGGCCGGGCGTAACGGGGGTCGGTGGTGTGCCGCGGATCCACGCTGCGGCCCGGCAGACTCCGGTCGGGCGCGGCGCCTGGGTCGAGGCCCAGCGGGTCGGCCTCGTAGCCGTACCCCTCGTCGCGTCGGCTGCGGCGATGGGTGTCGGACTCGCGGTCCAGGTCCTCGCCGTACCCACCAGCGCCGCGGCCCTCCCGGGCCGGCGGGTAGCCGCCGCGGTCGGCGTCGGGGTACCCGGCCGGGGCGCGGTCGTCGCGGCCGGTGGGGTAGCCGCCGCGGTCGGCCCGTTCGTCGGGGGCGCGGCCGTAGGGGTCGCGGTCGGCGTCGGGGTATCCGGCCGGGGCGCGGTCGTCGCGGCTGTAGGGGTCACGTCCGCGGTCGGCCCGCTCGTCGGGGACGCGGCCGTCGGGGACGCGGCCGTCGGGGACGCGGCCGTCAGGGGCGCGGCCGTAGGGGTCGCGGTCGGCGTCGGGGTACCCGGCCGGGGCGCGGTCGTCGCGGCCGTAGGGGTCGCGTCCGCGGTCGGCCCGCTCGTCGGTGCCCGGCCGGTCGTCGCGCCGCCGAGCGTAGGCGTCACGGTCGAAGCCGCCCGGGTCGTCGTACGGGCCCGCCGGGTAGCCGCGACCGCCACGGGGCTGGTCGGCGTAGCCGTCCCGGCCGTACCCGCCGTACGGGTCGCCGCCGCGTGGCGGATCCCCCGCGCCGGACTGGTCGGCCGGCGAGCGCCGGATGCCCAGCTGATCGTAGCCCCCCGCACCGACGGCGTCCGGGTCGTCCGGCTGCGACGGGCCGCGCCGACGCTGGCCGCCGGGCTCGTCCGTCCCATAAGGAGACCGACCACCGTCGTCGGGACGATATTCGTATCTCTCCTGACCACTCATGATCCCAATTCCGCACCGATCGCAGTAGTCGGGTCGTGAGACAGGTGCCCCGCAGGGCAACGTGCCCTCACCTGATCACCGGTTCACCCGGAGGGTCCTCGTCGACCGTGTGTCAAGGACCATCTCATCGATCTTCTTGACGTTCTTCTTCAACCGAACCGTACCTGTTGTGGCATTGTCGATGTGCACCACCTTCTGTAGGAGGCGGTAGGTGTCTTCGTTGCCGGAGGCGAGCGCCAGCTGGGCCCCACGTCCGAGCAACAGTGTTGCAGTGGCCTCGTCGCCGGATTGACGCGCCTCCAGGCCACGCAGCACCGAGGCCGTGAGCTCGGCCTGCCCGGTGTAGTGGGCAACGGCCGCGCTGACCCTGGTGGAGCGCGTCTCGTCGTCGGTCCACACCGCTCTCACCAGCGTCTGCGACGTTTCCCGGCCGTCGATGACGAGGCTGACTCGCGCGGCCAACGCCTCGGTCCCGACCGGCCGGGCCGGCACCCGGATGTTCAGGTGGTAGTCGCGCGACTCCGTTCCCCACGCGCCGGTAAGGTAGTCGACGTTGTGATCATCGGACGTGGTCGCCTCGACCTTCAGGTCGCGCAGCGTGGGGGAGACTTCCCGGAGAAACCCCACCTTGGCGCCCCGCGGGGTCCACACCCGCAGCGCCACCCGGTCCGTGGCTCGGCTGGTGGCGGTCGCGATCACGCTGGTGAAGTCCGCGACGAGCTCATCCGGGCTGCCGATCGCGTCGACCGTGCCCAGCAGGTCCGTCGCGATCAGCCGCAGCTCGTCGACGTGCCAGTCGATGCCAATGCCCCGGCAGTCGCATTGAAACCGCCCGCGGGACGCGGCGACGGCCGCTGCCAGGTCCGTCGCCAGCTCGCCGTTCTGGCCGTCGGTGAGTAGCAGCGCGTGCGCGACGGCCTGCGGCCTGGTCCCCGTCAGCGCCCGCGCCAGGTCAAGCCAGCGGCCGATGGCGGTGCCGCCGTGCGGCTCCATCTGGTTCACCGCGCGGCGGGCCTGCTCCCGGGTTGCGGGGGTGGCAGCCACCACGCGCGGACCGTCCGGGTAGATCATGCTGGCGGCGCCGGTGCCGCGCACGATCGCGAACCAGACACCGTCGGGCAGGCAGTCGATGGCGGCGCACGTCGCCCGGCGCGCCTGGGCGATCTTCTCCGGCGGATTCGCCATCGAGCCCGAGCAGTCGAGCAGGAGGACCTCGACGAGTTCCGGGCGCGGTGATCCGTCCGACGGTGGGGTGCCGTCCCACGGTGGGGTGCCGGCGCGGCTGGCGAGCCCGTGCGGGCTGTCGGGCCGGCCGGTCGACGTCACGGTGACCACGGCGTGCACGTCCGTCCCGCCGGGCGGGAGGTACTCGTTCTGGTAGACCTCCGCGGTGAACGCACCCATCAGTGATCCACCCTGGCGGCGACCACGGTGATGTTGTCGTGGCCGCCGGCGTCGATGGCGAAGTCGACGAGGTGGCGGGCGACATCGATCGCCGTGCAGTGCGGTGGTAGCTGGTTGACCAGCGAGGCCATCACGTCCGGCCGGGAGGCGTAGTTCCACAACCCGTCGGAGCAGACCAGCACCGTGGCCGGCATCTCGATCGGGAAGATCTCCGTGTGTGGGGCCACGTCCTCGACGTCGCCGCCGAGCCAGCGGGTCAGCGTGTGCGCCCGCCGATGCGTCTCGGCCTCGTTGGCGGGGATGAGACCCGCCCGAGCGGCCTCGGCGGCCCAGGTGTCGTCCGAGGTCAGCCGCTCGCACCAGCGCGGCCCGAGCAGGTAGACCCGGCTGTCGCCGACCCAGCCGACGGTGACCATGCCGGGACCGTCGGGCGTCGGTGGGGTGACGATGGCGGCGGCGAAGGTGCAGGACGGTGCCATCCGTCCCTCTACTGCGCTGAGCTGGGCGATTGTGGCCTGCGCCGCGTCGACGGCGGCGTGCAGCGCGGCCTCCGCGTCCTCCGGGGAGAAGCCTCCGACGATCGCGCGCGGCGCCGTGCGCGGCTCGTCGTACCCCGAGTACGCCGGCTCCAGGATGTCCAGCATGTCGTCGGCCGCGCTGGCGCCACGAGGGGGGCGGGTGTCGAGGTGGACCGGACGGCCGGGTCCGTGGGCCCGCACGGCGTCCGCGAGCACCGCCATCGCGGTTGCGGCGGCGGCGGCCGATGCCTGACCGGAGCCGGGCGTGGTCGAGACTCCGTCGCACACCACCGCGATGAGCGTGCCGTAGACGACGGCGAGCCCCATCGCGTCCTCGTTGGTCGTGTGGCGCACCCCCCGGTCGCACACGCCGGCCAGCTCGCCGAGGTCGACCTCGCTGTGGTCGGCGTCGCCGTGCGCCGGGTCCGGACCCTCCAGCGGGTGGCCGCAGAGCTCGCAGTAGTGGTCGTCGGAGTACACCGGCGCCGCACACACGGGGCAGCGGCCCAGGTCGTCATCGGGGTCGAAGGCCCCGCTCCCGGTGAGCTGGTAAGCCACCGTGGGTGCGTCGTCGTGCGCGTTGAGGTCCACCGTCATGCCGCCGGGAGGGAACGTTCGCGTGCGGGCGGTGTGCGCAGAGCCATGTGCTGGGTGCCTCCTGCCCCTGCTGATCCGGTTATCGGAGCTCGCCGCCGTCGCTCCGCGACGCCGAGGGCGCACGGCCGGCGACCGGACGAACTGGTCACACGCGTCGAGCTGGTCATCCTGGATTCATGGGACGTATTCTCCCAGCTTCCCCCGCGGCCCGTCGACGACGGAGATCGCCCTGGGCGAGCCAGGTCCCGGCGCATCCTCCTTCGCCGGTGCGCAAACTCAACAGAGCGTAAGGGTCGAGTGTCGACGATGGTGGCGGCCATGCCACCGCCGGGGCGTCGGCCGTGGCGGCCGACCCGGGCCCGCGCTCGTCGATCATCGGCTGGACCTCCGCTCGGGCCGAACCGGCTGGGACCACCCAGGTCACCGGCGTGGGACTGCCGCCTCAGGATAGGGCGCCGGACAGCCCCGAACGACCATGTCGTGGCAGGTGGTCGGGTTCGAGCCCGTCAGACCCCCGACCGGGGGCCCCTGGCGGGCTCGCCAGCCGGGCCGGGGCGGTCGTGTTCGGCGCCGGCCGCGTCCCCGGCGCCGGCCGTATACCGTGGTGACATGGTCATTTCCGCGGCGCACGCCGGTCGGTGGCACTGATGGCCGGCGCCGCGCGCCGCGGTGGCGGCGGGATCGCCCGGGGCGGGCAGGGCGGCCGGGCCGGTAAGACGGGCTCGCATCGCAAGGGAGCCGGTGCCGGCAGCGGTGGCCAGGGCCGCAAGGCCCTGGAGGGCCGTAAGGCGACCCCGCCAGCCCATCTGCGTCCCGGCCATCCCGCCCAGCGCCGGGCGGCCGCCGGCCGGGCCGCGCAAACCGGGGAGCGGGGGCGGGGCGCCGCCGACGCAGCCCAGGCCGGGCAGGCAGGCCCGCGCTCGCGGCGGCCCGAGGCCGACGAGCTGGTCGTCGGCCGCAACGCGGTGGTCGAGGCGCTGCGCGCCGGGGTGCCGGCGTCGAGCCTCTACGTCGCCGGTGGCCTGGACTTCGATGAGCGGCTCGCCGACGCGCGCCGCCTTGCCGCGCGGGCGGGGATCGCGGTGGTCGACGTCGCCCGCCCGGACCTCGACCGGATGTGCGGCACGGCGCCGCATCAGGGGCTCGCCCTGTCGGTCCCGCCGTTTCGCTACGCGCATCCCGACGACCTGCTTGCCCGCGTGCGTGCCTCGGCTCCCGGCCTGCTGGTCGCGCTCGACGGCGTCACCGATCCCCGCAATCTCGGTGCCGTGGTGCGATCCGCGGCGGCCTTCGGCGCCCATGGCGTCGTGGTGCCCGAGCGACGCGCCGCCGGGATAACCGCCGCCGCCTGGAAGACGTCGGCGGGTGCCGCCGCCCGGCTGCCGGTCGCCCGAGCCACCAATCTCGCGAGGACCCTGGTGTCCTTCGCCGAGTCCGGCCTGTTCGTCGTCGGGCTGGCCGCGGACGCCGACACGACCATCGACGAGCTGGAGATGGCAACCGATCCGATCGTGCTGGTGATCGGGTCCGAGGGGCGTGGGCTGTCCCGGCTGGTCGAGGAGCGCTGCGACGTGACAGTCCGCATTCCGATGGCCGGGGCGGTCGAGTCCCTCAACGCCGGAGTGGCCGCCGGCATTGCGCTGGCCGAGATCGCCCGCCGCCGCCGCCGCGCCTGACCGATTCCCGATTCCCGGTGCCCCCGGAAGGTCACGCAGCCGAGTAACTCGCGGCGGAATGCGCAGACCGCCCCGGCGTCCTTGTAGCCTCATGCCCTAACTTGGGCGTCGGGCCATCTCGGGGGAACGGACGACGGTGCGGGGCAGGCGGGAATCGTCGGCGCGGCTGTTCGTGCTGCCGAGTTTCCTCATGGCCGAACCGCGCCCGCAGCTGACGCTGCTCCCCACCATCGCGTTGCGGCAGGTGCTGGAGGCGGTCTTCGCGGCGCTGCGACTGTATGCGGCGCTCTTCCTCGTCGGCTGCGTGCTGCTGTGGCACGGCTGGTATGCGAGCCACCCGTTCGCCCTGTTGATCGCGGCGCTGGCGGTTGCCTGGTCGCTGACGTTCGCCCTGGTCGCGCTGCGTCGCGGTATCGGGCGGGCGCTGTCGGCCGGCAATGTGGCCGCGGCCCTGGCCCTGGCCTCTGGGGCACGCCTGTGGCTGCCGCCGGAGTCGGTCGGGGAGTCGGCCTCGTTCGTGCTGCTCGCGGCGACGCACGCGACCGCGGTGGCCGCCTGGGCCTTCCCCACCGGCCCGTTCCTGGCCGTGACGGTGCTGACGGCCGGTGCCTTCGCGGCCGGGGCGTCCGCCGACGGGCCGCCGTCCCCGGCGCCGCTGATCATCATCGTCTGCGTGGGGCTGCTCGTCCGGTACGTCATGCCCCAGGTGCGCGCGCTCGCGGGTGGGGCGGAGGCGCAGCTGGCCGCGGTGGCCAAGCGGCGCGTCGGCGAGGACGACGTGCTCATCCTGCTGCGGGCGCAGCGGGAACGTGAGCTGTCGATCCACAACGCGGTGCTCAACACCCTGACCGGTATCGCCTGGGGCGGTGGTGCCGACGGGCATCTCACCCGCCGCCGCTGCGCCGAAGGCGCGATGGCCCTGACGGGGCTGCTCGGCGAGCGCGACCCACCGCGGTGGGTCGGCCCGGTGCGGCGGCCGGCGGACGCCGAGATCCTGGTGTCGGCGCGTGGGCCGAGGGCCGACGAGGGCGCGGACGGCGAGCTGGTGATCGGGCCCGGGCCGGCCGGCCACCTGCCCGGTGGGCCCGGAGGTCCGGACTCCTGGGCGCCGGTGGCGCCCGCGGCCGGCTCGCTGCGTGCCCTCTACACTATGCGGTTACGCCGCGCGACCAGTCGGTTCGCCGCGCTCTGGCTGATCCTGCTGGTCCTGCCCGCCGGTCGCGCCCTGCCGCAGGTCCGTTCGGTCCCGCTGGCGCTCGCGATGCTGCTGGCGCCGTTCGCCGCGGTAGCTGTCGCCCGGCGGCGCTTCCGGACCGGGCCGTTGTCGCAGCCGGAGGCGGCGGCCGTGGTGCTGCTCTGCCTGGGGATCACGCTGGGAGGCGGGTGGAACGCCGCCGACGCCGACGGGGCGCGGATGATGGCGTGGCCGATGCTCAGCCTGCCACCACTGTTGATGTTGGTGACGGTGTCCCGCCCGATGTGGCGATGGGTGCTCGCGTCCGTTGCCGTCGCCGCCGCCATGATCGCGGTGAGCCTGCTGTTCAACCCGTGGGACCCGCTGTCGCTGTCCGCTCTTCTCCTGTGGCTCTACTATTTGTGGATCATGCAGATTTGCCTGGTCATGGTGGGTCCGCTGCTGTGGAGCACGGCCGATGTCCGCGCCTGGGCCGGCCATTGCGAGCGGGAGCTGGGCCAGCGGGCGGAGAACCGGGACCAGCTGCGTGAGCGTCGCCGAGGCCTGCTGCGGGCCGTCGAGCGGGATGTGGCGCCGCTGCTGGCCGCCGTCGCGGCGGGCCGGCTTGACCCGCGGGCTGAGGTCGTGCGCTCGGAATGTGCCCGCCGTGCGGTCGCCGTGCGGCGGCTGCTGTTCGACGACGACGCCGTGCACAGCGCGATCGGAGAGGCCATCGATGCCGCCGAACGGCACGGCACGGTCGTGTCCAGCCAGATCTCCGGCGGCCTCGACCAGCTGCCCACGTCGGTGCGCGGCGAGTTCGTCGAGCAGCTCCACCACGCGCTGCGGGTGATGCCGAGCCGTCGGGTGCTGCTCACCATCACCGCTCAGTCTCGTACCGCGAGCCTGTTTCTGTCCTGTTCATGGCCGGCGGGTCAGGTGCCGCCGGCGCCGTCGGGTCGAGCCATCGACATGATTGTCGACGTCGACGACGGGCAGCTCTGCATGGAGTTGCGCTGGCCGCCCGCGGGCACGCCGCCCCGGCTGGGAGGACCACCCGGGCTGGGAGTGCTGACCGGAGGCCCGCCCGCGGAGAGGACCTGACCGGAGGCCCGCCCGTGGAGAGGACGGAGCCCCGCCCCCCGGATGGAGGGCGGGGCTCCTGACCCGCGCTGGGTCGCGTCGCCTCGCGCAGGCTGCGGCTCACGGTCCGCCGAGCACGATCTAATTGATCATGTGCGGATCAGGGCCGGCCGAGTGCGGATGTCGGCGCGCTGTATCGGGGCCTCAGATCCGGTGTCCCCAGCAGGACTTCGACGCGTACCAGGGGCTGGTACCCGCCTGCGCGTACAGCTGCCGCGCGCGCTGCCACTGCTCCCCGACGCTGGCGTGCTGCGGCAGGCCCCTGCCGCCCAGGCCGTGCCACGTACTGGGCAGGAACTGGAACAGGCCGCCGGCTCCGATGGAGTTGACCGCGTGCGGGTTCCCGCCGGATTCGCAGGGAATGACGGCGCGCAGGAAGTGATCTGCGTTGGGGGCCGCGCTGGCCGGCTGGGACAGCGCGAGGCCGCCGCCGACGGAGGCGGCGAGAGTGGTGGCGATGACTGCGGCCCGGGTGCCGAGCTTGATCCGGTTGAGGCCCCGACCGAGCGAACGAGCGTTGGACATTGAGTTACCCTTCCCCACGCCTACGAGGTGAGCTGTCGGGTTCGGGCTGGGAATGCCCGGCCGCGGTTCTCGGCTTCACCCCTAGGGCGCCTGAACTCGGCGCCCGAAATTGGTTCCCCCATCCCTGCCACAGGTTTGATTCTCGTCGGGTGGGAGCAGGGTTCGGCGTGCCACCCGACGTCTGCCATCAGTTGACGGCATGGCGACGAACATAGCTGAGCGTGACCCGGAGAAATCAAGGGTACGTGAGGATCGACACAGTACGTTCTAATATCTTTAAATGATCTCTGAATTGCGATTTCGCGCCCGCGTGGCGCGCCCGATTTTAACGGCCTTCGGCGCACCTGGAAATACCTGATCTGCGGTTGACCTGCCACGCTCACCGTAAATCTTCCACGGTGCGTGGCAGGTCTTTTTCCGGGCGTGGCGAGAGGGCCTGCTACCCGCGTTGCCGGCAAAGCTAACGGAGCCGAAGAAAAATTTCGCGGTCACCGTGGCGGTAACGCCGATTTTTCGCTTTTCCGAACTATACGGTACGCAACCAGTAGTCCCGCTTGTGCGGATGTGTCCACCGACTGGGCCACGGGCCTGTCGGTGACCGATGCCCGGCCGGGGCGACGGGGTCTCAGGGGTGGTAGGTCCAGGCCGAACCGGTGCCGCGGTACTGCTCGACGGGGATGGGCACGACCCCGGGCCGCATCCGGTCGGTGTAGAGGTGCCCGTGCAGGTGGTCGATCTCGTGCGCGACCAGGCGGGCCAGACCCTGGCGGTACACCGTGATGTGCCGGCGGCCGGAGATGTCGGTGTGCTCCACGTGCAGCTCCAGGGAACGCGGCACGATCCCGCGGACGTCGAAGAAGCTCAGGCACCCCTCGTACTGCTCGTCGCTCTCGGGGGCGGACTCGATGACGCGTGGATTGAGCAGGGTGAGGATGTCGCCGTCCGCCGACCGCACGATCGCCGCGGCCCGGTTGATCCCGATCTGGGGCGCGGCGATGCCCATCCCCTTGCCGAAGGTGTGCAGCGCGGACACCCGTTCCATGGCCGATGACAGCTCGGCGACGACGCGGCGGGCATCCTCGGCCTCGGCGGGCAGCCCGAACGACCGGGCCGGCTGGTGGAGCATGGGATCGCCGATCTGGACGATGCCCGTCGCGGCCATCTGCTCGCTGGGCCTGGGAACGGTCCGGTCGGCCGGGTTCCGGCTCGTCGCCCCGGCCCGGAAATTCCATTCCAGGCGATACCGGGCGTGCAGGGGTGGCTTGCTGGTGGACCAGGTGAACACCCGCCTGTCGGCGGCATCCGCGCGGGCGATCGCCGTGCGGAACGGGAAGGCGTCCGCGGTCATCGACGTCTCCATGCCCCACACCACGGGATCGACCTCGGCGGGGAAGTCCAGCACGACCGACAGGAAACTGGTCGGTACCCGGACGGCTCGCTGGAACCATGGGCCCCACTTCTCCTCGCCGACCCGGTAGCTGTATTCGATCCACGCCGATTCACCCGGGTAGAGGGGGAATCGACCCTGATTGTTCTCGAAGAGGAGCCAGACCTCCTTCAGTGCGTCCCAGTCGGTCTTGACCTGCCAGGACATCTGCTCGTCGCCGCAATGTGCGCTAAGCTGCAGCTCCTCCCAGCGCAGCGGATTGCTGCGGTAGAGCCGGGCGGAGCGCTCCTGGTCCCCGGGAAAGCGGTCGACGGAGATCCGCATCAGGTAGCGCGTCACCGGTTCGATGCCGGTGTTGAGCACCCGTCGGCGCTGGTGGGCGACGTACATGCCGTCCTCATAGCGGAGCTCGGCGCGGTCCTCCTCAACGACGAGCCCACCGGAGTCGGGGCCGCCGCGGGCTGTCCGGGATGACTCGGCCGGCGCGGCCGCGGCAATGGGGGACGCCGCGCCCCCCGGCGGCGGGGGCACTTCGCCGCCGGGGCCGGCCGGCCGGGCACCCGTGCCCCTTGTTCGGGGGACGCCGTCGCCAGGCTCGCCGGTCGCCTCCCAGGGGCGCGCGGCGAGGTGGAAGTAGGCGCCCGGGATGCGTAGCGCGTCGGCGATGCGCTCGATCAGGGAGAGCCGAGCGATGTGGTCCTCGCCCTGCATGATCCGGCTGACCCGGCTCTGGCTGAGGCCTTCGACCGGGGACGCGATGCGGTTCTGGCTCGCGCCGTCGTACTTCTTCATCAATCGGAAGGCCATCCGGAAGTCCCGGGTCTCGCAGGCGGTCCGGAAGTCGGGCCGGGCGAGCAGGACGCGAGAGACCCGGTAGGGACCGGATTCGTAGGACATCGCCCGGCCTTCCGTCCAGCTCCGACATGTGTCGATCGCCGTGCCAGGACGGCGGAAAGCCCCCGGCGTCAGGCTCCGGCTGATGTATCGGAATGATGACGTTATGCCAAACCGGCATAGTTTGCCGGCGCTTGCCGGCACCGCGGGGTTGTCGCGGATCCGACATACGGCCGGGCTGGACGGCCGGGCGGCATCGGGGCGGATCTGGTACGAGGCCCGCGGCCCCCGTCTACGTCCCACCCGGCCGGGCCATCCCTTCCCGCCCCATTTGGGAGGAATCGAGGCTGCCCCGCGGCGTCGGCGCGGGGCGCGCCTCGGCGGCTGTGGTCCGGTCCGGACCACAGCGGCCAATACGAAAAGAGCATGCCTGACTGACGTTTCCCGGCCACCGCGACGCGGGCGAACCTGGAAGCAGGCCGGCCCCGCCCCGCGTCGAGCCGCGACCTCCGCCGGGCGGGGCCGGCGCACCCGGCGGCCCGGTCGACCACCGTCAGCCCGGATGGGAGGGGCGCAGCGAGGGCCACCGATCTCGGTGGCCGCCACCGGCGTTGCTGGCGGCCACCGGTGTGGCCGGCCGGGCGGACGCTGAAGCGGGGCGGCAGGCACGGAAGGGCGGTGACGATCGTGACGGAGCCGAGGAGAGATCATGATCAACCTGCGGTCGTCTACGGCGTTGTCCGGTTCGCACCCGGCGGCAACCGGCAGGTCACCGACGTGATGATCACCTTTGTCTCCGCGTCGGCCGCGGACGCCTTCGCGACCGCGCAGGGCTGGCTGGAGTACGAGGTGGCGCCCCTGCGCTTCTTCGTCCACGAGCGGCAGTCCGCTGTCGCCGGGCTGCCCCCACCGATCCGGCCATCTCCATCCGCCCCCACCACTGCCGCGCAGTCGCTGACCGGTGCCAGCCCGGGCGAGCCAGCCGCCCCTGCCGACCGGCTGCCGCGGACAGGTGACCCTGCCCTGCCCAAGCAGGGTCACCGCCCCGCCGCCGATCCGGCCGGACCCCCCGGATCGGCGGCGGCGTACCCGGAAGATCAGGCAGGGGCTACCGCGGCCGGCTCGCGGGACGCGAGCTCCGTCCTGCCGGCGGCGAATCGGCAGGACGACCGACGGGTCACCGTGACGCCCTGGGGACTGGACCGCTGGGCGGTCGTGCTGCGCGCGGGGTCCGATCCGGTGGAGGTGTTCCGGGCCGTCGCCCGGCTGCCGGCCAGCCTGGTCTTCACCGCGGCCTACGGCGACGTCGACGTGGTGCTGGTGTACGGGAAGGGGCCCGGCGGCGATCCGCCGCCGACCCGACCGCCGACCGTGGTGGAGACCGCGCTCGGCGTCGAACCGGCGGGACCGGTCCAGGCGCGCTGGATGACGGCGGGCGAGCGGGAGGCGTACCGGGCGGGGTACGCGGCCGCGGTGGACGGCATCCGGCGAGCTCTGTCGTAGCCGCCGTGCCCTCAGCCGTCGTCGCGGAAGTGCAGCGTGACGCGATGGGTGTCCGACGGCCAGGCGGGCACCCGCAGCACCCCGCGATGCGCAGCCTGCCCCCGTGGGGTCATCGCGACCTCGACCGAGCGGTCGCCCGCCGGGATGTGCAGATCCGTGCCGGTGAGGAAGCCGACCCCGAAATGGGAGGGTATCGGGGTCATGACGTCGGAGACGCCGTCGGCACCGCGATCGAACAGGTACACACCGAGGGCCAGCTTGGTGCGCGGGGCCACCGCCGCGCTCAGGACATTCGTCCCGTCGACGGTGAGGATGTCGCTGGCCCGCCCCTGGTCGCCCCACCATTCCAGGGCGCGGGTGACGACGAGATCGGTCTGTTTCGGGCCGGTCTGCATGCCGCCGCCGATCTCCTGGCCCGGCCGGCTGGTCAGGAGGCGGACGAGCCGATCGCTTCGGCGGAAGGGTTGATAGTAGAAGTGGTGCACGGGCTCCCCGGACCGGACGACGGCGAACTCGTAGGAGGCGGTGCCGTCCGCGCGGAACGGACCCCAGGAGCCGTCGGCGGGCAGGGCGAAAAGGCCCCCGAGGCCCTTCGGCAGGCGCTTACCCGTCTTCGGGTCGAGCTGGTAGATCTCCAGACGGGCCTCGTCGACCCCGGCGTTCGCGGGATAGAGCAGCACCCGGCCGGAGATTTCGATCTGACCTTTCTCGGCGGTGATGTCGGTGGTGAACGGCTCGGTACCGGTGAGGAAACGGAACATCTCCCGGAACGTGCCAGGCGAGGTCAGCAGCCCGATGCGGTCCAGGCCGGGGAAGCGGACGTTGCCCGCCCCGGGGACCCGAAAGCTGGGATCCCCGGTGCTCCAGACGACGAGCATCGGCACGCCCCCGGGGGGCTTGGCCGCCAGGGAACCATCCACACTGACCACATGCGCGATCCGATTCGCCCGCCCGGTGGAGCTGGCCAGGTACCGCTCGGTGAGCCCGGCGCCCTCCGCCAGGCCCACCAGATCGACCTTCTTCATACCGGTCGTCCTGAGCAGGCCCTGGATCTGCTTGTCGAGCTGCGGGAATACCTTCTCCGAAGAATCGGTCGAGGATGACGCGTCGTAGTCGAAGGCGGCGATCCGGTCGGCCGGATAGCCGTTGCTGGCGAACCGCTGTGCCTGCGACTCGAACTGGTCCCCCGAACCGAGGGCGCCGTGAACGAACAGCAGCGGCAGGCGTGCGGTGTCCGGCGGGGCCATGGGCCCCGCCACCTCCCGGGCGAGCGCCGTGAAGTGGGCCTGCGCGGAGGTGGAGCCCTCACCGGTGGAACACGCGCCCGTCGCCGCGGCGAGAACCACCGCGGCCGCCAGGCCGAGCCAGCGTCCGCGAGGCATGCGATGCCCCTTCCCTGCGGGATGTTCGACGGCCGCCGCCGGCCGCCGCCAGTCTTGCTTCGTCAATGACGCTACAGAAATGACGCTCAGTGGGGCATGAACCCGAAACGGTCGGGCTCGATTCCTTGGTGGAACAGCGAAAGATATCGTTGTCTTCCTTCGTCCGCCAACCATCCGGGGCAGGCGGAGCGCCCGTTGTGGCGATGGTGGGAACGGGTGGCGCGGGCTGATCCGAGCCCGCTCGGGCCCTGCACGGCCGCCGCCGATCCCTGGCTGCGCGCGGGCCTGGGTGGGGTCGGACCGGGCGGCGCGGAACCCTTCCAGGATGCGGCCGGGCGCTGGTGGCTCGGATTCCCCACCTGGAACCGGGCCGACCCGGCGGACTCTCTCCACACCGGCCGGCAGCTCGTCCTCGCCCCGCTGACGTCGCATGCTCCGCCGTCGATCGTTCTCGGATCGTGGCCGAGGATCGGGACCGTGGCCTCGGCCGCCGCGGGATGGTCGTTCCGGCCTGGTTGCGCGGAGTTTGCGGCGCCCGGTCGTGCCGCCCGGAAAATGAGATGCGGAAACCACCTCGCGCTGCCATGATTCCCGGATGGGCGCTACGGGCGACGACATTCCCTGGCAACGGAGACAAGCCCCCGAGTCCACCGGCGGCGATGTCGGGGGTGCCGACGCCGGCGATCCGGGCCGGCACGCCGGGCTGCGTTCCTACCTGGGTTTCGTTGCCACCTTCAAGGGTTCCATGGTGCTCGTGGTCGTCTTTTTCGCGGTGTCCAACGTGGCGCTCGCGGTCCTGCCCGTCTTCATCGGGAGATTCGTGCAGGCCCTGGCTGGCGTGGCGGATTCCACCGACGGTGTTTACCGGTACGCAGTGATCCTCATCGGCTGTAACATCCTCCACGACCTGACCTGGCGAGCCGCCGAGATATTGTATCTTCGGCTGCTGAACGATCGGGGATATGAGTACGAGAACATCCTCTTCCATAGAGTTATCAACGAACGCTACCCGTACTTTGTCGGCAAGTTCACAGGTAAGATCAGCAGTTATATTGCGATGTTGGGCCGCGAGTTCCGGGAGATCCTGGAAACCACCTGCTTCACCTACGTGGAGCAGATTATCAGGGTGCCGTCGATCATCATTATCATGTTCTCCGTCAACCTGTACTCGGGACTCACATTTTTCTTGGCCGTGCTGCTGATGATGGCGATCGGCCGACATACCGTGCGCCGTTCGTCCCGGGCGGAGAAGCGTCTCGCGGACGAAATCTCCGAGCTGGACGGCTATGTGATCGACGTCATCGCGAACTTCGTCAGCGTGAAGTCCTTCCGGCAGGAGGGGACCGAGCATGAGCAGGTGATCCGGCGTCGCCGCACCGTCATCGAGGCCGCCCGCCGCTCGTACTTCTGGACCATCGTGTTCTGGGCCTCGATGTCCCTCGTGGTGCGCTATCTGGTCTGGCCGGTCTCGATCCTGCTCAACCTGCACCTGTACCTGACGGGCCAGCTCGGCCTGGCTCAGTTCACGACGTTCCTGTCGGTGTTGGTGATGTTCTCGGACTTCATCTGGGGAACGGTCTGGGAGATCGCCCAGCTGAATCTCCGCCTGGCGCGGGTCGAGGAGGCCTACCGTTACCTTTTTGCCGACCGGCCCATCGCCGTGGACCCGCCGGTCGAGCTGCCCGGGACGACCCTCGCGGCCGCGTCGCGTGCGCCGGGCCGACTGGAGTTCCGCGGGCTGTCGTTCGCCTATCCGGAGAACGACGGCCGGCCGGTGCTCGCCGGCATTGATCTGACGATCGAACCAGGCGAGAAGATCGGTATCGTGGGTCGCAGCGGAAGCGGCAAGACGACATTGATAAAACTGCTGCTCGGATATTATCCGCTGACGGTGGAAACCGTCCGGGTGGATGGCCGTCCGACGTCGAACTATGCGCTCGCCACGAGAATCTCCTATGTCCCGCAGGACACCACGCTGTTCCACCGGTCCATCCGGGACAACATCACCTATGGGACAGCCGCCGCAGCGACGCAGGAACAGATCGAGTCGGCCGCGCGGCGGGCCCACGCGCACGGTTTCATCAGCCAGGCGCCGGAAGGCTACGACACCATCGTCGGTGAGCGCGGCATCAAGCTGTCAACCGGACAGCGGCAGCGGATCGCGATCGCCCGCGCATTCCTCGATGCCAAACCCATCCTGATTCTCGACGAGGCGACGAGCGCGCTGGACAGCGAGAGCGAGGTGCTCGTCCAGCACGCGCTGGAGGAGCTCTGGCGCGACAAGACGGTGATCGCTGTGGCGCACCGACTGTCGACCCTGCTGAACATGGACCGGATCATCGTTTTGGACGCGGGCGGCATCGTGGAACAGGGGTCGCATCGCGAGCTGCTCGACCGGCACGGCAAGTACCGCGCACTGTGGCAGCGGCAGAGCGGCGAAATGCGCTCCGTAGACGGAGTGTGAAGGTCGGCCGGCGTTGCCCGGCGGACCTCCTCCGGGTACCGTCGGCCGGCCACGGCGGGTGCAGGCAGCCGGAACGAAGCGGAGAGGTGACCCCCGCGCATGATGTCGACGGGTGGGTTCGGCAGGTCTCTGGCCCGTTCGGCGGAGGCGACGGCTGGTCCGAACTGGCGGCGCAGTTTCGCGTGGATCAGTCGAGGACGTCCCAGGACATCTCGGAGCCGACGGCGGCGGCGATAAGGCGGGGGATGCCCTCGGCGAGCGCCCTCGACCACGGCGGCGGCGCCGCCGCGGTGGTCAGGATCGCCGGGAGAGCTTGCGCCGACGGGCCGCCGCATCCGGCCGCGAGCTGCAGCGGCCCCCAGGGGCCGCCGGGCAGGCAGGTGCTCGCCGAGTGCACGCTCGCCGGGCTGGCCGTGAAGGTCGCGGCAATTCGGCTGACGGGCGCGATGGCGGCGGTCGGCCCCGAAGGCGTCGTGGCCGACCCGGTACCACTCGCGGGCGCGGTACCCGGCCCGGATTGCTGGGCGGCAGTCGGGAAGGCGACCTCGCGGACGGTCGCCGACGGCGGTGACCCCGCGCCCACCCCCGCCGTCATCGCCGAAGGGGGAACCGCGTCCTGCAGCGAGCCCGTCGCCGCCACGGGGGGCGCCCCGCCTGCCGAGGCCGCCGCCGCACCGGCCCGGGTGGCTGTCGAGGGGACCCACGCCGTCGAGCCCACCAGCGCCGCAGCGCCGGTCGCCGCCCGGCCGGCCGACGCCGCGGGGTAGGCCGCCGCCGAACCGGGCGGTGCCCCCAGGACCGTTCGGCCGGTCGGGTCGGTCCGGCCGCCCGGCAGCGGTTGCACGGCGGTCTCGGGCCCGGCCAGGACCCCAGGACCGGCCGCGCCGGCCTGGTAGCCGGCGGTCGGGTCGCCGCCGGTGAGGTCGTCGGTGGTGGGGCCGTCGGTGGTCGGGTCAGTCGCGGCACCGGGGATGTTCGAGCCACCGGCGATGAGGGACTTCCCCCCGCCGGGCGGGGAGGGGACGCGGGAATGGGGGCTGGTCGCATCGCCCTCGGTGGCGCCGCCCGCCGCGATGGCGTTGGGCGGCTCCGCCGGTGCGGTGGCGAGGAGGATCGCGGCGGTCACCGCCGCGGCGACCGCGGTCACCCCCGCACCGGGGACCAGCACGCCGCGCCGCTGCCGGGGCCGGCGGGTGGCCCGCCGTTCGCGGGGGAGCGTCGGGGTCGGCTCGCCGCCGGCCCCGCGCAGGCGGGTGACGGGCGTGCGGCCGCCTGGCAGGGCGACGTCGGCGTCCGCGCCGTCGGCCGCCGCGGCGCCCGCGGTGGCGGCGATCTGGCTGAGGATCCGGTGGGCGTCCGGCCGGCGTTCCGGCCTTTTGCGCAGGCTGGCAGCAACCACACCGCGCAACGGGCCGGGCAGGCCGCTGAGGTCCGCCTCACCGTGGACCGTCCGGTAGAGCAGCGCGTCCAGGGGGCCGCCGCCGAAGGGCGGGCGCCCGCTTGCGGCGAAGCACACCGTCAGGCCCCAGGAGAAGACGTCGGCCGCGGGGCGTGGGCGACGCGTGGTGGTCAGCAGCTCGGGCGCAAGGTAGCCGATGCTGCCCATCACCACGCCGGAGGCGGTCATCATGCCGGGCAGGCCGGCGACGATCCCGAAGTCGATCACCTTCGGGCCGTCCGCGGCCAGCATGACGTTGCCCGGCTTGAGGTCGCGGTGCACGACGTCGGCGTCGTGGATGGCGCACAGCGCCTCCGCGAGCCCGCGGGCCACCTCCCACAGCGCCTCGCCGGACAGCGGCCCGCCGGTGGCGACCGATGAGTACAGGGTGGGTCCCGCCACGTACTCGGTGGCGATCCACGGCTGGTCGCCGTCGACGTCCGCGGCCAGCAGCCGGGCCACCCGGGGGCTGTCGATCGCGGCCACCGCCGCGGCCTCCCGGTGGAAGCGGTGGCGGAACGCCGTGTCGGCGGTGTGCTCCTCCCGCATGACCTTGACCGCGGCCCGGGTGCCCGCGTCGTCCTCGCCGAGGTACACGATGCCCATGCCCCCGCTGCCGAGCCGACCCTTCAGCCGGTACGGACCCACTTCGGGCGGATCGCCCGCCCGCAAAGCCTTCCAGGACACGCCACGTCCCCCTCGGATGCTTGCGTCGTGCCGAGGCCGCGCCCAGGCGCAGCCGTGCCGGGCACCGGGGGTGCGGCGACACCACGAACGCCGGCACGCCCGGTCGCGGCCCACGCCGCTACCCGACCAAATCAGTTGTACCCGGACGATTCGGGCGGAATGTTTACCGAGCGAGCACTGTCGGTGAAAGTGGCCTGGTCGGGCTGGTACCCCCGAGGGGTGGGTTTGGGCCAGCCGACCAACCGACCCGGCCGGACGACGCAGATGCGATTACCCCACGCTCACCTGCACGTTCGGCCGGGTTCGGCGCTCGAGGGGCTAGCGGGCGGCCAGTCGGCGGACGTCCGCGGCGGAGGTGCCTAGCCCGGTTGGGCTACCGAAGGGCCGCCGGTCGGCGGAGGGGTGGTAGCGCAGTTCGGCCTCCTCATATCGGTGCGTCCCTTGGTGCCAGCGCAGGACGCCGACCAACCAGTTCTGGAGCTCCCGGGCGTAGGAGCCGATCGCCGCGCGGGCGTCGCCGTCGAGGTCGAGACGGTCGAACAGGTCGGGCAGCTCCCTGTCCACGACGTGCTCGAACTGCCGTATCCGAGCGGTCATCAGCCCGTTGACCACCTCGACGGCGCGGTCGCGGTCGCAGCCGAGGAAGTTCTCGACGACCAGCACCGCGTTGTGGATCTCACCTTCGAACTGGATTTCCTTCTGGTAGGAGTAGAGGTCGTTGAGCAGGCAGGCGAAGTCCGCGGCGGCGTTCTCCAGGGCCCGCAGCGGCCGGGTCCGGAAGACCTCCGCCGGCACGCTGTTGCCGCGGGCCAGCCGGCACAGGCTCATCGTCAGGTCCGAGCCGAACGTCGCGCGGCGCATCTCCAGGTAGTCGATGGGGTCGGGGATGCGGTTGTGAAACTGGTTGGCCAGCTCCCACAGCCAACTGTCGAGCATCACGTCGATCGCCCGGCGAAACGATGCCTGCGCGGCGGGTTCCATCCCTCGGGTGGTGCGTTCCCACAGGTCGGCGAGGCCCCGTTCCAGGGCGCTGACCGGCAGCTCGGTCAGCGGGCCGTCCACTGGCATGAAGGAACGCAGCCGCTCGTTGCACAGCTTCGCCGCGGCCAGGTTCCGGGATGCCCCGAAGATCGCCGGGTAGTAGTCGTCCGCATAGGTTCCCCAGGTCAGCCAGCCCGTCGTGATGTCGAGCTCGTCGGCGGTCGCGTCCGGGTGGATGCCCGCCGAGCACAGGGCGAAGTCGGCCGCGCGCAGTTTGTGCTCGTCCCAGATGCCCGGAACCCGGTCCAACAGGCCCATCGACCGCGCCCAGCGGACGACCTCCTGTCGCGAGGAGTCCAGGTGGGGGCTCTGCCCGGTGGTGTAGGGCAGGTAGAACTCCGGCAGCGGGGTCGGACCGACGACCCGGAACGGCACGTTGGCGAACGACCGGATCCGCCGCGGCGCGGTGGCCAGCAGGGACGGGATGACCCGGATGGCCGAGGTGCCGAGGCTGGGGATCCCGGGGATGCCGGGCAGTCCGGCGGTGGGGACGAGGCTGCCCGTCCCCCCGAGCCCGACGGGGAGCCCGAGGCCGGGCGGGACCCCGTCGGGCGTCGCCTCGCGGTTCATGTAGCGGCTGGAGCGCAGGTGCCACTCGTGCCCGCCGGACTGCCAGTCCTGCAGACCCTTGACGTACGCCAGCGTCGCGAGCCGGCCCGCCGGGTCGATGGCGTGCTCGTCGAGGACGGCCGGCAGCTCGGTGGCCGCGGTGTGCTCGAACTGGTGCAGCCGGGAGGTCAGCAGGTCGTTGACGGTCTCGGCGGCGGCCTGCGTGTCGATGTCGAGGAATCGCTCCACGACCAGCACCCCGTTGCTGAGTTCACCCTCCTCGGTGACCTCGCGTTCGTAGGAGAACAGGTCGTTGCGCAGGTGCACCGCGTCGGAGAAGGTGTCGCGCAGCACCTGCAACGGGCGGGTGGCGGCGACGCGGGCGGGAACCTCGGCGTCGGCGGCGTGCTCGACGAGGTTCGCCGACCAGGGGGCGCCGCCGACCTTGCGGCGCATCTCGACGTACTCGATCGGGTTGGACAGCCGGGCGGCGTTGATGTTCTCGAGTTCCCAGAGGGACTCGTCGAGCAGGTTGCGGGTGCTGACGGCGAAGCGGGCCCGCCAGTCGGCGGATCTGGCCGGCACGGTCCGCGTCCACAGGTCGGCCAGGCCCCGCTCCACCGGGTTCGACGGCTCCTCGGTGATCGCACCCTCCACCGGCATGAAGGCGGGGAGCCGGTCGAGGTAGGCGCGGGCGCCGGCCATGTCGTTCGTCCGCTTGTAAAGCTCCAGGAAGTGGTCGTCGAAGTAGAAGACCCAGACGTACCAGTCAGTGATCAGGTTCAGGCGATCGGCGGTGGCGTCGGGATGGGTGTAGCCGCACAGCAGGGCGTAGTCGTGGGCGTCGAGGTCATGCTCCGTCCAGATCGCGATGCCGTGCTGGGGAGTGTCGATCATCTCCATCTCCCGAGCCCACGCCTTGCTGTGTTCCCGGGCCTGCTCCAGATGGGGACTCAACCGCGCCGGATAAGGCACGTAGAACTCGGGAAGGGTGAAAGGCTGCATAGTTTCTCCGGGAAAACCCTCGTCTGCCGCGGGGGGTCGGGGCGGTGCGGTCTGGAAAGCGCCACCGAAACCAGCGCGCCGCCGCGGGATGCTGTCCGCGGCGGCGCGCCGGTCGGCGGGTTCAGCGTCCGATCTCGACGCTCTCCAGGATCCCGAGCGCGTCCGGCACGAGGACGGCGGCGGAGAAGTAGGTCGTCACGAGGTAGGAGATGATCGCCTTCTCGTTGATGCCCATGAATCGGACGGACAGCCCCGGCTCGTATTCGTCGGCGAGCCCGATGTGGTTCAGGCCAATCACGCCCTGGTTCTCCTCGCCGGTGCGCAGCGCGAGAATGGACGTCGTCCCGGTGGAGCTGATCGGAATCTTGCTCACCGGCAGCAGCGGCACGCCGCGCCACGCCGGCACGTGCTCGTCGTGGAACAGAACGGTCGCCGGGTAGATGCCCCGCGCCGTGCATTCCCGGCCAAACGCCGCAATGGCCCGAGGGTGGGCAAGCAGGAAATGGGTGCTGCGCCGCCGACTGAGCAGCTCGTCGAGGTCATCCGGGGTCGGCGGACCCGAACGGGTGTGAATACGCTGGCGCAGGTCGGCGTTGTGCAGCAGGCCGAAGTCGGGGCTGTTGACCAGCTCGTGCTCCTGGCGTTCGCGCAGTGCTTCGACGGTGAGCCGCAGCTGCTGGGAGAGCTGGTTGATCGGCTCGTTGTACAGGTCGGCGACCCGGCTGTGGATGCGCAGCACCGTCTGGGCGACGGACAGCTCGTACTCGCGTGGGGCCAGCTCGTAGTCGACGAACGTGCCCGGCAGGTTCGGCTCGCCGGAGTGTCCGGCCGCGATCGCGATCTCCGCCTCGCCCTGCTTGTTGCTCGCCGGCCGCGGCCGGCTGCGGTAGTCCTCCAGGTGCCCGCTGAGTTCGGCGTCCTGCCCGGTGATCTCGGCGAGTTGCTGGCGAGAGAGCACCAGCACAGTGGTCGCCGTCAGCGCCCGGGCGGTGTAATCCCACGTCAGCCCCGCCTCGGTGAGGACCTCGTCGCCGAAGTACTCGCCGTCCGCGAGCACCCCGAGGGACCGCTCGTCGCCGTAGGTACCGGGTCCGAACTTCCCGACCTTGCCATGGGCGATGAGGAACACCTCGTCGGCGGGCGCACCCGTCTCCGCAAGCACGTCGCCCGCGGAGTACTCCCGCTGGGCGAACCGGTCGGCGAGGCCGGCGAGCGCCCCGCCGCCAAAGCCGCGCAGCGCGGGCAGCTCGGCGAGCTCGCCGGGCACCACCCGCACGTCGGATCCGACGGACGTGAACGTGACGAGGCCGTCGCCGAGCACGTAGGTCAACCGGCGGTTGACCCGGTAGACGCCGCCGGCGGTCTGCACCCAGGGCAGTACCCGCAGCAGCCACCGGGAGGTGATCTCCTGCATCTGCGGGACGGACTTGGTGGTCGTCGCGAGGTTGCGCGCGGCCGCCGTGCTCAGACTCAGTCGGAGGTCCTCGCCGGGGGCGGCTGAGCCGGTCGCTCCGGTGTCGGTCGGTACGGGCTCGGTCATGGCAGACTCCACCTATCTTTGGTCTTCCAGGGGCTGGGGCGAAACCCTTGGGCTATGGGGCGAAACCCTGAGGCTCTGCGATCAATCCTTGCGGTCAAACCTTGGAGTTGCGCGGTGAAACCAGGGGCCGGCATGGAACGGTGACGCGGCCGCACGCCGAACCCGCGCACGGAAGAATGACGGTATCTCGACGATTACCGCGGTATTTTTCCGGTGGGAACCGGGTTCGAGGTGAGGCTGGCGGCCCCGTCAGGTCAGGACCTGAACAATGGGCACGCGCGGGCTCCGGTCGTCCGCGACACGGCTGATCGCACCGTTGAGCGCTCCATATACCAGTAACCCCCGTGGGTGTCGCGCGGTTCGCCGACATGCGCATTTTTCTCGTGCTGGCAGGCGCGTCTCTCGCCGCGCATCGGCAAGCCTCCCGCACCGGTGGCGTGGCCGGCAAGCACTTTGCGGAACCAATCGGGGACTGGCCCGGTAAGAGGACCCCTTCTAGCCCCACCTCGGGGCACGTAGTCACAGACAGTAAATACTTGCGCGGTCCCGAGAATTCTTCGGAATGAATGGCCGGCGTTCTGGTGAACCGTACGGATGGCCGTATCCAAACTGCCCGTCCGGGTGCGGCTGGCATGGCTGAAAAAAAGCCGGACACCGCAACCGTCGGCCGTAGGCCCTCGGCCGCCGGCCGGGTCGGCGAACCGTTCGCCTGGCCTGGTGCGGCGGCAGTCGGGAATGTGCGGGCCGCCGCCGGGCGGGCCGCGGACCGTCCGGCGGCCGAGTCGACCGTCCTTCCGGGGGCGCCACAAAATGCGTCCTCCGGAGTGCGTAGGCGACTCCGTTCGGTGGCCGTTGCGTGGCGCGTTCCGTCCCTGTGGGCCGGCGCCGGGCTCCGGCGGACCTGCCTTTGTCGCGCCGGACATGTCACCGGGGGGACGCGGACCGTGTCGGTGGACGGGGGCGCACAGTGACCGGTGTCGCGCGCACCGCAGCTGGCGCGGGCGGAATGCCAGGTCACTGATGTCGGTGATGGCTCGCCGTGGGATGGAGCCGACAGGCGGGCGTCGCCGGGCGCCACGCGGGGGGCGGACCGGGACCGCACGCGAGGCCGGGGTGGTAGGCCGCAACGGACACGGCTGCCCGGACCCTGGCCGGTGTCGAGCGGCCAGCGATCCGACACGAAGGTGGTGCTCGATCGGGACTAACTACCTGGTGGATACGGGACTTCATCCCATTGCCTATGGCTGGAATTCGTGCATGCCAGCGGAGGCGTGATCCGTGCTGCACGTGATGTGCGGCGGAAGGAACGCCGCGGAGGCGAGGCGCGGCCGCTGCGGCGGAGGCGGCCGCGGATGCGCTCGGTGACCCCATACCGGCCGAAGTGGCCTGGGTTGCTGAGACGCAACGGTATCTCGGCGATTTCGGGGAAGCTTCCAGTGAAGTGACAGGACTGTAACTCGGCAGAGCTTTGGCGGAATGCCGGCCAGCCACTTAGGGTGATGATCCCTTTGCGGTCACCTGTTGACGGAGCGTGACGCGGGCCGGGCTGCTACTAGTACCAATTAGCTACGGATGCCCGATCCGAACTCGCCCATCCTGGCCACAGGGCCTAGCCCGTGGACCGATCTAGGACGGGCGACGGGTCGCCTGCATGCCCCGAGGGGGCGGTCCTGAGGTCACCGGGCCCATCCGGGCGGCGCTCGGCCTCGCCGGTGCCGACCGGCAGCGCCCGGATGGGCATCCGCATGCGGTGACCGGTCAGCCCGCGGCACCGCGTGCGGCCGTCAGCGGGTGCGCGGCCCGGCCGAACGCGGTCATCTGGTCGACCGACCAGGGGCTGAGTGCCCACGGCGCGGCGAGCGCCGCCTGCCGGTAGCTCTCCCACTCGACCCAGCGCCACTCCACGACCTCGGCCGGGTCCGGGTCCGGGTCACCCACCGCCCGGGCCACATAGACGGGGCACACCTCGTTCTCCACCAGCCCGTCGGCGGCGGTGGCGCGGTAGGCGAAGTCCGGCAGCGCGAGGTGCAGGTCGGTCAGCGTGAGCCGCAGCTCCTGCTCCACCCGGCGTTCGACGGCGACGGCGATGTCCTCACCGGGGCGGGGATGTCCACAGCAGCTGTTGGTCCACACCCCCGGCCAGGTGCGCTTGCCCAGCGCCCGGCGGGTGACGAGCAGCCGGCCGGCCGCGTTGAACAGGTAGGAGGAGAAGGCCAGGTGCAGCGGTGTGTCGAGACCGTGCACGGCGAGCCGGGGTGCCGTCCCGCAGGGTCGGCGGTCGGCGTCCAGCAGCACGACCTGGTCGTCGACGTCGACGGCGGTACCGGGTCCTTGTGGACTCACGCGTGGGCCTCGCTTTCGGTGGAAGTGGTGAACGCGGCCACCGGGCGTGGGCGCCAGGCGTCGAGCCCCATGTCGGTGGCCTCACCACTCCATCCTCCCGCCGCCGCGACCAGGTCGCGGCCCGGCCCCGGATCCCGCTGGTCACACCGGCGGCGAACCGGCCCGCGGCAGGGGCCGGTCGACGGTGTGGGGGCGCCTGGAAGTGGCGCGCGCCCGCCGTCGACGACCCTGCGGGAGGCCGACGACCCTGCGGGAGGCCGATGACCCTGGCGGTCAGGTGCCGATGAGGCTGGTTCCCGTGCGGATGTCGGCGAGGAGATCCCACTGTTCGTTGCTGAGGACGCCGAGGGCGGCAGGGAAGAGCCCCTCTTGTTCCTTGACGATGTGGCGCCGTAGCAGCGTCAGCATTTCGACGGCCCGGGCGGGCCAGGCCGGGTCGGTGCGGGCGGTGCCGTCGGCGGCGCCCGCGAGCACCGCCTCGATCCGGCGGTGTTCGCCGCGAAGGATGGCGATCTTCTCGGGGAACTCGGCGGCCATCGGGGGGAACAGACCGCGCTCCTCCACCACGGTGTGCGGGCCGAGAACCGTGGAGATCCTGGAGCAGTAGTCGATGAGCGAATCGACGTCGCCCCGCCGGTAGGCCGCACGCGCCTCGGCCGAAAGCTCGACCAGCTCGTCATGCTCCCGGATCAGGTCCTCGATGGCCGGAGTGGCCGTGCACCAGCAGTATTCAGACACAGTAGGGCCGTCCTCGGGGAGAAGAAGATCGGCTGATTTCCGGCGTCGGGGATCGAGATACGCCGGATCCGTCGCGCGCTTGCGGGGACCGACGCAACCATGCTCCGAACTGGTTGTGCCGGTTCTGCCGGATGCCCGCAGGCGCGGTCGCGGACGGGAATCGGGCCGATGGGGGCGGGTCCGGGCAGCGTGGATGCCGGCGAGGTCCGCCAGACGCCCGGCGGCCGGCAGGGACGGGCCGACCGGATGACCGCGCCGCAACCGGTGACGCGGTCAAGCTCCGGCACTGTCATCTCGCTCCTGCCCCGCCCGGCGGCGCACGGGGCGCGCCGCTGCCGCCATCATCGGCCGGCGCGCGCTTGCGCTATATGGACTTTCGTCCCGTTCGCGGCCTTACGAACGACTGCGTCGGTGGGTCCGGGAGTCGCCGGTATCCACCACCACGGCCGGGGCGCGGAAATCCCGAGCGGAATGCGCGCAGCGCAGCCTGATTGTCCGGACGACTCCCGTCGGCCACAGTCCGAACGTGCTCCCGCCGACGGGACTTCTCGGCCCGTGCCTGCCTGGTGGCCCGCCGCCGTGCCGGCCGGCGGGGCGGGTCAGGACAACGGCACGGTGAGGCAGGCCGCTCGCGCGCCCGCCACCCCGGCGGCGCCGGGGGAGCTGTCCGTGTGGTGCTCGTGAAGGATGATCGCGTGCGCGCCGCCGGCCCGGAAGTCCCATTCGACGACCGCGAACGCGGCCCCCGCTCCGTGGGCGTCGGTGGTGAAGTCCAGCCATACCTCGTTGTGCGCGTTGGCGTAGGCCGGGTCCACCGACGGTTGGACGGGGTCGGGGACGTTCTGGTAGTGCGGGCCGGCGGCGGCGCCGGTCGCCCCGCAGGCCTTCTGGTGGACGTGCGCGCCGTACTGGTGATTCGGCATCAGACCCTGGACGATGAGACCGATCACCGTGCGCTTGCCGCGGACGGCGAGTGCGATCGCCGCCGCGCCCGTCGGCACCAGATGCTCGTCGTAGGTGACGGCCGTGGGCGGCTGCCGGGCGTCCCAGGCGCGGAACACGCCGGGCTCCGCGATGATCCCGCCGCCCGCGGGCGGACTCGGGGATGGCGAGCCGGCGGCCCCGGCCGGCCCCGCGGTGAGCAGGATCACCCCGAGCCCTGCCGCGATGATGGACAGACGCCGTCGCATGAAGACCCCTCCGGTGCGGGAGTTCCGGTCGGTGGTGACAATCGTAGGGCGGACGGCGCCGACTGACCAAGCCAGCCGGATTGCACGCCGGAAATAAGTGCCATCCCGGGCCGCAACATTTTTGGGAAGCCCGTGCGACGTCGCCTCGATCACTCGCCGAAGGATTTCCACTGCCGCAGTCGAATTACATTGCCCGAGAGTAGCGTTCGTCGGCGGTTGCGGTCACGCATCGTTCGCCGAGTGTCGAGATCTGACCGGGTCGAGATCTGACCGGGCGGGGAGCACCTTGCCGCCTCGCGACGTCGTCTCGGCCGGGCCGCACCACGATCGCCCAGGTCACGGGGCGCGTTCCGCTGGCGCCGAGGCAAAGAGGCTGATCGGATGGGGAAGCCGGGCGTCGATCCGGGGACTGGTCGCCAGACGGGGGGTGCCGATGCCGCCGGATTCGCCTCGGTCGGAGCCGGGACAGCGCGGGGGCCTGCTGCCCGCGACCGAGCGGCTGTTGCTGCAGCGGGTCGCGGCCGAGCAGGCGGGCGGGCGGGCGCCGTCGCTCGTCGCCGCCGTGGCGCGCGATGGCCGCCCGGTGTGGACGGCCGGGCGGGGCCGCGTCGTCGGACTCGATCCGGCCGGCGGCGGTGCCGGCGCCGACACCCAGTACCGGATCGGTTCGATCACGAAGACCTTCACCGCGGTGCTGGTGATGCGCCTGCGTGACGAGGGACGCCTGGCCCTCGGCGACCCCCTCGACCGGCATCTGCCGGGCACCACTGTCGGGGACCGCACGGTCGCGCAGCTGCTGTCCCATCTTGGCGGCATCGCGGCGGAGACCCCGCCGCCCTGGTGGGAACGGGTGGCGGGGCAGGCCCATCCCACGCTTGCCGACGCGCTCGGCCCGGCCCCGGACCGGTTCCGCCCGGGACGTCGTCATCACTACTCCAACGTCGGTTTTGCGGTCCTCGGTGAACTCGTCGCCCGGCTGCGCGGGATGAGCTGGGCGCAGGCCCTGCACCACGAACTGCTGGCGCCGTTGGGGATGTCCCGCACGACCGCGGTGCCCGCCGCGCCCCACGCCCACGGCTTCGCCGTCCACCCGCATGCCGACGTGCTGCTGCCCGAGCCCGCCCACGACGCCGGCGTGCTGGCCCCGGCCGGTCAGCTCTGGTCGACCACCGCGGACCTGGTGCGTTGGTCGGCCGTCCTCGCCGGGCACACCGATGCCGTGCTGTCCGCGGACACCCTCGCCGAGATGCGCGAACCGGCCGCCGTCGAGCCGGACAGCGGCGAGTGGCGGCTGGGGGCGGGACTCGGCGTGCAGCTGCTGCGCGAACCCGGTGGCGTGCTCGTCGGGCATGGCGGTTCGATGCCCGGTTTCGTCGCCGCCCTGTGGGCCCGGCCGGTGGGGACGGCGGCGGTGGCGATGGCGAACGCGACCAGCGGAGTCGCCGTCGTCGACCTCGCCATCGGCCTGATCGACGCGGCCGACACGGCCGAACCGCCGCTGCCGGCCGAATGGGTGCCCGCGCCGGTGGCCGGGCGGGAGCCGCTCGACGTCACCGGCGTCTGGTACTGGGGGCCGGCGCCCTACACGCTGTCGCTGCGGCCGGACGGCGGCCTGCTGCTCGCGCCGCTGGGCCGTTCCGGCCGGCGTTCCCGCTTCCGTCCTGGCCCCGCCGGCCGCGGCACCTTCCTCGGCGTCGACGGCTACTTCGCCGGGGAGACCCTCATTGCGCGGCGTCAGTCCGACGGCGGCCTGCGCCACCTCGAACTCGCCTCGTTCGTCTTCACCCGGTCACCGTACGACCCCGCCGACCCGATCCCCGGTGGCGTCGACGCCGACGGCTGGCGCCCGGCCCCGAACGCGGGCGGCGGGCAGGACTGATCGGCCCACGCCCCGGCGGCGATCGCCCCTGCCTGCCGCGGCCGACGGGTGGTGGGGGTTTTGCCGGGCCGTCATCGGAAAGATGTTACGTGGCGCATACGGACGTATTGTTACCGTGAGTAACGGAGCCGCTGTGTGACCGCCCCACTTCGTCACCGTGCCACTGTGCGGCGTAGCCGAGGAGCGATGGCATGCCCTTCTTCGATCCGCTCGAGTCCACCTTCTACGGTCACTGCGTCGAACGACTGCTGACGTCGAAAGACCTTGCGCCGCTGCTTGCCGACGGCATCGTGGAGCTCGGTCCGGGGACGGCCCGCCCGGTCGTCGAGGCGCTGCGCCGGTCCGGCTCACGGGTGCCGATCACCGGGTACGAGCTGGACGCCGACTCCGCGCGGATCGCGAGCCGGGCCACGGCCCGGGCGAAGCTGGGAAATTACACCGTCATCCAGGGCGACTTCTTCGCCGCCACCGACAAACCGGGTGCGCGCCAGCACGGGGACCCCGCGGACCGGCGCAAAGCCGGCGTCGTGAACCTGCCGGTCGGGGGTGCAGCGGTGCGGCGGGCGCGGTGCGCGATCGGCAACCCGCCCTACCTGCCGGCAATCGCGCGGCCGGTCGGCGCATCCCAGCTGTGGGGCGGCCACGACGGCGCGCACGTCGCGCGGCGCGTGCTGGCCCAGGAGATGGACGTGGTGCTACTCATGATCGCCTCCATCTCCGACCCGGTGGGCCTGGTGCGCCACGCCCGCGCTGCCGGCTACCGGATCGCGGACTGGTCGGTGCGGCCCATCCCGTTCGGCCGGTACTCCCACCAGCCCTGGGTCAGCCGCCGGATCGGTGAGCTGGCCCGATCGGGCCGCGCCTTCTTCGGCCCGGAGGGCTACCTGCTCGCGGGGGTCACCTGGGTGCGCGGCGGCGCACCGACCGGCGCGACCGGCGCGACCGGCGCGACCGGCGCGACCGGCGAGCCTGATGCACCTGACGATGCCGCCACGGTGCTCCGCCGGATCCTCACCGCGGCGGGCAGCGCCACCAGTCTCGACGAGACCGCGGGAGTCGGCCGGACGGCGGGCGCCCGCCGCCGGGTACGGATCGCTTCCGGGCTGCATGAGGTGCCGCATCGGCCCGCCTCCCGTCTGTCGGGGAGCGGTTGATGCCCATCGCGACAGGGCCCGGTATCGCGCGGGACGTCGGCGTTGCGCCGGCCGGTGATCGGCCGGCGAGTCCGCCGGGGGCGGAGTACGGCGCCGTGCTGACGCCGGCCGAGCTCGGTCAACCGCGCCTGCCCGAGGCCCGGGGAACGCTGTCCGAATTTCTGTTTGACCGGCTGCGGCGGGCGCCCGGCGCAGCCGGTCTCGGGCCGGCTCCGGCCGCAGACGACGACGTGCTGTACGGCGAGGACGGTCCGCTCGCCCTCTACTGCCTTTACGGACTGCACTACCGCGGCTTTGCCGAGGTCGACGACGACTGGGAGTGGGAGCCGTCGCTGCTCGCCGTGCGCCGCCAGCTGGAGACGGCCCTGCTCACCCGCCTGCGCGACGAGGCCGGCGGGGACGGCGGGGCGGTCGGGGACGTCGAGGCCGCGCTGCGGGAGGTGATCGCGTGCGCCGGCGGCCGTTCCCTGTCGCGGCACCTGGCCACCACCGGCACGCTCGACCAGTTCCGCGAGTACGCGATGCACCGTTCGCTGCTCCAGCTCATCGAAGCCGATCCGCATACCTGGGCGATCCCGCGCCTGACCGGTGCCCCGAAGGCGGCGCTGGTTGAGATCCAGGCCGACGAGTACGGGCACGGCGTTGAACGTGACATGCACCAGAACCTGTTCGCCGTGACCATGCGTGCCCTGGAGCTCGACGCCCGTCCGGGCGTCTACCTGGACCGGCTACCCGGGCACGCGTTCGCGACCGTCAACGTGCCGTCGCTGTTCGGCCTGCACCGGCGGCTGCGCGGCGCACTCGTCGGCCACCTGGCGCTGTTCGAGATGACGTCGGTCGAACCGATGGGCGCCTACGCGGCGGCACTGCGCCGGCTCGGACTTGCCGCCGGGGCCCGCCACTTCTTCGAGGTCCACGTCGTCGCCGATGCCCATCACCGGACGGTCGCCGGCCGCGACCTCGCCGCGACCCTCGTCGCCCAGGACCCGGTTCTGGCCGCCGACGTCGTCTTCGGCGCGCTGGCGACGACCGCGGTCGAAGGCCACTGCGCGGAGGCGATCCTCACCGCGTGGGACGAGGGCCTGTCCTCCCTGCGTGGTCAGCCGCCGGCGCCGCGCTGAAGAAGTCGAGTGTTGCGCGTGTCTTGGTCTGTTGCGGACCGGTGAGGTCCAGGCCGTGCCGGCGCAGGACGGCGGACATGCGCGCGGCGGTTCGTGCGGCTGCCTGCGGTGTGGCGCGGGTCGACAGTTCGAGGAGGCGGGAGCCGTCCGGAAACGTCCATTCTTCGGCCTGAAGCACCCGATCGAAACCCGCCGGGGTGAACCGGTGCCGCGACGCCTCGATCGGTCCGAGGACAACGAGATCATCGATGTGGCCGGGGCGGGGCAGGTGGGTGGCGAGCAACCTCGCCTGCTGTTTCGAGAACAGGGCGTGTAGCGGGCTCCGGCGGGCCATCGCGCGCCGCACGTCGTCGGGACCCAGACGGGTGCGCAGGGCGGCGGAGCAGACATAGGAGCCGGGCATCGCATCCACCTCGACAACAAGCTGCTTCGATTGGCGC
Organism: Frankia gtarii; assembly: GCF_025403375.1. Classification (GTDB taxonomy): domain Bacteria; phylum Actinomycetota; class Actinomycetes; order Frankiales; family Frankiaceae; genus Frankia; species Frankia gtarii. Next base: position 52,528 of record NZ_JAMPTM010000003.1, read on the forward strand.
AGCCGCGGGGCGACGTTCGCCGGCACGACCGGCCGGAGTTTGACGACGGAATCGTCCGGTCTGCCCCGGGTGCTGCGGACGCGGACCACCACTCCGCGTCGGTGCAGCAACCGGTCCGGGGTGTCCAGGTAGTAGACCCGTTGACGCCGAGGTGTCGTCGAGGCGATCCTGAACACCTCGAACGCCCGCTGATGCGCGGACGTGGGCACGACGAACTTGAGCTCCACCCGATCCACCTGGCGGGTGAGTTTCACCATCGCGTGCAGGTCGGCGTCGGGTAACTGCCAGAATTTCTGCGCCGCGCGCAGCACGGCCGTGCTGCGCGTCGCGGCAGCCATTGCATCACCCTCTCCCGCCCGCCCGCTGCGCGGAACACAGCCTGGTTGTGCCGCGCGGGTCATGCTTTCACTCTTCCGCGACCAGAGTGCACCTACCATCTGGATAGGCTCCTAAACATCGTGCCTGGCAGGGATCGCCGGCGGTGGGCCGCAGTCCACGCGAGTGGAGTCCACGCACATGCCGCAGGCGCACTCCAGCGGCACCCCGGCGGCGAGAATGCCTCGCGGATCCGAGCACCGGCGAGGTCCGCGTCAACGGGCTGGAAGTCCCATCCGGTGATGCACCTCGGCCGGGCCAGGCGCATGATCGAAGACCTATGGCGAATTCTGCCGGGGGAACATTTTCCAGCGGCCGATCTCCCGAGGAGGACCTCATGCTCCGTAGATCGGTGCGCCGCGGCACCCTGGCCCGACCGATGACCGCACGACTGATACGGGATGCGGGGCCACCGCGGCCCGTCCGCGTCGTCTTCGGCTACGACCGGACCGATCCGATCGCCGTGACCCTGACCGCCGGCGCGGTCGGCGCGGTCGGCGCGGGTCCGGTCGTGTGGCGCTTTGCCCGCCGGCTGCTCGCCGACGGCGCGCGCCGGCCCGTCGGCCTGGGCGACGTACGGGTCCGCCCGATCGTGCTGCGCGGCCAGCCGGCGATCGCGCTGTGCCTGTGCGACCCGTTCGGAACCGCCGAGCTGGAGCTGTCCGCGCGGGAGGTGACGGCGTTCCTGTGGCGCACGTTCGCCCTGGTGACCGCCGACGCGGAGGCCGGGATGATCGACTGGACGGCCGAGTTCAGCTTCATGTCCGGCGTCGGTACCCGCCGGTCCCGGGTCCTGCCCGGTGCCCGGATCCAGCACGCCCGCACCTGATCTCGGTCCGACCCCGGCGTTGCGGGCGTTGTCGGCCGGCGTTGCCCTGTTGCCGGCGCAGCAGGTGGAAGGTCTGTCGTGGCGAGGGCCGGACGTTCCGGTGGGGCGGGGCGGCATGCCTGTGGTTCTGGAAGGATTTTTCGGCTCGGGTGCCGTCCTCGTGCTCACTCGTCTAGCCCGAACGTGGTGTCGCCGCGGAGTCTGGCGACGCGGCGACCGGCCCGTCCACCGGGACGGAGGGGGCGGCAGACCCCCGACTACCCGACCAAGGTCCCTGGTTCGCGCCGCCCCGACAGGGCACGCTTGGGAATCCGCAGATTCACCGGCGGGATGAACCCGGGAGGCCGGCCGTGCGTGAGGTCCCGATGCCGCAACCCCGGCCGGCTCCAGACCCCGGGCCCGAACCGTCCCCGGCCGACGGACCGTGCGCCTGCGGCATGGGGGCCTACTGGCGGCTGCACGCGGCCACGCCCGGCGCCAGCGGGGACTGGGTGGATGTGTTCGATCTCGATGACGGCCGGTTCGCGGTCTGCGTCGGCGACGCGGCCGGGCATGGCTCGCAGGCGGCTGCGTTCGCGGGCCGGGTGCGGGCGGTGCTGCGCCGGCGCCTGCTGGCCGGGGCGCAGCCGGAGGCGGCCGTCAGCGGCACGGTCGACGAAGTCGCGGGGCTGGGCGATCTCGGGGAGATGTTTGCCACGGCCTTCGTCGCGGTCGCCGATCCGTCGACCGGCCGTGTGGTCTACGTCAATGCCGGTCATCCGCCCGCCGTGCACCTGGCCCGATCCGGCGCGGACACCGACGTCGAGGCTCCCGGCGCGCAGTCGACTCCCGCCGGCCTGCCGCTGGGGCCGACCGGCCCGATTCTGTCGGACCTGTTCGCGGGCACCTCCATCTGGTCGTCCCGATCCCTGCGGATGGCCCCCGGCGACCGCGTCGTGGTCTACACCGACGGCATCAGCGAGGCCCGCGACGCCGCCGGCGAGCTGTTCGGTACGGGCCGTATCGGCAGTGTGGTAGGCGCAGACATCTCCGACATCCCGCCCGACCTGCTTATCGACCGCCTTTTAGCCAGAGTCGCCGCCCACACCCACGCCGAGGCCCGCGATGACCGCACCGTGGCGGTTCTGGCCCGCCAGTTCGGGCCCCCCGCCGCGATCTCTCCCATCGCCGAATCCCCGGCGCGGCACAGCTCCTGACCGCCCCGCGTGTCAGGCTCGGAGGTCAAGCTCGGGACTCATCTGGTCGCCTCCGCGAACGGCGTCGGTGATGCGCCCCATCAGGGATCGGCCGGCGGACACCACCGTCTCCCGATCATGCGTGATCACGAACTCGAACCGACGATCGCGATCCGGACCTCCGTCGGCGAGATCGCGGGCGATGAGCGCGCTGGCATAGTGCGGTCCGACGACGATCACAGCCCACTCCCCGACCAGCGGGTCCGACGCTGCCAGGGAGACGTGACACCCGCCCGGACAGGCCGGGCGGGTGAGGCCGGCCGCCAGGACGCCGACGAAGGGACAGGCGACAGCCAGGCACGCATACCGTCGGCTCGTTCTCGGGGTGAGCCACTCGGCGGTCTGAAAGGCGGCCAGCACCACCGGCGGATCACCGAGTGACATTGCCTGCCGCTCGATCTGGTGCGACATCGCCAGGAGAAGCTTCTTGCGGCCGACCCGGAGATCCTTGGCCTCTCGGATGAGCTCGAACGGGGTCGTCGGCGGTTCCGCCGGTCGTTCCGTGAACGGTAGGCGAGCCGTCGACGCGGCCTCGGGAAGCGGCCCCGGGCGGCCGAAGAACCAGCCCTGCCCGTACCTCGCGCCGTACGCGAGGGCCTGCTCCAGATGATCGTGGGTTTCGACGCCTTCGGCCAGGATGACGGCACCGGTCCGCTCGGCGTGCGCCAGGATGGCCGCGATCGTGCGGGCCTGATGCGGCCCCGGTGTCTGCTGCACGAGCGACAGGTCGAGTTTGATGACGTCGGGGGCTACGAACGGCAGCAGGGCGAGTGAATCCGGGTTCACGCCGACATCGTCGAGCGCGATCCCCCAGCCCTGTTCCCGTGCCCATCGGATGGTCCGGAGCAGCTCGGACGGGTGGGTCAACAGCGAGTTCTCCGTCAGTTCGAGCACGACGCGCAGCTTGTGGATCGCCTCGTCGACCAGTGTGCGTGCCGCCGACGACCGCGGGGCCACCGAGGACGAGGCCTCCATGTTGACGAACAGGGTCTGTTCGTTTCCCAACGACGTGTCGAGCGCGCCCCGCAGGGCGGCGAGCCGGCAGGCCCAGTCGAGTTCCTCCAGGCGTCCCTGGGCCCGAGCTTCGGTGAACGCGGTGGCCGGATCGACCCGGCCGGTAACCGGCCAGCGGGCGAGCGCCTCATATCCGACGACCGCGCCCGATTCGAGGTCGACGAGAGGCTGGTAGCTCGGCACCAAGGCGCCGGCCGCCAGGATCTCGTCGAGATCGCATCCGCGGCGGCCGCCGACTGGCACCCGCGCTGCCATCCGCTTACCCCCAGAGGCGGCCGAAGGGCCTTGAGCCTCGGGCGGCGATGCGGCGTGGCATCGGCCAGAGGCGACCCACGCCGACAGGGTCAGCGGCGGCGCCGAAATCCGGATCTCCCAGCTTCCATATTCGACGCTACGCCTCTGTGGCCGTTCCGGTCGGGTGAGGCCGGGGCTGGCCGCCTAGCCCACGCGATCGGGGCAGGACACGCCGGCCCAGGACATCACCACGCAGTACGAGCTTCGCGCCACCTTCCATCTTCCGCCGACGAGAACGGCGTCCCCGCGAAGGGTGCCGTAGGCGGGCGCGTGGCTCAGCACCACCTCGAAGGGGAGCGAGGCGTGGGCCGGGTCGGTGAACACCGGCTCCCCGACCAGCACCCGCGCGCTCGCCGTCGGCTGCGGATGACGGTGGTGCACCGTTTGCAGCGTCGACCGCAGGGACGCACCGTCGTCGACGGCGGCCAAGGTCGTCTCGATGCCCTGACCGCCCGTGAAAGCTGTGGTGAAGGCCGTCCGGACCTCGGCCGCGGCCGCCGCGACGTCGGCCGGCGGCGAGCCGGGCTCGGGCAACCCCACGGCCGGCCACAGGTCGACGGCACGGTCGGCGGCCGCGCGGATCGCGGCGCCGTCCACGGCGACCCGCGACTCGGGCAGGCCGCGGGCGAGGAAGTCGGCGACGAGGGTCAGCGGACCGGCCGGCGGCAACGGCCAGAGCCAGTACCGCAGCCGGTGCACCTGCTCCGTCCTCGAGCCGACGATGCTCGCGGTGGAGCCGTAGCTCGCGGTGGAGCCGTACACGAGCCCTCGCCGTACGGCGGGCTGGAAGTCCGGCCCACCGAACGGCATGTACTGATCTCCCGACCCGTCCGACGCGGTCCCGGCCGGCAGGGCCGTCAGCAATGGGCCGCCCGGCTCGCCGAGGCGGGCGGCGACCGGTTCCCCGGGCCCGGCGGCGACGGCTCGCGAGCCGTCGGGAAGCGCGATCCCGAAGCGGACCATCCGGGTGGCGTCCCGGTTCCAGCCCACCGCCAGCCGTGGGTCGACACCGGGTTCGGTGCCGGGCCGCAGCCGGATCTCCACAGTGATCTCCACTCCCGCGGGATACGCGGCGAGGCATGCGACGGACACGGCGGTGTCGGCATTGCGGCCGATGGCCGGGGCAAGGGGAACCACGCCGGCGAGCTGGTGGTCCGGTGGGGCGAGCCACGGGCCGACCGGGCGTGGCGGGACGGCCGAGGAGACATTGTCGAAAAAGTTCATAACTCACCCATCGTGGCGTTACCATCACGGTCGGGTCAATCGAATTTCGCCGGGCCGTCGCCGGAGCACGCGCCGCCGGCTTCGACCCGGTCGCCCCAACCCCCGCTGCGGCCACATCCTCCCTGCATCCCGTCAGGCGCTGGTGCGGTGGCGGGACGTCAGGAGAGGAAGTCGACGGCGAGGCGGTCCGGCCCCGTGAGCTCGACGACGCGGAAGCCGGCGACCCGGCTCAGACCGACGCCGACGTGCACCGTCCCCTCGAAGTCCCCGGCCAGCGCGTAGCTCAGCCCCGACGGGCCGGTGCCGTCGGGTGCCGTGCGCAGCGTCGAGGCGCCCTGGTCGTCGTGGGCGGCGGCGGAGGTCAGGACGAGCTCGAACGCCGCCTGGCCGGCCAGCGGCAGCGGAGCCCCTGATCCCGGCCGGACGACCTGCGGCACGAACTGGGCCCGGTAGCCGGGAACACCGCCGGCGAACTCCAGCACGACCCGGTCGAACCGGACCCCGTTCTCCACGTTGACCGCGCTGCGCAGCGACACCAGCCGGACGGGCCGGGCCTGCTGGCGCGCCTGCGCCGCCGGCTGACTCGACCAGCTCCGTGCGCTGGCCCGCGGCCCGGTCGACGCCACCCCCGGGCCGGCGCCCGCTCCCGCCGACGCCGCCGGAGTCGGCGGCGTGACCGTGCCCCCCGGGCTGGCTGACGCCGTGGCGCTGCCGGCCGCTGTCGTGGCGGAGGAGTGCGCGGTCGGCGAGGAGGTCGAGCCGGCACCGTTGGTTCCGGCGGAGCCGGAGCCGCCACAACCGACGAGGCCCACCAGCAAGGCCGTCATGAGAGACGTCATGACGGCGGCGGCACCGCCATGGCGGGCCCGCCGGGCCCGCCGTCGGCCACCGGTCGGACCAGCCGGATGAAGGTCCGTCAGCGGTCGGCCGCTCCGTTCGGTCACGGATCCCGCGGCTGTCGACCCCACCACGACGATGCTTCCCATCCGGGATGCCCCGCTTTCTCCGGACACACGGCGCGAAGCCGTCCTACCTGTCATACCCGCACCTGTCATACCCGAAGCGTCCCGATCATGGATGGGAGCCCGCGAGCGGATCTGCAGTCGGGTGCGTAGCAACGCGGCGGTGCTGGTCGCAACCTCCCGCAGAGCGCTGCCACGGGGTGCATGTCGCGGACCAGGGTGAGACGCACGGCGGCGAGGCAGACCAGCAGCATCGAGCGGTACAGGACCGCGTGGTGGAGGGCCGAGCGGCGAGGCCTGGGCGCTGCCCCCGGTCGGGTATCGTGAGATCGTCGGCCGACGTGGCGCAACTGGTAGCGCACCCGACTTGTAATCGGGCGGTTAGGGGTTCAAGTCCCCTCGTCGGCTCCAAGAATATCCCATCTGACCTGCGGTTTTTTTGAAATAAAGATCGACTTTGCAGGTGCCGAGATTGTTTGTGGGCTCATTCCGCGGGACGGCACTGTCGCAGCGGCGAAGTCCGCCTTCGCGTAGCTGCCGATCAATCATGATCGAGCGATGGGTTGAGGTGCGGTCTGTCCGCCGGTGCCGGTGCCGGAGTTCGCGGGGTTCCGGTTCCCGCCGAGGGTGATCGTGCTGGCGGTGTGGTGGTAGCTGCGGTACGCGTTGTCGTCAGAGCTGATCAGGCGGGGACGGCCTCCCGCCCACCGGTGTCCCACTCGCCGACGCCATGACGATCAGCGTGCGACGGACCCGGATCGAGCCATGCTTCCCCCGCCGCACCAGGGCTTGGAGTCGCCGTCCCTCCTCGTCGGTCACCACCGCGGTCCTGCCGCTCGGTTCTCCCGGCAGCCAGACGCGAAGGGGTGATCCCTCGGGTTCCGGAGCTTCGACGGAGTCATGCGCGGCATCGGAGCGTCAAAACCCATGGGGAGGGTGTGTTTGAGAGCAGCTGACCGGGTCCTGTAGATCAAAATCGATGACCTGCGCCAACCCCACCTTGATCGCAACTTGCCGTTTGAGTCGACGACGCCGGCCTGCGATGACAAGATCGAAACTCCCGACACCCAGCTAGCCCGGATCTTTCGTGCCTCGGCCGGGCGTGACTGACGGCTGTCCTTCCGCCTATCCGGGGGCAGGTAGGGCGCGCAGTGTAGTGATCGTCTGGCGGGCGAGTGGTGTCCAGGGGTGGTGGGCGGCGAGGTGGAACACGCTCTGGCGGGCATGGTGGGCGAGCCGGCCGGCGAGCTGCCCGCGGACGGTGTTCGTCGCGAACGCGATGATCCGGTTGCCGTCGGCGTCGTAGGCCGGTGTCCACGCCTTCTTCGGGAGGCGGGCGATGAGCTGGGCGGCGGTGTTCGACCCGGCGTTACCCGGGCGCAGGAGCGCCGTCGCTGGTTCCCCGGTGCCGGCCGGGCGATGTCGGCCAGGCAGTCTCCGCCCAACGCCGGCGCCACGGCCAGATCCGTCAGGACCTTCGCCGGGTCATGCGTCGTCAGCGGCGACCGCCACGGCGCGAGCACGTCGGACAGCAACCGACCCAGCTCGCCGACACGGACCGTCTGGACGGAGCGGTTTCACATCACCGGTCAGGGAAGTGCCCACCCAGGGGCAGAACCAGGACCATTTCTGGTAACTGCCATCATTACAGTCGAGTGTGTACACCTGCCGGGAAGCATCGGAATCGAGGCAGAAACCTGTCGCCAGATTGTGGAACGTACGGCCGGACGCTGCCTGCGCGGTTCCCGCCAGACCGACAGTCAGAAGCATCGCCGCCGCTATGAAGATCGCCATGACCGGCCGCGGGCCTTTCAGCCCTGCGAGCTCCCGCCGGCATCGACGAAGATAGATAGATAGATAGATAGATAGCATAATTTTGATTTAACCGTATTACGCTAACGAGCTGAAAATTATGGTTGCAGGTTACAGGTCGGGCGTCAACATTTTTGGCAGCTATATCCAGAACCATGACAACGAACGCGCGACGACTGGCTGGTCGACCAGGTCCAAGCCTCTACCAAATTCGATATTTCGCGTATGTTCGGCTGGTGCTGTAGTCATCATGGTTCGCCCTTTTGCGGACGGCGCGCCGGGTAGCCTCCCGTGTCTGCTGAGAGTGTCGTTCGATGATCCGGGGTGTGGCGGAACGGGTGCGGGTCCGGGAGATCAGGCCGGACGAGGGGCAGCGGCTGTTACGGATCGTGCGACGGTCGTCGGGGTCGGTGGTGACGCGGCGGCGGGCGCAGATGATCTTGCTGTCCGTGCGGGCGGTGACCCAAGAAGATCGCCGAGATGACGTTCACGCCCAAGGACCGGGTCCGCGATGTGATCCACAACTTCAACGCCGACGGCTTCGACTCCCTCGGCCCGAAGTACTCCGGTGACCGTCCCCGGAAGTTCACCCTCCCCGAATGCTGGAAGATCAAGACGACTGTGATCAGTCGCCGTCGCTCCCTGGAACGTCACCCCGTCGGGCAACTGACAGGAACCGTAATGGCCACCCTGGAGTCTGGATGATGGTGATGGTGATGGTGAGTGACACCATCGGCGCGGCGACGGAGCAGACCTGACACGACAAGGTCGGTCCGGTAGTACCACCGCGGCACTACGCGTCCTTTGGCCCGGGAGCGTTCCGGAGCCGGGGTGTACCGGTCCCAGCGGGACTGACCACAGGCGGACAGAGCGGGTCTTTTTCATCTTCAGCTTCAGGTCGGGCTTGCTTGACGACCGCGGGACAGAAAAGGTTCATGGAACTCGGCGGGGCTGTCCGGCCGACGTTTCGTCCTGAAGGGGGAGACACGTGTCCACGGCGGTTCTGAAGGTGACGAGCGAGGCCGGTCAGGTGATCGTGTCCACGGGGCGACCGCGGTTCATCATCGGCCGAGCGCGCAACGCGGACCATGTGATCGCGGACAGTAGGGTCTCCCGGCAGCATCTGATGATCGAGGAGACGGACCACGGTTGGGCCGTGCGGGACGTCAGCTCCAACGGCACCTGGCTCGACGGCAGCCGGATGCTGAAAACGGTCGAGGTCGGCGGCGAGACGCGGTTCCGGCTGGGCACACCGACAGGCCCCGAGGTCATCGTCCTCGCCGAGCTTCCCGCACAGCGGTCCTCATCCGGCGACCCCACCGGCGGGGGCGCGGACATGCAGACCATGCTGCCCAACCAGGCCGGCTACACCCCGCCGCGCACGTCGCACCAGGCCGAGAGCGGCGGCCACACCCGCCTGGACCGCGAGCACGAGCGCGGCACCACCTATCCGCTGCGCCCGGGGACGATGACGATCGGTCGCGCCCGCGACAACGACATCGTCATCGCCGACCTGCTTGCCTCGCGCCACCACGCCTCGCTGACCGTCCGCGGCCCGAACGTCGACCTCGTCGACCTGGACTCCGCCAACGGCACATTCCTCGACGGCCGCCGCATCCAGCAGGCGCCGGTCAATCAGGGCGACATCATCGCCATCGGCCATCACGTCTTCCAGCTCGAGGGCGACCTGCTCGTCGAGTACCTCGACTCCGGTGACGTCAGCTTCGAAGCCGAGCATCTCAACGTGTGGGCCGGTGGGAAGCAGCTCCTGCACGACCTGACCTTCCGCCTGCCCGGCCGCGCGCTGCTCGGCGTCGTCGGCCCGTCGGGCGCCGGAAAGTCGACGCTGCTCAACGCACTGACCGGCTTCCGGCCGGCTGACCAGGGCGCCGTCCGGTACGCGGGCCGGGACCTCTACACCGAGTACGACGAGCTGCGCCGCCGGATCGGCTACGTGCCGCAGGACGACATCCTGCACACCTCGCTGACCGTGCGCAAGGCGCTGGAGTTCGGCGCCGAGCTGCGGTTCCCACCGGACGTGACGGAGTCGGAGCGCGCCAGGCGGGTCGACGAGGTCCTCGCCGAGCTGAACCTCACCCCGCATACGGGCACGGCCGTCGCCAAGCTGTCCGGCGGCCAGCGCAAGCGGGTCTCCGTGGCGCTGGAGCTGCTCACCCGGCCCACGCTGCTGTACCTGGACGAGCCGACCTCGGGCCTCGACCCCGGCATGGACCTGCAGGTCATGCAGTCGCTGCGCAAGCTCGCCGACGACGGCCGCACGGTCGTCGTCGTCACGCACTCCGTGGCGCAGCTCGACCTGTGTGACTACGTCCTGGTACTCGCGCCGGGCGGCTATGTCGCCTACTTCGGCCCGCCACAGGACGCACTGCCGTTCTTCGGCGAGCAGGGCTACCCATGGGTGTTCCTGCGCCTGCAGGAGAACCCGGGCGCCGACTCGGCGGCGCGTTTCCGCCAGTCCCGGCACTACGTGCCCGCGTCGGTGACGGCCCCGTCGGCCCGGCGCGCGCCGGAGGAGCTGCCGAGCATTCGGCAGCAGTCGGTGCTCTCCCAGCTGGTGACGCTGAGCAGACGAACACTGGCGGTCATTGCGTCCGACAAGGGCTACCTGCGCCTCGCGATCGCGTTCCCGTTCGTGCTGGGTGTGATCCCACGATTTATCAAAGGAAACTTCACCGACACCCATGACATGTTCACGCCGAACTCGGACGCGCCCACCGTCTTCCTGATCATGGTATTGTGTGCCTGCTTCATGGGCATGTCGAACTCGGTGCGCGAGATCGTCAAGGAACGGGCGATCTACCAACGAGAACGCGCCATCGGTCTGTCGAGAGCCGCGTACGTCGGCTCCAAGGCCGGAGTGCTGCTCATCATCACCGTCCTGCAGGTGATTCCGTTCACGCTTATCAGCCTCATCGGCCGGCAGCCACCGAGCCACCTGGCACTCGGCAACACGCTGCTGGAATGCATGATCGCGGTGTTCGTGGTGGGTTTCGCCTCCGGCATGATCGGACTCGTGATCTCGGCGCTGGTGGACAACGCCGACAAGACGATGCCGTTGCTGGTCATCGTCACGATGGTCCAGCTCGTGTTCTCCGCCGGCATCGTGCCGATCGCGGGGAAGACGGGCCTGGAGCAGGTCGCCGTCGTCTCACCGGCCAGGTGGGGCTTCGCGGCGATGGCCGCGGACGCCGACTTCAACACGATCACCCGGGCTGGCGTCCAGCGGCCGAAGACCGTGAACGGCAAACCCGTCGCCGGGCAGACCGTGCCCGTCAACCCGCGTGCGCCGAAGCCGGACAGGCTGTTCGACCACACGAACAAGCAGTACGCGATCGACATTGGCGCCGGGATCGCGGTCACCGCGGTCTACATCGGCATCACGTCGATGCTGCTACGCCGGCTGGACCCGAAGACGAACAAGAAACGAAGGCCGGTCACACAGTAGTCAGGTGCCAAACCGGAGTTCTGGAGTCACCCGGGGTCGTCGGCGAGCTGCCCGCGCCTGTGTCGGACAGTCAGACCTTCAAATTGTCCGCCACAGGAATCACGACGTGGACGATGTTGCCGTCCTCATCGAGCTGCCGCATCAGCCACTCATCGGTGTCCCCAACCAGTGCGCACTCGTCACCGACTCGCGGAACGCCCACAGCAGACGGGGTCTTCCAGGCGCTTCCAACCATCGGTGCGAGCCGCCCGCATCGCGGCCGCCCCGCGCACGCCTTCGCCGCCAGGATCACGCCAGGAAGTGGACGACAGCCGTGCCGCGAGCGAGGGCGGGGCGCAACCACTCCTCGAGGCGTACGACCTGGGGCGTACGGCGCGGCGCGGAGGCCGGCGAAGATCAGCCTTGAGGTGGTCGGCAGGACCCTTCAAGATCCCTAACGTGATGGTTGTCCGATGACGGCGACCGAGCGCGAACGTGGGGATCACATGATCGAGGCACGCGGCCTGGAGAAGCGTTACGGCGACCGGCTCGCCGTCCACGATCTCAGTTTCACGGTACGGCCGGGGAGGGTGACCGGTTTCCTCGGCCCCAACGGTGCCGGCAAGTCCACCACGATGCGGATGATCCTCGGCCTGGACCGGCCAACCCGCGGCGAGGTGCGTGTCAACGGTCGCCGCTACCGCGACGCGGTGGCCCCGATGCACGAGGTCGGGGTGCTGCTCGAGGCCCGGGCGGTGCACACCGGCCGGACCGCCGCCAAGCATCTGCTCGCCCTCGCCCAGACCCACGGCATCTCCCGGCGCCGGGTCGACGAGGTGATCGACATGGTCGGGCTGACCGACGTCGCCCGCAAGCGGGCCGGAGGGTTCTCCCTCGGGATGGGGCAGCGGCTCGGCATCGCCTCCGCCCTGCTCGGCGACCCGGCGACGCTGATCCTCGACGAGCCCGTGAACGGGCTGGACCCGGAAGGCATCCGCTGGATCCGCAGCCTGCTGCGCGACCTCGCCGCGGAAGGTCGGACGGTGTTCCTCTCCTCGCACCTGATGAGTGAGATGGCGCTGACCGCGACGCACCTGGTGGTCGTCGGACGCGGCCGGCTCATTGCCGAGACGACCGTCGACGAGGTCATCGCCGGGGCCTCGCCGGCCGCCGTTCATGTCCGCACCCCGCAGAGCGCGGCGTTGCGCGACGTGCTGGCCGGCACCGGTGTCACCGTCACGGCGACCGCCGCCGACACGCTCGAGGTGACCGGCCGCACCAGCGTGGAGATCGGGGAGGCGGCCCGCGCAGCCGGGCTGGTCCTGCACGAGCTCACCCCGATGCAGGTCTCGCTGGAAGACGCGTTCATGGATCTCACCCGGGACGCCGTCGAGTACGCCACCATCGGAGCGGAGGTCCAGGCATGACCGCGCAGGTGAACCAGACGATCGGCGCCACCGCACCCGCGGCCGGGCAGGTCACCCAGCTCCGGGTGCTGCGCTCCGAGTGGACGAAGCTGACGTCGCTGCGCTCCACGGTGTGGACTCTGGCCGCGGCGCTGGCGTTCACGGTGCTGCTCGGCGCGGTCCTGTCCCGGGTCACGGCCAACGACTGGCCTCACTACAGCGCGGCGAGCATGCGCACGTTCGACGCCACCGCGACCAGCCTCAGTGGGATGTACCTGGCCCAGCTGGCCATCGGGGTGCTCGGCGTCCTGGTGATCTCCGGTGAGTACGCCACCGGGATGATCCGCGCCACGCTCGGGGTGGTGCCCCGCCGACTGCCGGTGCTGTGGGCGAAGGTGGCGGTCTTCGCGGTCGCGTGCTTCGGGCTGATGGTGGTGGCCAACCTGGTCGCGTTCACGATGGGCCAGGCGATGCTGTCCTCGCGGCACCTCGACGTGGCGCTGTCCGATCCGGGGGTGCTGCGGGCGGTGCTGGGGACCGCGTTGTTCGTGACCGGAATCGGTGTCCTCGGGCTCGCGCTCGGCACCCTGCTGCGCAACACCCCGGCGGCGATCGCCGTCCTGTTCGGGGTGCTGCTGGTGCTCCCGCAGATCGTGGGCGCGCTGCCGCAGCGGCTGGCCCGGATCGGGGACTACCTGCCCTCGACGTCGGGGGACGCCCTGATGCAGGTGGTGCGCACGCCGGACCTGCCTTCGCCGGCGCACGGGTTGATCGTGCTGCTCGCCTACCTGGTCGTCACGCTCGCCGCCGCGGCGGTGCTGCTGGTCCGGCGGGACGCCTGAACAGCCCCTCCGGACCGGCCGGTGCCAACCCCGGACCGGCCGAACCGGGGCTGGTGCTCGGCCGGCTGCGCCACGGTCGGGTCGGCCGCTTCCTGCGGGCCCACCCGAAGCTGGTCGACGGCGGCCTGGCCGCGACCCTCGGCCTGTTGTCGTGGGCTGCGCTGCTGAACACCCTGGCGGTTACCGCCGGCGCCCGTCAGCTTGCCGTGATCGCCCTGACCGTGCTGGGGCTGCTCCCGCTGATCTGGCGGCGCCAGCTCCCGGCGGCGGTCTTCGCCGCCTGCGTCGGGGCCGGCGTGCTGCAGATCGTGGTGGGCCCGACGGTGGAGAGCAATCTCGGGGTGCCGGTCGCCTTCTACACCGTGGCGGCGCTGTGCACGCGGCGGGTCCGGCTGGCAGCGGTGGTCGTCATGGCCGCCTCGATCGTCCTGGCCAGTGTGGCCTGGCACCACGAGGACCAGGCCTCGATCCTCGCCGATCTGGTCGTCCTCGGTTTGATCACCGTCACCGCGGGGGTGCTGGGCCGCAACGCGGGAACGCGGCGGGCCTACCTCGCGACTCTGACCGATCGGGCCGACCGGCTGGAGCGGGAACGCGACCAGCAGGCCCAGCTCGCCGCCGCCGCCGAGCGGGCCCGCATCGCCCGGGAGATGCACGACGTCGTGGCCCACAACCTGTCCGTGATGATTGCCCTGGCCGATGGCGCGCAGTTCGCGCTGACCAGCTCGGCGCCGCAGGCCGAGCAGGCGATCGCGCAGGTGTCGCGGACCGGCCGGGAGGCCCTGGCGGAGATGCGCCGCCTGCTGGGAGTGCTCCGGGAGGACGGCGCCGCGGATCTGACCGCGCCCCAGCCCCGGCTGACCGACCTCGACGCGCTGATCGACCAGGTCCGTCGGGCCGGCCTACCGGTGAGCCTCACCATCAGCGGGAAGTCGCTCGACCTGCCGGCCGGAGTCCAGCTCACCGTCTTCCGGCTGGTCCAGGAGGCGCTCACCAACACCCTCAAGCACGCCGGGCCGGAGGCCACGGCCACCGTGGAGCTGCGCTACGACCGGCGCGGGATCGCCGTCGACGTCCGCGACACCGGCCGGGGCGGTGCGGGCGCCACGGCGAGCCTCGGCGGCCAGGGTCTCGCCGGCATGCGGGAACGCAGCGCCGTGTACGGCGGCACGGTGCAGGCCGGGCCCGGGCCGGACGGTGGGTGGCGGGTCAGCGCCCGGATCAACGCCGATGGGAAAGTGCCGGGGTGACCTCCGCCGTCCCCTCCTCCCCCTCCTCCTCTCCTGTCACGTCGGTCCTGCTCGTGGACGACCAGCCGCTGCTGCGGCTGGGTTTCCGGATGGTGCTCGACTCCCAGGCCGATCTCACCGTCGTCGGGGAGGCCGGGGACGGAGCCGAGGCCGTCGCCCTCACCGCGGCGATGCGACCGGATGTCGTGTTGATGGACGTGCGGATGCCGGGGATGAACGGCATCGAGGCGACGAACCGGATTGTCGCTTCCGGCAGCGCGTCGCGGGTGCTGATCCTGACGACCTTCGATCTCGACGAGTACGCCTTCGCCGGGTTACGGGCCGGGGCCAGTGGGTTCCTGCTCAAGGACGTTCCGCCGACCGACCTGCTCTCGGCGATCCGGGCGGTCGCGACTGGCGACGCGGTCGTCGCGCCCAGCATCACCCGGCGGCTGCTCGACGCCTTCGCCCACCGGCTGCCCGATCCGGCGGCGGCAGCCGAAACGGACACGACCGGTACCCCCGGGGCTGTCGGGGCTGCCGGGACCGGGGGTGCCGGTCTGACACCGTCGCTCCCGGCCGGAGCGCCACCGCGCCGGACCGGTGACCGACGCCTGGACCGGCTCACCGAGCGGGAGCGGGACGTGTTGGACGAGGTCGCCGCCGGGCGTTCCAACGCCGAGATCGCGGCCCGACTGGTGCTGTCGGAGGCCACGGTGAAGACCCACGTCGGGCGGATCCTGGCCAAGCTCGAACTGCGAGACCGGGTGCAGGCGGTCGTCTTCGCCTACGAGACCGGCGTGGTCCGCCCGTCGGACAGCCCGCCCCGACTGGAGTGAGAGCGGTGGCCCGGTGGCCCTCTGTGGGGACGGCGGCCACGAGTCCCCGCTTTTCCAGGGCCGGTAGTTTGCGCGCTGCGCATCTGCGAGCAAGGCGCTACGGAGGGTATCCGATCTTCCCGCGTCCCTCCGCATCCGCGGATCGCAGACCGCGAAAATCTCCGCACTTGCGATGATCTGTAAAATTCCACTAGACTGGCCTGGACGCCGGTTCCGGATGGCGCCGGTGAACGGGTGTGCTCGTCACCCCGGAATTCGCGCGCTGTCCGCGTCATGTTGCTGTCGACTGCTGTGGCGTACGGTCGCGCTGCGGATCTCGGCCTGGTCGCGGTGGAGTCCGCGCCCGCTGTTGCACGTCGGAAAAGTCTTCGGAAAGGAGGCTCTGACCGCGCGGTATCCACGGGAACGCGGCGGTAGCTGGGGCAGAAAGAACCACAGTCGGCGCTCGGTGTGGTGGCGAGCCTTTTCGGCTCGGTCGATTTCCGGTCGGTCGATTTTCGGCAGGCTGCACCGGACCCGGATCGATTCGTGGCCGTCAGACGCCCGCACGGTCGAGCGGGGCTGAAACGCGGCCGAAGATATCGCTGAAAATTCCTCGGTGAAGCACCGGGAGCGGCCGACGAAACATCGTGTTCATGATTTCGTTACCCTGTTTTATCGGGGTCGATCTTACTTGACGTTTATCTTTTCCCGCTGCTAACTTCCGCCCATGATTATTCATAGCGTGCCGAGCGGCGTGAATCGCTCGGTTTGGGGGGACTGTCAGTGAGTTCTTTGGGGGGATGGTCGGTAAGTTCGACGCGCCGCCCGGCGCGGGTCGCCGTCGCGGTCGGTG
This sequence comes from Frankia gtarii, assembly GCF_025403375.1. Classification (GTDB taxonomy): domain Bacteria; phylum Actinomycetota; class Actinomycetes; order Frankiales; family Frankiaceae; genus Frankia; species Frankia gtarii. The sequence goes on from NZ_JAMPTM010000003.1 coordinate 68,869, forward strand.
TCGCGAGCGTGTTCGCGCTGGCGGCCTGCTCGAGTTCGGGTGGCTCGAGCGCCGACGCCGGCAGTAAGAGCAGTGCGACGCCTACGACGTCTGCCACGCCCGCCACGCATGTCGTGACGGACCTGTCGGGCGCGAAGGTGACGGTGCCGACGACGATCAACCGCATCGCCGAGCAGTTCCCGGCGCATACCGTGGCCGACATCATGCTCGGCGTCGGCGACAAGCTGGTCGCGATCCAGCAGAACGTGAGCACGATTCCGTTCCTGCAGGCCGTGCAGCCGTCGATCACGAAGGTGCCGCAGCTGTTCCACAGCAGCAACGTGAACATGGAGCAGCTGCTCGCCCAGAAGCCGGACGTGGTCTCCGCGCTCTCCGGTGGTGACACGGCGAAACCCTTCCAGGCCGCCGGGATCCCGGCGGTGGTCATGGTCTTTCCGAAGTACGCGCAGCTGACGCAGTCGATCACCGTCGCCGGGGAGACCTACGGCGGCGCCGCGGTGGCCAAGGCGAAGGCCTACAACGCCTACTTCGACAAGGTTGACAGCACCCTGACGTCGAAGCTGGCGACGTCGACGACCAAGCCGACCGTGGTGTACATCGAGGCGTACGCCGGCAACAACATCGTGGTCCAGGGCGGGTCGTCGCTGCCGGACCAGTGGATCACGAAGGCCGGCGGGACGGACGTCGCGAAGGGGATCAGCGGCAGTCGCGTGAACGTGACCATGGAGCAGCTGCTGCAGTGGAACCCGGACAACGTGATCATCCAGGCGCCGGGTGGTGACCAGGGCCTGGCCGCCGACACCGGCGCCTCGGTGCTGGCGGGCCTGTCGAAGATCAGTGGCTGGAGCGATCTGAAGGCGGTCAAGTCGGACAAGGTGTTCATCGACCCGCGCGGGCTGTACGCGTGGGGCCAGTACACCGTCGAGCAGGCGCTGCAGCTGCAGTGGGTCGCGAAGGTCCTCAACCCGTCGCTGTTCACCGACGTCGACATCCGGTCGGTCACCCGCGACTTCTACAAGAACCACTTCGACTACACGCCGTCCGACACGCAGCTCAACGACATCCTGCAGACCACCTCGGCGGACGGCATCGCCACCGCGAAGAACGCCATCTCCTGACCGGGGTCCCGACCCCTCGCATCCGAACAGCGGCCCGAGGGGCGTCGGTGAGGTAAGAGGGTGAGGTAAGAGAAGGCAGGGTCGGACCGGGGCCACCGCACGGCTGATCGTCGAGCCGGGCGGCCCCGGTGAAGGCGGCCGGCACCCGCGGGCGTCGGCCGCCGCCGACCTCGTGTGGTTGCACTCCGGGACGAGGTGGCAAGCACCCGAGCCGACGGTTCCTGAAAGGTCAGGATCCGAGGGGACGGACCGCGTCCGGTGTTTTACGATTGGAGCAGCACAAAGGTTCATCGGCTCACCCGTTCGGTCATTGTGGACGGACGTCACGAAGGCAGGCGATGTCGGCCTCACAGACGACCTCCGTCAAGGGACCCGCGTCGGTTCGTTTCCACGGCGGCGAGGCGTTGCGCAGTGCGGCCGGGCGAGCTCGTCGACGGTTATGGGAGCTGGAGGCACTCCTCAATCCGGACGTCGTGCCCTCCGAGGTCCTGAACTTCGGCCTACGGCGCGCGGGGGCGGGGCTGGTCGTCGCCGCCGCCTGCCAGACCGCGTTCTGCCTGGTCACGGCCGGCTTCGCCTACTCATCCGAGTTCATCTACATTGCCTTCCCGCTGTTGATCGTTGGTATCGCGGTCGGCTCGATCGGCATGCTGAGCAGCTTGCGCCCGGCAATATGGGTGGCGGCGATGTGCGGGATTTTCGCGGTCTTCAGCGTGCTTGCGAGCGTGTCGGTCGCGGGCGAGGACACGGGCGCGACAAACGTCGCCGAGCCGCTGGTCGGCCTGGGTGTGTTCAACGCAGGCCTGTCACGGAGTCGGGTGGCGTACGCCTCGGCCGTCCTGCTGATCGCGGCACACCGCTCGGCTCTCGTCGCCGCCGGAACCGGCGCTCCTACGGAACACGCCGTCCTGACCGCGCTCGAGGTGGGTTCGTTCGTCGCGTCGATTGCGGGAACGGCAGGCGTGCGGCGTCTGGCGCCCCGGCTCGACGATGCGGCGGAGCGGGATACCCGAGAGGTGGAGCTGCACGCCCGTCACGGCGGCGCCGAGCACCTGCGCGCGGTGGAGGGCGCCCTGCTCGTCCACGATGGGCCGCTGGACGCGCTGACCCTGATCGGCAACGGCATCATCGCGGATTCGCCCGAGTTCCGCGAGTTGTGCCGAAGCGGGGCCGCGCAGCTCACCGGCCTGCTCGAATCAGCGGCTTCGGCGATTCCCGCGGCTTTGGCGATTCCGCCGGGTTCGCTGGGTTCGGCGGGTCTGCTGGGTTCGGCGGATCTGTCGGATTCGTCGGGTTCGGCGGGTGCCGCGCAGGGTGGGCTGGCCGAGGGCCTCGACGAGCTGGGGCAGATCTTCCGGGGCAGGGGGTTGACCGTCGAGGTCAGCCGGGACGGCGACGCGCACTATCCGGTGGACGTGGCGGTCACGACGGCCTTTGTGCTGGCGATCAGGGAGGCGCTCACCAACGTCATCCGGCACGCGGGGGTCGATCGTGCCGCCGTCCACGCCGTTGCCAACGGGCAGACGACGACCGTGGCGATCATTGACCGCGGTCGGGGCTTCAGCCGCCTGGCCGGCGTGCCGGGTGACCGGGTCGGGCTGCGAGGTTCGATCATCCGGCGGCTCGAGGCGGTGGGCGGCGCGGCCGAGATCGACAGCGCCGCCGGGCGCGGGACGACCGTCACGCTGCGATGGCCGGGGTGAGCATCGGTACCTCTCGCTGGGGACGCGAGCGTGCGCGGCGGCGATTCCACGCGCTCGAGGTCATGTGGCCCGCGATCCCGATCGGGCTGGTGATCATGGGAGTGGTGAACGCCGCTCAGCTGGCGGCCCACTGGTCTGCCTACGACGACGTCCGAGTCGTGCTGGGCATCTACGTCGGTCTCGCCGCCGTCACCGCCCTGGTTTGGTTCCGCAGCCGTGACGGCCTCGGACCGGTTGTCTCGGCTGTCGCGATCGCCGCGGGACCGCTGGCGTGCCTGGCGATCGCCACCCAGCTCACGTCGACGGAGCTGGTCGGCCTGGCCAACTGGGTCGCCGGGTTCAGCGTGGTGCCGATCATCACCCTGCACTTCTCCCGGCCACCGGAGGAGACGGTGCTCGGCATCGCCGCGTTGATCGGGGCGCAGGCGTTCGTGCTGCGCGACATCAGCGGATCCGTTCGCGACATGCACGCGGTCGTACTCTCCGGCGGCGCGGCGGCCGCGATCGCGGCCGGGACCGCCTTGCTCGTATCCGCGCTGCGCCGTGCCGTCGAGGCGGGCCACGAGCTGCGCGCACGCGAGCTGGAGAACCGCTGGCACCAAGCCACGCGGGCGCACGCGGCCGATCGGCGCGATGCTCGCATCAGCGACGCGGAGCGGCAGGCCGCCGGCCTGCTGTCCGACGTCGCCGCCGGCCGCGTCCGCGCGGACGACTCGACGATGATCGAGCGGGCCGCGCGGCTCGCACGCACGCTGCGGGTCGAGGTCGCCGAGGCGAGTGCCCGATCGCTGTTGGCGGATCTGCTCGTGACAGACCCGCTGTCGAGATCGGCCACCGTCGACGTGTGGGATCCCGACAACCTCACCGACCGGATGCGCGTCGACGATCGGACCAGGCTTGTCGCCGCAGTCCGGGACGTTCTTGCGACGTCGGCGACCTGGGTGACGGTGAGCGTGCAGGCCGTCTCGCCCGGCCGCGCCGAGGTGTCGATCGGGAACGTGGGCGCGCCGCCACCGACCACCGAGGCGTGGCGTGCCCTGGTCAGGAGCGTCGGCGCCCGGTCGACCCACCACGAACCCGACCGATGGTTCTACGACTACACACTGTCGATCCGAGCATTGTCGATCCGAGCTTCGAGCATTGTCGATCCAAGCATTGTCGATCCGAAACGGGACGCCGAAACGGCGCGAAATCCGGGAGGATAAATGATTACGGCCGCGATCGTGGAAAACGAGATTCACCATCGGCAAGGGCTGCGGTCGTGGATTGAGCTACACAGCTCCGAGGTCGTCATCGTCGCCGAGGTCGAACACGCCCGGGAGTTGATCTCGCTGCCGAAGCCGTCCGATGTCGTACTCCTGGACGCGGTGCTCAACGACGGCACGCGCCTGGCCGCCAACATCCGCGGCCTCGTGAAGCTTGGAAGCCAGATCGTCGTCATCTCGGCCCAGCCCTCCGAGGAGATGCACCGGGTCGCCCTGCGCGCGGGCGCCCTGTCGGTCCTGCACAAGCACGACGGCTACGACGAGGTGATCCCCGCCGTGGTCGACGCGGCGGCTGGGCGGCCCCACATCACCATGTTCGGCGCGCGGGCCCTGCAGGGCGCCAAGGTCCCGCTCGGCGACCGGGAGGCGCAGGTACTCCGGCGCTACGCGGCCGGCATGCGCACCGCCGAGATAGCCAAACGGATGAAGATCGCCGAGGAGACGGTCAAGAGCCATCTCAGCCACATCCGGGACAAGTACCTCGAGGCCGGCCGCTCTGCCGACCTGCGGCGCATTGCCGAGGAGGATGGCTACTCCCCGAAGTGGTAGCGTGACCGCGCTTCGCCCCTGCGCTCCGTTCCTCCGTTCCTCCGTTCCTCCGTTCCTCCGTTCCTCCGTTCCTCCGTTCCTCCGTTCCTTAGCGCATTCTCTCGCCGGACGCACTACCCCTCCGGAGTAGTGGCCGCTACCTCGCCGGTCGATTTTCACTGTCGTCTTCTTCGCGCATTCTGATGTCGGTCCCCGCGAGATCAGCCAGAAAACGGCCTGACTCGGCGACCACCTGTGTGAAGGGAGAACACGATGGCCTTCGGAGCGTCAATCGTCATCAACCGGGCACTGAAGCCCGCCCGTAACGCCCTGGGCGAGGCGGTCGGCGAGGCGATCGCCGACATGAGCGGCGCGACGGGACGCGAGCGGGAGCGAATCGTCAACAACACCCGCCGGGTCGTCAACATCACTACCGGCCTCGCCGTCTCGGCGGTCATCGGGGACGCCCTGGGAGTCACCGACGTGATCGAGGGCGCCGCCTCCTGAGCAGTGCGCCGGGCTGATTCCAGGGAGGAGGTGAAAGAAGTGGTGTTCGACTTTTTCGACGACCTGTTCGATCTGATCTCCGACATCTTCGACGGTGACTCCGATGTTGACTCGGGCGGCGGTGATGCCAGCTCCGGCAGCTCGGGTGGCTCCGGTGGTTCGGGTGGTTCGGGTGGTTCGGAGATCAAGTTCGGCGGGATCGGCTGCGACTGCTCGTACAACCCGAACACCTGCGGAGCCGGCTGGGCTTGCCGCTGGCAGTCCGGATAGTCGAGTCCGACGCGGGCACGCGGGCACGCGGGAATCATTGCGGTGCGTTTTACGCGATCCTCAGGCTCAGACCGCGCAAAACGCACCGCAGTCGGCGCCGCACGGGTTCGGACTCCCTCGGCAAGGGGCGTCAGGGGAAGGAGACCACCGGCATCGGGACGTACCCGGACGACATGGCGATCACATCTTCGCGGGGGGCGCGATGAGCGGGTATTTTTCGACGGCGGTGCGGCGGGGCCTCGTAGCCGCAGCCGTGACTGCGGTCAGCGGCTACGGGGTCCTGCAAACCATGTGGAATCTAGGTACCTGGAACGGCGGCATGGCCGGGCATCCGGACTCGCGGGCCGGCACGGTCGGGGACGCGGTCCTGCTGCCGACCCTTGCCGCGGTCCTCGTCGCCGGGAACTCGGCCATGGCCGCGCACGCGAGGTCACACGAGCGGGAAGGAGGGGAGATCTCGCCGCTGCGGTTGTCGCTGCCGATCGCGGTGGTCGCCGGGTCGATCGGCCTCGCCGTCCAGTACGCCTGGTGGGTGGACCCACATGCGACGCCCCAGTGGGGACGTCCCACGCCTCGGCATTTCAGCGTCGCGGGCTGGTGGCACGCCGCCTTCTTCGTGGCGGCGTGCGCCGCCTTCGCGGGCCAGTACGCGAGCCTCCTCGTCCGGCTGCGGATCGCGATCCGAGCCGGCGACGAACCGTTCGTGACCCGTGCGAGCCGGCGGGCCTGCTCGGCCGGGATCTGGGCGTTCACCAGCTTCGTCGCATTGGTGCTCCAGGACTCCGCCCCAACGGTCGGCCGCGGCTCGGCCATCGCGACGATCGCGACGGCCGCCGCCACGCTCGCCGCCACCGGCGCGGCAGGTACGGCACTCGTCTGGGCGGCCGGTCCGGCCCGTTCGCAGCACCTTCCCCGGCCCCTCACGGTGGGGCTGGTCGGTGCCGTGGGGCTCGCCGCCGCGTGTCATCGCTGGCCCCCGTGACGGCGGCTGGTAGCGACTGCGGCGGTGACGGGACTGCGGCGGCGACGGGCTGATCAGGCGAGCAGTGCTCGGATGTCCTCGGCATCCAGCGTGGTGTCGACGAACTCGCCGTTGTCCAGGACGCCGGAGAACAGCTCGGCCTTGCGCGCCTTGAGCGCCATCACCTTTTCCTCGATGGTGTCCTTGGCCACCAGCCGGTACACCATGACGTTGCGGGACTGCCCGATGCGGTGGGTACGGTCCACCGCCTGCGCCTCGGTGGCGGGGTTCCACCACGGGTCGAGCAGGAAGCAGTAGTCCGCCTCGGTCAGGTTCAGGCCCGAGCCGCCGGCCTTCAGACTGATGAGAAAGACCGGTGCCTTTCCTTCCCTGAACCGCCGCACGACCGCGGCCCGGTTGCAGGTCGCGCCGTCGAGATAGCAGTGTTCGATGCCGTCGGCGTCGAGTGCCTCCCGCACCCGGCCGAGGAACCGGGTGAACTGGCTGAAGACGAGCGCCCGGTGCCCGCCGCCGGCGGCGTCCCGCAGCTGCTCGAGCAGGATGTCTATCTTGGCGCTGGGAAGCTCGTCGTGGGCGTCGTCGACGAGCCCGGCGTGCAGGCTGAGCTGCCGCAGCGCCGTCAACGACCGCAGGATGGTGAAGCGGTTGCGGTTCATGTCGTCGATCAGGCCGAGCACCTTCTGCCGTTCGCGCTGCAGGTGGGTCTGGTAGATCCTGCGGTGGCGGGCGTGCAGCTCGACCTCCAGGACCTGCTCCTGCTTGGCGGGGAGCTCGGGGGCGACCTGGTCCTTGGTCCGCCGGACCAGCAGCGGCCGGATCCGGCGCCGAAGCTGCGCGAGACGCTCGGCGTCACCCTGTCGCTCGATCGGGCGGGCGTAGTAGCCGTCGAACCGTGCGCGGTTCGGGAACAGCCCCGGCGCGGTGATCGACAGCAGCGACCACAGCTCCATCACGTTGTTCTCCAGCGGTGTTCCGGTGACCGCCAGCTTGAACGGCGCGGGCAGCAGCCGCGCGCACTGGTACGCCTTCGACTGGTGGTTCTTGACGGTCTGTGCCTCATCGAGAACCAGGCCGGCCCAGGAGGCCGCGCAGTACGCCTCGGTGTCGAGCCGGAACAGGGTGTAGGACGTCACGACCACGTCGGCGGCGCCGATGATCTCGGTGAGGGTCTGGCCGCGGCGCCGCAGTGTGTCGGTGACGACGGCGACCCGCAGCGACGGCGCGAACCGGGCGGCCTCCGTGCCCCAGTTCGACACGACGCTCGTCGGTGCGACGATGAGGAACGGCGGCAGCGCCGGGTCGGCCTCCCGGGCGTGGCAGATGAGCGCCAGCGACTCCAGCGTCTTGCCCAGGCCCATGTCGTCCGCGAGGATCCCGCCGAGCTGGCACTCCCACAGGAAGCTCAGCCACCGGAACCCGTCCGCCTGATAGGGCCGCAGGCTGGCCTGGAGTGTCCGCGGCGGCTCCTTCGCGCCGGCGGAGTCGATGGCCAGCAGGCCGGCCACCTGCCGGCGCCACGTCTGCGCCTGGCGGACGACCACGCCGATGCTGGTGAGCTCCTCCCACAGCCCGGCCTGGAAGCGGCTGATGCGCAGCGCCCCGCCGGGGGCGTCCTGCAGCGCCTTCGCCTCCTCGATCAGCTCGCGCAGCGTCCGCAGGTCCGGCCGGTCCAGGCTGAAGTAGGTGCCGTCGTCGAGCAGCAGGTGCGACTCCTGCCTGCTCAGGGCCACCAGGAGCGCCGCGAACGGGACCTCGCGCCCGTCCAGGGTGACGGCGACACCGAGATCGAACCAGTCCGACTCGCCCGGCACCTCGTCGGTCGAGACCTCGATCCGCAGCAGGTCTCCGACCTCGCGGTAGTCCGCGGGACGTCCACTGATCTCGACGGCGATCCCGTCCTGGGCCGCGAGGAGCGGGAGCAGCTCCGTCGCGAACCGCATCGTCTCGACACCGCCGAGCCGGACGGGCGCCGCCTGGATGCCGGTCGGCAGATGCAGATTGGCCAGAATTTCGGCTTCGCCGTTTCTGTCTCGATACCCGGGGTCGCTACCGTGGCCATTGCTGTCGCTACTGCCGTGATCGTGCAATGGCGCACGCAGCCGCGTGCCCCCGACCGCGTAGTCCCACTCCCAGGTGATCTCGACGGTGTGGGCCGGCCCGAAGTCGGCCCGCGCGACAAGCGTCGGTGGCTCGATCACCGGGGGCTCGAAGGACTCGTCGCTGGAGACGATCCGGGCCACGCGCCGCAGCCCCGGGTAGAACTCGCTGACGAAGCGCGGCCGGTCGGCGGCCGGAATCCGCAGACTCCTGTTCGCCACCGCCATCTGGATCAGTTCCAGTGGCGCGGGAGCGCTCAACCGAGCCAGCCGGATGTGCCAGTCCTCGTGATGATCCGTGGCCTGGATCTCTGCCCGATCGATACCGACGACACCGTGATCGCCGATGAACGCGAACGGCGCCACGGCCTCATCCGGGTCGGTCATGCGCAGCAGGGGACTCACGGTGAGCGCCGTTGACGTCCCACTGCGAGTAACATCAAGGCACAGCTCTGCCGAACCATATCTCTCGATGTCGCCAAGCCGTTTGCGTCCATGCACCAACCGCACACCGGCTGCGGTGGCCTCGTCAAGCAGCGGCCACAACCGGGGGCTCGCGAACGCGCCGAGATCGAGGTACTTGTCGTCGCCGTAGGAATAGGCGGCCGTGTCCTCTTTTCCGGAAAGGTAGACGGCGTACATTTCTCGCAGAATCCGCACGTGCGTCGCGAAGTAGCCGTCGCGCTGGTAGTGCCCGTAGGGTGAACTCAGCTTCGACCAGGAGAGTGCGTTGACCCAGGTGGTCTTCCCGGGTTTCACCAGCCGCGCGCACGCTCAACGACGGCCCGCCGGGCCCGCGTTTCGACCGGCCCGCCGATATCTCGGCAGAAAGCGTCAGCTCGATGGCGAGCGGCGTCGCACCCCGCGGCTCGTCCTCGACCGACTGGTCGCCGAGCAGCGCCGACAGGGACGAGGCCCAGCCTTTCGGCGCGACGGCACTCCGGCGAGCCGGGCCGTCACCGGCGGCCCGGCTCGCCGCCGCCAGCACAAGCGCGACGGCGTGCTTGCAGTCGACGCCCACCGGGCAGGTGCACTGGGCGTCATCGAACCACCACGACTCCTCGGCGCCCGGACCGGTGAAATACACGGTAGTCACATAACGCTCTCCGTGGCTTCCCGCCACCGTGCCGTAAAGCGCGTTTCCGGCCGGCCTCCACGACATGTCGGCCACGGCGCCCTGCCTGGCGTACTGCGCCCCTCGCTGAAAGGTGGTGTCACCCACGGCAGCGCGCAGCTGACTCCGATCGACTCTCTGCAGCTCCGCGGGCAGCATGGGCAAAACGCTAACAGGGACTCACCAGGGCTATCACCCCGCGCTGTCAGAGACCACGCTGGTCCACACCCGACAGTGGACCGCCACCGGGTGCGGCGTCACTGCGCGACGGTGACCGCCTTGCGGTGGAGGTCGTGGCGGTCGAGGACGTCCAGAAGCGCTGTCGCCAGGTCAGGGTAGGTGATGCTGCGCGCCTTCGGCAGCGGCGCCTCGGCGGCGAGGCGGTAGGCGCCGGTCGCGGGCCGGGCGAGCAGTCGCGGGGGACGCACCGAGATCCAGTCGGCGTCGCTGGCCCGCAGGATCTCCTCCATGCGCCGCATGTCGGCGTAGGCCTGGCCGAAGAAACGGTCGAGCACGGGCATCATCACCCTCCGTTGCACGAAGGGCAGCTCGCCGCGTGGCCCCGCCGGCGTCGCGGAGATCACGGCGATGGTGCCGATCCCGCCGACTCGCATGGCCGTCAGCATGTTGCGGGTGCCGATGGAGTAGACCGTCGTCGGCTTCCGGCCGGCTTCGGCGCCCAGCCCCGAGACGACGGCCTCGGCGCCGGCGAACGCCGAGGCCAGCTGGTCCCCGCCGGCGAGCACGTCCGCCCGGGCGACCTCCAGGTTGTCGTGGCGGGTCGTCACCGCCTCGGGTCGGCGGGCCACCGCTGTCACCCGGTGGCCGCGGGCCAGTGCCTGCTCGACGACCAGAGCTCCGGTCCGCCCCGTGGCACCCACGACCGCGATCTTCATCTCGACCAACCCCGTTCCTCGCCTCACGCCAACAACGCCTTCCAAGTGATTGTCACCTTAGATGACAATCACTGTTGATACTAGACTTGGGGCTCGTGAGCGAGATCCCGGCGACGCCCTACGCCGCGTCCCTGCCGTTCCTGCTGTCCCAGGTCGGCGCCCGCGCCGCGCAGCTGTTCGCCGATCGACTGGCCCCGCTGGGCGTCTCGCCACGGGCATTCGGCGTCCTCAGCAACCTGACCGGGACGTCGACCCGCACCCAGCAGCAGCTCGCCGATGCGCTCGGCATGCACCGCAACAACATGGTCGGGCTGATCGACGAGATGGAGGCGGCCGGCTGGGTGCGCCGGCATCGCAGCGCGCAGGACCGGCGGGCCTTCGAGATCCGGCTCACCCCGGCCGGCGCGGAGCTGGTGGACCGGGTTGCCGCGCTGATCCCGCCGATGGAGGCGGAGATCGCCCGCGACCTGGTCCCGGACGACCGCCACGCGCTCGTCGACCTGCTGATCCGAGTGGCCGAGACGCTGCACCTGGACCCGGGGATCCACCCGCACCTGCGGGCGCGCACCCGCTCCACCGGCGCGGCACCCGAACAGTGAAGGGGCGCGTCGCTCAGGTACCCGAGTAGACATGGGCCGTGGGCGCGCATCGAGACGGCGCCCTCGCCTGGGCGGGCCCGCGTCGCCGGTCGGCGGCGGGGCCCCTACCGGCGACGACCGATCGAGGAGGACTGCATGGGCGTGTTAGACGGCAAGGTCGCCATCGTCACCGGCGCGGGCCGGGGTATCGGCCGGGCGATCGCGGAGGAGTACGCGCTGGAGGGAGCTCGCGTCGTCGTCGCCTCCCGGACCGCCAGCACCGTCAGCGAGGTGGTCGACGGCATCCACTCCCGAGGCGGTGACGCGCTGGGGGTCACCTGCGATGTCGGCGTGGCGCAGAACATCCGCGAGATGGTCGACCGCACCGTGGCCGAGTACGGCGGTGTGGACATCCTCGTCAACAACGCGCAGAGCTTCGGCACCCGCGACAGGCCGCGCGCCTCCAGCGAACCGACGAACCTGGAGAACGTCGACGAGGCCGAGTGGGACTGGAACTTCGAGACGGGCGTCAAGGCGACGCTCAGGTCCATGCAGGCGGTCTTCCCGCACATGAAGGCCGCGGGTGGCGGGCGGATCCTGAACTTCGGGTCCCGGCGCGGCATCATGTGCAATGCGGAGTCGGCCTCCTACAACTCCAACAAGGAGGCGATCCGCGCGCTGAGCCGGACGGCGTCCAACGGCTGGGGGCAGCACGGGATCACGGTGAACGTCCTCAACCCGGTCATCCTCACCGACGCCGCCGAGGGCGTCTTCGCCGATCATCCCGGCGCACGAGAGGCGGCCGAGGCGCAGATCCCGCTGCGGCGCTGGGGCGTTCCCAGGGACTGCGCGCGGGTGGCGGTCTTCCTCGCCGGGCCCGACGGGAGCTATCTCACCGGAATGACGTTCATGGTCGAGGGCGGCCTGACGACGCTTCCCTAGCGTCCTGAGCCGGTGGCGTCCGGGACTTCCCAGACGATCCGTCCGGCCGGTGTGCGTGCCGTCCCGGCGAGGAAAGCGCCACGATTCCGACCGCCGACCGGTCGTCACGTGACGACCGGTCAGGCTGGTGGGACGGGGTCCGGGGAGGTGGAATCGGCGGAGACGGCCCAGAAGCGCAGCAAAAGTGCGACCACCCCGAGCGCGACCAGGGACACCACCTGCGCGCCGAGGTCGCCGCCGTCCTCGAGAATGGTACTGACCAGACTGTAACTCGCCCAGGCCATGACGCCCAATACGGCGAAGAAAACGATCCGGATGGCCTTCGCGAGCCTTTTCTGGAAACGGTAAAGCAGCAGGAGCCTGCCGCGCTGGACGGCCGGAAGCTCGTCCGCGGCGTCTACCCGTGCGGATGCCTCGTTCAGCCAGCTCTGCGCGACCGCAGCCGCCTCCTGTAAGGATTCGGGGGTGGCTGGCAGGAGCTGCCGTGCGGTCCACCAATCCGTTACGAAGGCCACCTGGCGGGTAGCGTCTTCGAGGGCCATTCGGCGGCGGTCCGCCCGTGATTTGCGCTGACGCCAGTCCTGGACGACCACGGTGAGCACGCCGGCGAAGGCGGTCGCGAGGGGAACCAGGAGCGCGACGGCGACGGCCACAAAATCTTGCCCATTCATCGACGGCCCCCGTTTTCTGTCGATCCCCGGGTCAGTATCGCATTCCGAATTCGAACAGCCGACCCGTACCGCAATGGCAGCAGTGGGCGGCCCAAGCCCGCCCACGGCCAGGCGAGCCACCGTCCGTCATCTGATCGGCTGCGATCTCGCGTTCGGATGTCAGGAGCTGCCCACGTTGAGGGACGGTATCGGAGCGCGTGACAGTACCGTGAGGCACGGCGATCGCTACTGTGGCTCCGCGTCCCCGCGGCGCTGTAGATCGTTGACCGAGGCGAATGCCCGCACGAAGTTGGTGGTGGATGTTTTCGACAATCGCTAGGCCGACCGCCCGGACCACGCGGTACGCGGCTGCTGTGATCGTAGTGCTACTTTCAGTCACACTGCTCGGTGCGTGCGGCGGCTCATCGGGCGGCTCCGGGAAGAACGGCGTCCGTGCGTCGAGCTCGGCGGGCTCCGACACCGACTCCGAGTACGCCGGTGCCTGCCCGACCTCGGGGAACACCAAGGTTTTCGCGAAGACGCGGTTCGCGCTGCATTCCGGCCTCGCCCTCGGCGCCTTCCACCGCTACGTCTACAAGCCGACGAAGAACGGCGCCTTCGCCAAGGGCGCGCCGAAGCGGACACGGAGCTTCGCCAAGGCCGCGGTGGCCGGGGCGTTCACGGTCCACGAGCTCAAGGTGGCCAAGCGGTTCGCGCTGGCCAACCCGACGCTGTGCAACTCGGTGCAGTCGATCAGCGACAAGTTCAGCAGCCTGACCGGCAAGCTGAAGAGCGGCACCGCGACGCAGGCGGACATCGACGCCGACGAGAACGCCTTCGCCGCCTTCCAGCGGGACGCGTCCAGTGACGGCTTCGGCTTCAAGGAGAAGAACGCCACCGTTCCCGGCGCGGCCTGATCCCTCCCCGGATCATCCGCCGGGCTCGCCGTCCGGACCTGGACGGCGACCGGCACCCACGGCCGGGTCGGCCGCGAGGTCACCCTCGCGACCGGCCCGGCCGTCGCCGTCTCGGCCCCGGCATGCGGGGCGGGTGATCAGCCCGCCCGGCCGCCGCCGAGACCGCCCGCCCGGCCACCGGTCAGCCCGCCTGCCCGGCCACCGCCCAGGCCGCCTGCGCCGAGGCCGCCACCGCCGAATGCACCCCCGAGGCCGCCGCGACTGTTCGTGGTGCTGCCGGAGCTGGGTAGCGGGGACGACAGGTCGGCGAGCACCACCCGGTCGCCGACCTTCAGACCCGACGTGATCTGCGTCAGGGTGCTTCCGGCCGCTCCGACGGCGACAACCGTGGTCGTCGCCTTGCCGCCGCGTACCACCGCCACGGTGTGTATCTGGCCCAGCGAACGCAGCGCAGAGCTTGGCACGGCGACAGCGTCGGCCGCCTGAGCGATCACGATGGAGACATCGGCGTCCGAACCGGAGAAGATCTGCTGGCCCGCCCGGCTGAGGGAGATCGTCACCGGATAGTTCACCGAGCTCGACGACCCCGATCCGCTGCCGCTCGAGCCACTCGACAGCGACGACGTCGGCAGCAACCCGATGCCGACGACCTTGCCGGCCAGGGCCGTGGTCGAGCCGTCGACGACCGCCGACGCGGCCTGACCGACCTGCACCCTCGCCAGGTCGGTGTCGGTCACGGACGTCTCGACCTCATAGGAGGTCCCGGTGCCGATCACGGTGATGCCGGAGCCCGTCGACGGCGCGGAGGCGGCCTGCACCGACTCGCCGACGGTCAGACCGACCGCCCCGACCGTGCCAGCCAGCGGGCTGACCAGAGTGGCCTGGACCAGCTCGTCCTTGGCCTGGGTCAACGCCGCCTGCGCCGCGTCCACCATGGCCTGGTCGGCGGCGATCTGCGCGGGGGAGGCCGGCGTGCTCCGGGCGCCGCCGCGCGTCGAGGACGCCGCCCCGCCGGACCGTGCCGAGCCGGACGCGCCGTCAGTGCCACCGGACCCGCCGGACCGACCCGACCGAGAGCCACCCGTGCCACCGGAGCCGGCCGAGCCGCTCGTGTCACCTGTGCCGTTCGCGCCACCCGAGCGGGCCGTGTCACCCGTGCCGTTCGTGCCACCCGTGGTTGCCGTTCCCGCGGCCTGCCGGCCGGGGGTTGTGCCCGCCGCGGTCGGTCCGTCTGCGGGCGGGGTCGTCCCGGAATCGCCAGAGGTCGGCGAGAGGGCGATGAGGGCTTCGAGCGCGTTACCGAGGGTCGTCTCGTCCTGGGTCACCACCCCCTGGCCGGTCGACACGAGCTGCTGGTCGGTGAGCACGGTGGTCAGCAGCGTCGAGCAGGCGGCCACGCTCGACGTCCCGGGCCGCGTGTCCGACCACTGGGCGGCCTCGATCACCCGCAGCCCCAACGTGGACGAGGCCGGCGCGGCACCCGCCGTGGCGGACGCGCCCGCGTTAGGAGTCTGGCCCACGCTCGGTGCGGAAGATGCCGGTGCCGATGTTGCCGGTGCCGAGGGTGCCGGCGCCGATGTTGCCGGCGTGGGAGAGCTCGGCGTCGGCGGGGCGGCTTGGGCCGCCGGGGCGTTGGGGGCCGGCGGCGCGGTGTGAGCCGCGCGCGATCGGCCCGCGTCTCCCGGCGGGGATCCGGCCGGGCCGGGGGGCGATCCGTCGGTTGCCGATGGTGTGGCCGTGCCGGCCGCCGGCGCGCCGTTGACGTACGCCGCGCAGGTAGTGCGCTCCTGACCGAGGTCTGTCGTGGCGACGGCGAGGTCGGTGTCGGCGGCGTGCTGCGCGGCGATCAGGGCCTTCTGCGCCTTGGTGACGGCGGCGCGCGCGGCGGTGACGCCTCCGCCGTTCCCGGACGGCGTCGAGCCGGATGCCGTCGAGCTGGATGGCGTCGAGCTGGGCGATGTCCGGCTGGCGGGCCGGGCGCCGCCGGTGGCGAGTGAGATCGGTTCGATTGTCGCCGGGCCGTCCGAGTAGGAGACCGTGGAGCCCGACGCCGTGCCGGATCCGAGGCCGCTTTCGCTGGCCTTGTCGGAGCTCAGTTTCGCTTGGGCGGTGGCGAGGGTGGCCGCGGCCGAGTCGACGGCAGCCGACAGTGCGGCGGGGTCGAGGGTCGCCAGCGTCTGCCCGGCGTCAACATGCTCACCTGGGGTGACGGCGACACTCGCGACCGTTCCCGAGACGGGGAAGGTCACGCTCGCCTGGCTCGAGGGCGAGACGACGCCGGTCGAGTCGAGTGTCTGCGCGACGGCGGCCCGCACGGCCGTGGCGGTGCGGTACTCCGGACCGGAAGACCCGGTCGCCGCGAGCGTCGCCGAGCCGGCGCCGACGACGACCACGGCGACGACGCCGATCACGATCCAGGTGCGGGCGCCACGCCGACCGGTCCGGGCCAGCACCCGGTTGAATCGTTCACCCATTGGCCATGCCGCCACCCGAGTCCTGACGGCCGGAGCCCTGGCCGCCGAAGCCCCGGCCGCCGAACCCGCCGGTGCATCCCTGCTTGCCGGCCGGGCGGACGCTGATGGACGTGGCGGACACGGCGCCGGTGTCATCGGCCTTTCCGGTGGCGGTCAGGCATTCACCGACGGCCAGGGCTGCCGAGGTGGCGCTGCTCGTCTTCTCGACGGTGGTCGACGAGCCGAGGGTCACCGTCGAGGTGACGGTTGTGCCGGGCGACGCGGTGGCGGCGGGCGCCGCCGAGGCCGACGCGCCGGCGCCGGGCCGCTGCGGGCCCTGGACGGTGATGGTCGTGCCCGCCATTTTCGTCACCGACCCGGTGACCACCGCGAACCGACCGCCGTTCGGGCGGCCCTGCCCGTTGAGCCGGCCCTGCCCGTTCGGTCGAACGGTCGAACGGTCGGGCGGGCGGGCGGTCGGCGCGCCGGACGGCCGGACGCCGCCCGGGAACCCGCCGGCCCCACCGAAGCCGCGGCCGAAGCCCGCCGTGCAGCTGCCGGACACCGGCTGGCTGACGGTCACGGTCTGGGCGGTGAACGTGCTGCCGGGGCTGCCGCCGGTAACGGTCACGCAGTCGCCGACCGCGACGGCGGACGCGTCGGCAGTGGTGGTCCTGACGAATGTGGTGCTCGGCGCCCAGGTGACGGTGACCTGACCGCTGGCGGGATTCTGGACCTCGACGTTCGTCGCGGTGACCGCGGCGATGGTGCCGATGGTCCCCGGCCGGGCTCCCTGGCCCTGGCCGAAGCCGGCGGCCTGACTCGGCGTACTCGCCGCCGCGGCCGCGGCCATGGATCCGCCGGAACTGCCGGAACCGCACGCGCTGACGGTGACAATCATCGCGACCGCGGCGCCGAGGATCGGCCCCGCGGCCAGGGCGCGGCGATGCAGGGGGGACTCGCTCGATCGAGACGGGTCGACCGGATTGGCAGTGGTCATCGGATTCGTCGCTCCTGTCGGACAGCCCGGGTTTTCCCACCCGGGCGGGGACGAGGCATTCGAATGCGGCCGGTGTCAGTCACTGCGCAGGGCCTCGATCGGCGCGAGCCGGGCCGCCCTCGTCGCGGGATACACGCCGAACACCACCCCGATCGCGACCGCGATGACGATGGAGCCGACGGTGGCAGCCGGGGAGATCGAGATCGGATCGGAGATCAGGCTCGGCAGGATGGCGGCCCCGGCGAGGCCGAGGGCGGTGCCGAGCAGGCCGCCGGCGAGACCCAGCACGGACGCCTCGACGAGGAACTGCCGCCGGATCACCCGCGGTGAGGCGCCGAGCGCCTTGCGCAGGCCGATCTCGCGGATCCGTTCGGTCACCGAGACGAGCATGATGTTCATGACGCCGATGCCCCCGACCAGCAGGGAGATCCCGGCGACGCCGGCGAGGAGCACCGTCAGGGTCCGGTCGACCGAGGTCGCGGTGGACAGAATCGACTGCTGGCTGGTGATGGAGAAGTCGGCCGCGGTCGGCGTCGTGATCCGGTGCCGGGCCAGCAGCTCGTAGTCGGCCTCCTGGTAGGCGGCGGACAGGGTGTGGCCGGAGGTCGCCTCCAGGTAGATGTTCTGGACGGAGTCCCGGCTCGCGCCGCCGGTGATCCGGTCGGCGGCGGTGGTGATCGGCACGATGGCCTGGTCGTCCTCGTTGGTGCTGGCGGACGAGCCAGCGGCGGTCAGCGTGCCGATGACCGTCATCGGTACCCCCGAGACGGTCACGGACTGCCCCACCGGGTCGCGTGCGCCGAAGAGCTCCTCGGCGGTGGTCGCGGCCAGCACCGTGACGGCCGCGTGGCTGGCGACGTCCTCGCCGCTGATGAACCTTCCGGTGCCGATCGCGCGGGCGCGCACCGACAGCCAGTCGGGCATGGTGCCGACGACGGAGGTCGTCCACGAGGAGCTGCCGGCGGTCAGCGCCGCGGACCGGGACGTCGTCGGGGCGACCGCCCGGATGTCGGGGGCGACGACGTGCGAGGCCAGGGCGTCGGCGTCGGCACGGGTCAGGGTCGACGCGCTGCCGAAGCCGCCGCGTACCCCGTTCGTCGTCGTGCTGCCCGGCGCGACGATCAGCAGGTGGCTGCCCAGCGCGTTGATCTGGCCCCGCACCTTGTCCTGGGCCCCCTCGCCGAGCCCGACGGTGAGGATGACCGCGGCGACGCCGATGAGGATGCCGAGCATCGTCAGCCCGGACCGCAGGCGGTGCGAACGGACTGCTTCGAGCCCGGTCCGAATGATCTCCGCCCAGCTCACGCGCGCACCGTCCGCAGCGCGCGGGCGGCCGGACCCGAATCCGCCGTGACCACGCCGTCACGAACCTGCAGGATGCGGTCTGCCGCGGCGGCGACCTCGGCCTCGTGGGTGATCAGGATGATCGTCCGGCCGGCGTCGTGCAGGCGGCGGAACAGGCCCAGAACATCCGCGGTGGACGCCGAGTCGAGGTTGCCCGTCGGTTCGTCGGCGAGGATCAACGACGGGTTGGTGACCAGCGCCCGGGCCACCGCTACCCGCTGCTGCTGGCCGCCGGACAGTTCCGCCGGGCGGTGCTCGACCCGGTCGGCGAGCCCCACGTCGGCCAGGGCGTCGATGGCCCGCTGCCGGCGTTGCGCCCGCGGACCCCCGGCGTAGCAGAGGGGAAGCTCCACGTTGCGCCAGGCCGTCATCGAGGAGAGCAGGTTGAACTGCTGGAACACGAACCCGATCCGCCGGTTGCGCACCTCGGCGAGCTGGTCCTCCGACATGCCGCCGACATCCTCGCCGGCCAGCCGGTACAGGCCAGATGTCGGGACGTCGAGGCAGCCGAGAATGTGCATCAGCGTCGACTTACCGGACCCGGACGGGCCCGTGATCGCCACATATTCACCTTCCTGGATGGACAGGCCGACCCCGCGCAGGGCCGCCACCTCGAACAGCCCCGATCGGTAGGTCTTGCGGACGTTTGTCAGCTCGATGACCGCTGCGCCGGTCCCGGGTTCGTTCGGTGCGGGTTCGTTCGGTGCGGGTTCGTTCGATGTGGGTTCGGTGGATGTGGGGTCGGTCGGTGTCATCCCGCGGCCCGTCCGCCGAAGCCGGTGCCGCCGCCGAAGCCGGTGCCCCCGCCGAACCC
>NZ_JAMPTM010000400.1 GCF_025403375.1 Frankia gtarii
GTGTCGCCGCTGGGGGCGGCGGGCGCCGTGGCGGGGCGAATCGTGTCGAGGCTCCGCTGCGGACTCACCACCGCCACGCCGTTCTCCGCCAACAGGCGGGGATTGGACGATGGCCAGTTCATCGCCGCGGTGAGACCGACCGCGGCGACGACGACCGCCGCCGCCGCGGCGGCCATCGCCGGCCGGCTGTACCACGCCAGGACCCGGCGGCCGGATATGGAAACGGCGTCGGCGGCTTCGGCCTCGGCGTCCATCCGCATCAGCGGCAGCGAACGCGCGATGGCGGGGGCGATCAGCGTCTCCGCGGCGTCGGACGGGAAGGGAACGGCGGGCTCGGCCGGTGCCTTGACGAGGCTGATCTTCTGGGCTGGCGCAGGGACCACGGGTGCGGCTGGCATGGCAGCTCGGCGGCTGGCGGCAGCGGCCTCCGCGACGGCGGCGGCTCGGTCGAAGGTGCGGGCGAGACCCACCCGCAGACTGGCGGGTGCCGGCACCACGGCGCCGACCAGGAGTTCCTCGGGCGGTACACCGTGTGGCACCGGGATGCTGCGGGCCTGCGGAGATCCCGACCAGGCCAGGGCGCTGCCGCGGGCGAGTTCCAGCAGCCAGGAACGCAGCCGGGCCGGGTCGCTCAGTGGGTTGAGACGGGTACGGGCGACCAGGGCGAACGCCGTGCCGGCGGCGGCCCGGGCCACCGTGGGATCACCCAGAATCAGCAGGCACATGGAGAAGACATCATCCGCGTAGAGGTCGTACAGGTCGTCGAACGCCTGCCGATCACCACGTCGGACACGGGCCGCAAGGTCCGCGTCGTCGTCCATACTTTAGCTACTCCCCGGTCGACTAGCGGCGGACCCGGAACGGATGGTGGATCCAATGCTAGGAGGCAGGCCGCGCTAACGGGTGAACGTTGTGAGGATTTTGTTGTCGTCGATTCGACAGTCGGAATC
Source organism: Frankia gtarii (assembly GCF_025403375.1). Taxonomy (GTDB): domain Bacteria; phylum Actinomycetota; class Actinomycetes; order Frankiales; family Frankiaceae; genus Frankia; species Frankia gtarii. The sequence continues at coordinate 951 of NZ_JAMPTM010000400.1, forward strand.
GCTTGACCCGCGCGCCCGTAGCGCTTTGATCACTTTCGCCTACTTGTGGTTACTTTGCTTCGGGGTGGTGCGCGGGCGATGTGGCCATGTCCCGTCGGAGGACTAGTTAGAAAGATGGGCGGCGAATAGCCCGTAGACCGGCTTGCTTCGAATTTCGCGACCGATCGGTCCCAGCGGGCCTTCCGCACCGGCTCGGCCATTCGCGACCGTCCGCAGGATTACCCCACGATTATTGCGCGGTCGGTATGTCGGTTCCGAAGTGGTACGACGACGGCGATCAGGACGCTGGGCGGAGCCTGGAACAGAGCGCGATCAGAGCTGTGATCAGGAGGTAGGCGGCTGCAGGGCGAGCCGCGTCTTCACGGTGCCGTTCTGGCCGTTGCGGGTGTAGGTCACCTGGACCTCGTCTCCGATGGCGTGCGAGCGCACCGCCGCGATCAGGGAGTCGACGTCGCTGACGGCTCGGTCGCCGACCTTGGTGATCACGTCGCCGGTGCGCAGGCCGGCGCCTTCGGCGGGGCCGCCGGCGACCATCGACCGGATCTGCGCGCCGGTTCCGCTGGACGCGGTCGAGCGCGTGTTCTCCGCTGCGGTCGAGGCGGATACGCCCAGATAGGGATGCCGTGCGCGGCCGGTGGTGATCAGCTGGGTGGCCACCGACTCGGCGTAGTTGCCGGGGATCGCGAAGCCGACGCCGATGTTGCCGGACTGCTGGCTGCCGCCGAACGGACTGCCCCCGCCGCCGCCGACGGTCGCGATCGCACTGTTCACGCCGATGATCTCGCCTCGGCTGTTGACCAGCGGGCCGCCGGAGTTACCCGGGTTGATCGGCGCATCGGTCTGGATCGCGTCAAGGACGGTGTTCTGCTGGTCCTGCACGGTCGAGTCGCCGGTACGGACCGGGCGGTGCACGGCGCTGACGATGCCGGAGGTCACCGTGCCGTTCAGGCCGAGCGGACTGCCGACCGCCACCACCAGCTCACCGATGTTCAAGGTGTCGGAGTTGCCAAAGGTCGCCGCGGTCAGCCCCGAAGCGTTGATCTTGATGATGGCGAGGTCGGAACTGGGGTCGGTCCCCACGACCTGCGCGTCGAAGGTGCGGCCGTCCTGCAGGGTCACCGTGAGCGTGCCGCCGTCGGAGGCTCCCGACACGACATGGTTGTTCGTCAGGATGTGGCCGTCCGACCGGATGATCGTCCCGGAACCGGTGCCCGCCTCGCTGCTCGACTCCTCGGCGATCGTGACGACGCTGGGAAGGATCTTCTGCGCCGCCGCGGCGACGGTGCCGGAGGCCGCCGGCGACGTCCCGCCGGAGCTGACACTGCTACGCTCGAGCCCGGCGGTGGTCACGACCGGGTTCCCGCTGTCGTTGTCTGCGACCAGGGCACCGACGCCGCCCCCGATGCCAGCGGAGACGAGGGCGATGGCGAGCCCTGCGGCCACCAGCCGGCGCCTACGCCAGGGCAGCGGGGAGGCCGTCGCCGGCCGATCGCCGTGGATGTCGTACGCGGTAGGTGGAATGCCCCCACCGGGAGCGCCCCACTGGTTGCCCCACTGAGTGCCCCACGTCTGGCCCTCCGGTGGCGGACCGGGCGGCAGACCCGAACCGCCCGACCTGCCCTGGCCGCCGACTCCCGGGCCGCCCGAGCCGTACGGATCGCCCGCTGGGCCGGGACCGGCATCAGCCCTGAACGCATTCTGCCCTGGGCCGCCCTGGCCCGGACTCGGGTTGGGCGGGCCCCAGGGCCCGGCCGCGAACCCGCCGGTGTTGAACGGCGCCGTCTGGCCGGGACTGACAGACGGATGGACCGGCGGGGGAGCGCCGTAGGGCGCCCCGGGGGGCGGTGCCACGGAACGGTCGGGTGAGGAGCTGCCGGGGCCGGTCGGGTGAGGCTGTTCTGCCTGGGACCCGAATGTGCCTTCGGCGGGTGGGGCCCAGGGGGACGGCGAGTCGTGCCCGGCGCCGGACTCCTCCCGGCCGCTGTCCGCCTGAGCGTCCTCGGCGCCGCTGCTGAAGGGGAGACGCGGTGTCATGGTAGGCACTTTCCCTTGCGAGCCTGAGCGATTCCTGAATGCCAACCAACGTTCGGGTAAGCGATCGACAGGACGGACCGGAGCCGGGGTCCCTCCGGGGGCGACCAGGTCAGCCGACCGGGTCAGGAGGTGGGACGACGTTCCGCCAGTAGATCACGAATCTCGGTAAGCAGGCGTGCCTCATCGGTCAGCACAAGGTCCTCCTCGGGCGGGACCTGGCCGCGGGCGCGCCGATCGTTGATGGTCTTCAGCGGGAGCACCACGACGAAGTAGATCACAGTCGCCACGGAGAGGAAGGCGACGACACTGTTGATGAACTCGCCGTATCGAAACACGCTGCCGTTCAGCGTGAACGTGAGGGCCGAGAAGTCCGGCTTGCCGAAGATCGACGCGATCAGCGGGGTGAAGATGGTCTTCACCAGGGACGTCACCACGGCGGTGAAGGCGGTGCCGATCACCACGGCGACCGCGAGGTCGACTACGTTCCCTCGCATCAGGAACTGCTTGAAGCCCTTCATCGACGGTCCCCCCAGTCAGGCGCCCGATGCGCCATGGGAGGATACCGCCGCAGGTCGGTGGTATCCGACCCGGCCCCTATGCCCCTGACGGGCTGTTGTCAACTAGGCGCGCGCTAGATGTCGGCAACTCCGTGGTACACCGGTGGGACGAACGAATGCGCGCGGGGCTCGGGATCGGAGGTCGTCTGGTGACGGACGGTGCGCGACGGGCCGATTGGGATGACGACCACCGCGAGCCCGCCTACCGCCGGCCCGGGGGGAACCCTCCGCCGCGCGGGCCCAACTCTCAGGCGGATCCAGCACCCCGCCCGGCTGCGGCCGAAGGTTACGGCGGTCGGCCCGCTCCCGACGATTACGGCGGTCAGCCCGCTGCCGATGGCTATGGCGGTCAGCCCGCTTCGGGCGGTTACGGCGGTCCGCCTGCTCCTGGCGGTTACCGCGGCCGGCCGCCCGCGGCGGGCCACGGGGCGGACACCGGACTTTACGACCCCGCCGGCCCGTCGACCGGGTCCCATCTCCCCGCAGACGGCGGCGGATTCGGGCCCGGGGGCGGCGCTGGAGACGATCCGTACGGCCGAAGCCGCCCGCAGGGTCGTGGCGACCGCCCGGCCCCGCCCGCCGCGGAGACCCCCGTGCGCAGGGCTCTGGTCCCGCCGGCCGGCGGGCGACGCGGGACAGGCGAGCCCGGCGGGCCGCAGGCACGGCCGGGTACCCCCGCCGGGAACACGGGCCGGCACGTGGTCGAGCGGTCGCGACAGGCCGCCACCGGCGGACCAGGCAATCCGGCCGACGGGCAACGAACGGGACGGCCCGGCCGCCCGGGTGACGCCGATCCGCGGGGTCGGACGACCCCGCCGCAGTACGGCGTCGACGGCGGCCCGGTCGACGGCCCGCCGCCTGGTGCGGGCGGGCGGGCGG
>NZ_JAMPTM010000401.1 GCF_025403375.1 Frankia gtarii
CCCGCCACCAACCCATCCCACACATCCACCACCGAAACCCCAGAACCGGAATGGACCCGATCCCCATCCGCAGTCACCAAAGCCGCTGCGGAAGCGGAATCCAACCCGGAACGCGGACCCCGACCGCTCCATTCCTCCACCAGCATCCGACGCTCGTCCGCCGAAAGAACATCCACCCGAGAAAGCGGGACATCGGAATGGGAAGAAAGGGTGGTGAGCACGTCGAGGACGCGGCGCAGCATCGTCCGGGCCTCGGTGCTGGTGAACAGGTCCGTCCGGTACTCGACCTTGATGCGGAGCACGTCGTCGTCCGGCATCAGCATGATCGTGATCGGATAGTGGGTGTAGCCGCGTGACCAGCCGACCTCGGCGGTCAGTCCGCCGGAACGGTCGGCGTCGAGCAGGCCCGCGGTGTCGAGCGGGAACGTCTCGAACACCATGAGGGTGTCGAACAGGCGCCCGCTGGGGACGCCGGTGACGCCCTGGACCTCGTTGAGGCCCAGGTACTGGTGATCGAGCACCGCTGCCTGCGCGTCGTGGAGCCGTTCGAGCAGTGTGTGGGCGGTCTCGGCGGGCGACCATCGCACCCGGACGGGAACCGTGTTGATGAACAGGCCGACCATGGACTCCACGCCGGCGATCTCGGGCGGCCGGCCCGAGACGGTCATGCCGAAGATCACGTCGTCCCGGCCGGTCAGCCGGCCGAGAACCAGGCCCCAGGCGGCGGCGAGCAGGGTGTTGAGGGTGACGCCGTGATCACGAGCGGTCCGCGCGAGCTGCCCGGCGAGATCGGCCGGGATGGCGTCGACGACCTCCGCGGGCAGGACGGCGCTGTCACGGAGGTCCGGCCCGGCCAGCAGGGTGGGTTCGTCCACCCCGCCAAGGACGGTTGACCAGGCGGCGAGCGACTCGGCGCGGTCGCGCCGGGCGAGCCAGGCCAGGAAGTCCCGGTAGGGACGCGGCCGCGCGCCGGCGGCGCCGGCTTCGCCCAGCTCGTAGCAGGCGAACAGGTCGCGGACGACCAGGGGCGTGGACCAGCCGTCGAGGACGAGGTGATGGTTGGTCACGACGAGTCGATGGTCGTCCGGTCCCAGCCGGATCAGCGTGAGGCGCAGCAACGGCGGCGCCTCCAGGTCGAACCCGGTGCTCCGGTCGGCCTGAAGAAAGCGCTCGAGTGCCGTCGTGGAATCAGGCCGGGTGGAGTCGGACCGGGTGGAGTCAGGCCGGGTGAGGTCGAGGACGGTGAGGATGGGCTCGACGTCGTCCAGCACGACCTGAACCGGCTCGCCGCCGCCGTCCGGGAAGGCGGTCCGCAGGACGGGATGGCGGACCAGCAGGTCCCGGGCAGCGGTCCGCAGCCGGGTGGGGTCGAGCGGCCCCTGGAGGTCGACGACGAGTTGGACCGCGTAGAAGTCGACCGCGTCGGCGTCGAACCGAGCGTGGAACAGCATGCCTTCCTGCAGCGGGGACAGGGGCAGGACGTCGACGAGTCCCGGGTAGCGGGCCTCCCAGCGGTCGACATCGGCCTGCTTCGCCCGCACCAGCGGGAGGTCCGACGGGGTCCGCCCGCCCGTGGCGCCGCGGCGGACACCGTCGGCGATCACGCCGAGCGCCTCGGTCCAGAGGTCGGCCAGCTCGGTGACCTCGTCGTCGGTGAACAGCGCTGAGGGGAACTGCAGGCGCATCGCCAGCCCGGGGCCGTCCGCACCGTCGCGGGCGACGACGTGCAGGGCCAGCGCGGCGGCCGCGGGAAGCCCGGGGTCGGCGGCCGGCGCGATCCCGCCGAAGGAGATCGCGGCGAAGCCGAGCGGGTCGTCCTGCTCGGGCTCGACGCGGCCCAGGTAGTTGAACAGGATCTGCGGCTCGGAGAACTGGCTCAGGCCAGCACCGCCCCCGTCGCCGTCGCCGTCGAGGAAGCGCAGCAGCCCGTATCCGATGCCGCGATCGGGGATCGCGCGCAGGTGCTCCTTGACCCGCTTGACCATGGCCGACGCCGTACCGTCGGGGCGGGAATCGAGGTCGAGGCCGGCGGCGTCGAGTCGTACGGGGTACTGGGTGGTGAACCAGCCGACCGTGCGGGACAGGTCCGCGCCGGGCACGATGTGCTGTTCCCGGCCGTGGGCCTCGATGCCGACCACGGTCGTCGGTGCCAGCGTGCCACGAGCGGCCCGCCACCGGGCCACGGCCAGTCCCAGGGCGGCGAGCAGGATGTCGTCGGTGCCGGCGTGGAAGGCCGCGGGCACGTCGGTGAGGACCGGACCGGCGATGTGCGGCGGCACCGGCACGGAGACCGTGCGCACGGTGGCCCGGGTGTCCCGCGCCGGATCGAACCGGCGGGCGCCCAGAGCGGGGTCCGGGTCCGCGACGACCTCGCGCCAAAAGGCTCGTTCGGCCGCGCGATCGACCGCAACCTCGGCCAGCCGGGTGGCCCAGCCACGGAACGAGGTGCGCACGCCGGGCAGGTCGACGGGGGCACCCGGCGGGGTCACGAGGGCGGCGGTCAGGTCCTCGGCCAGGATCTGGCAGGAGTATCCGTCGGTGGCCAGATGGTGGCAGGTCAGCAGGACCGCGCCGGGGCGGTCGGCGTCCCCGTCGAACCAGGTCGCCTGGACGAGCACGCCGGCGGAGCGGTCCAGGCGCGCGACGGCGGCGGCGTGCTCGCGACGGAGCAGCTCACCGGGGTCCCCCGCGGGAAGCTCGACCCGGTGGACGACGTCGACGGCGTCGACGGCGCCGATCGGCCGCACCCACAGCCGGTACTCGCCGCCCGAACCCGACCCGGCCGAGCCCGACCCGGCCGAGCCCGACCCGGCCGAGCCATCCCCGGTCGAGGTCGTCATCACGGCGCGCAGCATGTCGTGCCGGTCGATGACCGCCTGGACCGCCCGCTGCACCGCGCGGAGGTCCAGTCCGGCGGGCCCGGCGACCAGCACCGCCTGAGAGAAACGTTCCCATGGGCCACCTCGGCCCAGGAAGGCGTTCATGATCGGGGTGAGCGGCACCTCCCCGACGGCGTCGACCGCCGTGTCCAGAGCCGGCTCCGCCTCGGCGGCTGCGGCCGCGCGGGCCACGGCCGCCAGCTCGGCGACGGTGCGCAGCTCGAAGACCTGCCGGGGGGTGAGGGTCAGTTCGGCGGCGCGAGCACGCGCGACGAGCTGGATCGACATGATGCTGTCGCCGCCGAGCTCGAAGAACGACTCGTCGACTCCAACCACGTCGCGGCCCAGCACCTGCGCGAAGATGCCGGCGAGAATCTTCTCGGTGGCATCGGCCGGGCCGCGTCCGACCGGTCGGGGCGCGGAGAAGTCCGGCGCCGGCAGCGCCCGGCGGTCCAGCTTCCCGTTGTCGGTCAGCGGGAGTGCCTCGAGCGGGACGAACACGGCCGGGATCATGTGCTCGGGCAGCCGCCCGGACAGGTACGCCCGGATCCGGGCGAGGTCCGCGTGCGGCCCCGCCACATATCCGGCGAGGTAGGCGCCGCCTGGCCGGTCGGTCCGCACGGCGACCGCGGCGGCGGCGACGCCCGGCGCGGCGGCGAGCGCGGACTCGATCTCCGCGGGCTCGATCCGGAATCCCCGGATCTTCACCTGGTCGTCGGAGCGGCCCAGGTACTCCAGCTCGCCGGTGGCGGTCCGGCGCGCGAGGTCGCCGCTGCGGTAGAGCCGGTCGCCAGGCTGACCGAACGGGTCGGCGACGAAGCGGGACGCGGTGAGTGCCGGGCGGCCCCGGTACCCGCGCGCCACCTGGGGTCCGCTGAGGTAGAGCTCGCCGATGGCACCGTCCGGCACCGGCCGGAGCCCGCCGTCGAGCAGATGGACGCCGAACCCGGGCAGCCCCGCGCCGATGACGCTGGTCGGGGAACCGAACGCGGCCCCGGTCAGCGGGCGGTGCGTCACGTGCACCGTCGTCTCGGTGATCCCGTACATGTTGACCAGGTCGGGGCCGTCCGGGCGCCGAGCGTGCCACCCCGCCAGCCGGGCCGGGTCGAGGGCCTCGCCGCCGAACACCACCGTCCGCAGGGCCAGCGGCGTCCCGGGCCGTTCGGCGTCGGCCGCCGCGAGCTGGTAGAACGCCGAGGGCGTCTGGTTGAGCACGGTGACGCCGTGGCGGGCGAGCAGGTCGAGGGTGGCCGCGGGTGAGCGGGAGTCCTCCTGCGAGACGACGACGAGCCGGCCGCCGTGCAACAACGGCCCCCAGATCTCCCAGACGGAGAAGTCGAACGCGAAGGAGTGGAACAGCGTCCACACGTCGTCGGGGCCGAAGGTGAACAGCGAGCGGGCCGCGGCGAACAGGGCAACGACCGAACGATGGGTGACCATCACGCCCTTGGGCAGACCGGTCGACCCCGAGGTGTAGATGACGTAGGCGACCTGGTCGGGGCGGGCGGCCGGGT
>NZ_JAMPTM010000402.1 GCF_025403375.1 Frankia gtarii
GGGTGGGGGTTGTGGCGGTAGCCGCGCCGAGCGGGCTCGGGGAGCGCGGCGCCACGACGGCGGGATACGTGCCCGCCTGCCAATCGACGGGGGGCTGGGGCTGGAACGGCGACATCATCGGCGCCTGGTCTCCTTCGGAGGAAACGGATCGCCGCGGCCTGGTGACCGGGCGTGCCGCGGACGCGGCAGGAGCGTGGTCGTGCGGCGGGTGGCCGGTCGGACGGGTCACACGAGTGGGCTGGATCAGGCCCCACGATCGGGGCACGGCACGTCGTCTCCGGGCGTGTCGACGGGCCGGTGCTCCGCCCCCGCCGGTCCGAGCACCGGACACGTGGACGGGGTTTCCACGGCATGACCGGTCCGCCGGTCGAAGGACGATGTGGCGCCGGCACGCGAGGCGGGCGTGAAGCAGGTTGGCGAAAGCGAGGGCGCCTCGCGGCGACCGGCCCTCAGTCGACGGTCGAAGGTCCGGCGGTGGGCCGACGATCGGTAGGGGCTCCCGGCGGATCAGCTCAGCGACAGCGCCACGGGGCGGGGGACGGCAACAAGGAGACCTCGCGCCCGAGTCGAACGGACTGACGTGCGTCCACAGACATACCTACTACCCTCGGTAGTCGAGCCGGCATCCGTCAACCCGGGCCCGCTGTGCGCTACATCACATTCATGAATCACGTGCAGGAGAAAAACGAACAGCGGCAAGGGCATCACCCGAAAGGGATGCCCTTGCCGCAACCGGCGGTGGTGCTGCAATCAGACGGCCGCCGCGGCCTTCGCCTTCGCGAGACGCTCGGCGACATCGGCCCAGTTGACGATGTTCCACAGGGCCGTCGCATAGTCGGCCTTGACGTTCTTGTACTGCAGGTACCAGGCGTGCTCCCACGCGTCGAACACCAGCAGCGGGGTGTTGCCCACGCCGACGTTGCTCTGGTGGTCGTACACCTGCTCGATGAGCAGCCGCTGACCGGTGGCGTCGTAGGCCAGCACGCCCCAGCCGGAGCCCTGCACCGTCGTGGTCGCGGCGTTCAGCTGCGCCTTGAAGGCGTCGAAGGACCCGAAGTCGGCGGTGATGGCCTCGCCCAGCGCACCGTCCGGCTTGTCGCCGCCGTCCGGGGAGAGGTTCTCCCAGTAGATCGAGTGCAGAATGTGGCCGGAGAGGTTGAACGCGAGCGTCTTCTCCAGGCCGACGATGGCGCCGAAGTCGCCCTTGTCCCGCGCCTCCGCGATCTTCTCGAGGGTGTCGTTCGCACCCTTGACGTAGGCCGCGTGGTGCTTGTCGTGATGCAGTTCGACTATCTGTCCGATGATGGACGGTTCCAGTGCGCCATAGTCGTACTTCAGTTCCGGCAGCGTGTACGTCGCCACTAGAGCACGATCCTTTCCGTTGGCAAGGGATTTTTTCGGGGGCACCCACGCGGGGGCTCCCGGCGGTTCAGGTGGGCGGTTTCGACGACGCCGACGGCCACCGGCCGGGCGGCCGGGGTCGGGCGGGGCCTGGCGAGGCCCATCGGCCCACTCCTCTCCGGCGAGCCGCCGAGCTGGCGGCCCCTGTGGACGTCGAAGTCAGGTGCTGCGATCGCCCGCCTGGACACTATCGCCAGGAGGATCGGTCCTGCATAGCGAGACCGGACACCAGCACGCGGGAAGGATTGGCCACAGCCCCGACCAATAACAGTCCGTGACGGTGGTGAGAGGGAAGGCGGGATTCGGTGACCCAGGGAACAACCCGCCACGCCAGCCGGGCTACCACCCTCGCGAACCACCCTCGACCCGCCGCAGCGGGCCGCGGTGAGGCACACCCGCCGGTTCCCGTGACGCGCGGGGGTGATGGATCGGGGCATGATGCGACCCCTGCCCACTGGTGGGGCCAACTATTCCGCCCGGCTCGTCAGTCGTCGGTGTGGATCTGCTGGGTGAGGTAGTTCGCCGCGCCGAGCTGGGAGATCAGCTCCAGCTGGGCGTCAAGCCAGTCGATGTGCTCCTCCTCGGAAACGAGAATCTGCTCCAGGAGGACCGCCGAGCCGATGTCGCCGCGCTCACGGCTGAGCGCGGCGCCCCCACGCAGCACATCGACGGCCTCGAATTCGCCGGTCCGGTCGATCTCGAGCTGCTCGGGGACCGTCTCACCGATCCGCAGCGTGTGCAGGCGCTGCAGATTCGGCAGGCCGCCGAGGTACAGGATCCGCTCGATGAGCAGATCGGCGTGCTTCATCTCGTCAATGGACTCGTGGTAGTAGTGCTCCGAGATCCGCCGGTAGCCCCAGTTGCGCTGCATCCGGCTGTGCAGGAAATACTGGTTGATCGTGGTGAGCTCGTTCGTCAGCACACTGTTGAGTACTTCTATGATTTCCGTGTCGCCACGCGTCGCCATCGGTTCCACACCTTTCCGTCGACTGTTTCCAGCCAGACGCCCCACACCGCGCCGGGGCGGGCGGCTGGCTGCTCCGGGCACCCCGGCGGCCCGCGACCGGACACCGGCCATCTGCGACGACGAGGACACAGATCGACCGGACCGGGCAGGCTTACGAACCTCCAGGCACCAGCAAATCACAAGGATGCGTAATTCGCAGCGAGCCGACGCTCTCGACCCGCCACAACGCTCAGAACATCAATATAGGTAAGGCTGCCCGAAGTTAGGGAAGCCTACCCGGAGGTGGTGCACGCGGCGGGGCGATCCACCGCAATCACAGCCGGGTTCGCCACCGCCGGGTGTACCTGAGAATCGGACTGATGGTGGCCCGCCACGCCCGATAATACCGCCGGACGCGGCCCGCTCAGCTATCCGGGCAGGCGGACCAGGCCGAGATAGAAGTCATCGATCTGGTGGAGGGCCTGGATGAACGCGTCGAAGTCGACGGGCTTGGTGACGTATGCGTTTGCATGCAGGCTGTAGCTGCGCAGCACGTCGGCCGGAGCCTCCGAGGTCGTCAGGACGACTACCGGGATGGCCAGCAGATCCGGATCCTCCTTGATCGACACTAGGACCTCCCGACCGTCCATCCGGGGCATGTTCAGATCAAGCAGGATCAGGTCCGGCCGGGGCTCCGCGGGAGCGCGCAGGTAGTGCATCGCCTCGACGCCGTCGGCGGCCACATGCAGCTCGCGGTCGAACCCCCGGTCCGCCAGCGCCTCGGTGATCATGAGCGTGTCACCGGGGTCGTCCTCGACGAGGAGGATCCGGAACGATCGAACGGCGGTGGCGGACACTGAATTCGCCTCTCCTGGCAGTCGTCGACGTCTCGGTGAACCGGCGCGGGTCGCCCGCTCGCGGGCACGTTCACAATATCGAGCCGGGCGCCGGGTTCGGCCAGGTCTGTTCGCGGTCCACGGTCGGCCTGGCTCGGCCAGGCGGCGGGCCATCCGCCACCACCGGTAACGTGGTGTAACAATCCCGCCACGACTTCCGCGGCGCGGGGGTGGCTGGTTCGCCCGGCGGGTACCTACCCGGCCACCACCCCGCCAGCCCGGGTCGGTCGGGAGGAGCCGCGTTCGATGTCCACGGGCCAGCGCGCCACCGCCGTTATGCTGCTGGTCTGCGCGGTGTCCGGCGCGGTCGGCCTCACCGAGCTGCGTCATACCCTCGACTACCCCGAGGTGCTCAGCGCTCCGCCGGCCGACACCCTCGCGCTGGTGCGGGAGCACTGGCTGGCAATCGGCATCGGTGTCGGGCTCGCCGGCGTCGCCGCGGGTCTGCTGTTGCCAATCACCGTCGGGATCGTCCGCCTGCTGCCGCGTGGCCCGCACCGCCCGCTGCTGACCGTGCTGGGTGCGGCGACCGCCGGCGCGCACCTCACCGGCCTGCTGTTCTGGCTGATCACGGTGCCCGCGTTGGCCCGGCGCGCGGCTGTCCCCGCCCAGGCGGACCATGCGACCGCCGTCTTCGACACCGCACGCACCCTGTTCGGAGTGATGATCGGTGAGGTGCTCGCCTGCCTGCTGACAGCGAGCTGGACCGTCGCCCTGCTGACCCGCGCCGCGCGAGCCGCCACGCCTCGGCGGCCACCGCTGCGATCCGCCCTGCCGAAACCGGCCGCCGTCGCTCTCGCCGGCTGGGGCGCCCTTGCCGCGGGAGGTGTGCTCGGGGGGGTCCTGCTGCCCTTTGGGGTGGATGCCGCAGTCACCGGCCGCGTCGTCGGGGAGCTGCTGTGGTACCTGTGGCTGGTCGGGCTGGCGGTCGCCGTCTGGCATCTCGATCCCCGCTCGTCGAGGGCGGCCCCGACCGCGGCGCCGGTGGCCCGCGGGCCCGCGTCGCCCGCCGAACGGGTGATCGGCGACCAGGCCCATCCGGGCGACAGCGTCCTCGACCCACCCCTCGACCGCCTCCCCTCCTGGGC
>NZ_JAMPTM010000403.1 GCF_025403375.1 Frankia gtarii
CCCTGCGCACCCTGCACATCGCCACCCTCGGTATCACCCGCTGCGCCGTCGGCACCCTCGTCCTCGCCCGCGCCGTGGACACCCTGCGCATCACCGGCGTCGACCGACTCACCGCCACCCACCTGGCCTGGGTCGCCCGCCTCGCCGGCATCCGCGACCTCGCCCTCGGCGCCGGCCTACTCGCCGCCCTGACCACCAACCGCGACACCACCACCTGGCTGTGGGCCGGAATGATCGCTGACGCCGCCGACGTTTCCGTCTTCGCGACCTCCACCGCCCGCGGCCACCTGCCACCCGTCCTCGGCACCGCCATGGCCACCGCCGCCCTCGGCGGCGTCGCCGCCGCAGCACCCCTGACCCGCACCACCCACACCGGACCGGGGGAGTGACCCCACCAAACCCGGGGCACCCGTCCACCGACGGATCCACCCAGAAAGGACCGTGACGCCATGACCACCAGCGACCACGCCACCACCCCCACCGGCCCCGACACCGTCGTCAAAAGCGACGAGCAGTGGCGCGCCGAACTGTCTCCCCAGCGCTACGCCATCCTCCGCCAAGCCGCCACCGAACCCCCCTTCACCGGCGCCTACACCCACAACAAGGAAACCGGCACCTACCGGTGCGGCGGCTGCGGCGCCACCCTGTTCACCTCCGACACCAAGTACGACTCCGGCTCCGGCTGGCCCAGCTTCACCGAACCCGCCGTCGCCGACGCCGTCGAACTCGTCGAGGACCGCTCCCACGGCATGATCCGCACCGAGGTCCGCTGCGCCCGCTGCGGGGGACACCTCGGCCACCTCTTCGACGACGGCCCCGGACCCACCGGCCAGCGCTACTGCATGAACAGCCTCGCCCTCGACCTCGACACCCACTGACCCACCCCAGCCACCGACCGGGCCGCCGCCGGTGCACCCACGCACCGGCCGGCTCGCCCACCACCTCCCGCGGGAACACCGAGGGAGTCAGGTAACCGTCCTCTAACCGTCCGCCACCCCCAGACGCCGCACCACGAGCACGGCCTACCGCATCCCAGAACTCCGCCGCAGACACCCCACCCAGCGCACCGACCTCCACCATCACAACCACCCTGCACGCCAAACGACACACCAACCCACACAGCCCCGAACCCCAGCAACCACTACCCCACCACATGCGCCGATAATGCACATTATGTCAAGTAGAGATGGATCGGCTCCTCCCCCCGATCGCCTCAACCCCCGGACAGCGGGTGGCGTCGACGGGCCAGGTCCGCTGACGCTCGAGCCTTCCGTCGGCCGGCGAACCAGCCAGGCCGCCCACTTACTCGATCTGACAAGATCACCTCTCGCGAGCCGCAGTCGAGCCCCACAAGTTGATCATGGGTTACTTCCCCGCTCGCGGGTGCAGGGTTTCTGGGTTTGTTTGTTGATCTTGATGTGAGATTTCGTCAACAGCGTTGATTATCTTGGTGAAAGACGACCGGTCGATCGACCGTCCACCCAGGACTTCGGAATGACTCGTTTCCGCGTCTCGTCTGCGCCAGGATCTTGGAGTGAGCAACGAGGAAGAGCCGTTGACAGGGAATGCCACGATCGGCGTGGTGCGTGTGGGTGAAACCGTTCGCCGCCCGGTCGGGCCATGGACGGACGCGGTGGATGCGCTCCTGGAACACCTGCATGCGGTGGGTTTCGCCGGTGCCCCTCGACCATTGGGGCGGGACGCGCAGGGACGCCAGGTGGTGGAGTACATCCCCGGCGAGCTCGGTGCGGCGGCCGGCACGTACTCGGTGACGGAGCTGGTCTCGATCGGTCGGATGCTGGCGGACCTGCACCGGGCCCTCGCCGGTTTCGTGCCGCCGGCCGGCGCGGTGTGGAACAGGATCATCCCGCCGGATCGGGAGGACTTCATCTGCCAGAACGACGTCGCGCCCTGGAATCTCGTCAGGTCCGCTCGGGGCTGGGTGGTGATCGACTGGGACGCGGCCGCACCGAGCTCCCGGTTGTGGGACCTTGCCTACGCCGCGCAGAGCATGTCGGGTCTGCGGGCCGACCGGCCGGTGGCGGAGTCCGCGGCCCGGTTGCGCGCTTTCGTGGATGGCTACGGCCTGGATGCGCCGTCACGGCCGGCGTTGGCGAACATGCTGGGCCGACGCACCAGGGCGATGTACGACCTGCTGCGCGACGGCGCCCGGCGGCAGCAGCAGCCGTGGGCCAGGATCTGGACCGAGGATGGCCCCTACTGGCTCGCGACCTCCGACTACCTGAACACCCATGCCGAGGCATGGACCGCCGCCCTGCAATGATCGCGTCTGGTAATGCTGATAATGATCGCGTCTGACCGAGCAGCCCGTGTCGCTCGGCACCGCTGCGGCCGACGTACTTCCCACGGAGTGCTTACCTCTCGCCGAAAGCGTAGATCACTTCCGAGGTGAGGAGGTGGTCTTCGTCGGTGCGGAGGAGATCGGCCAGGGCTTCGGTGTAGTCGCGCTGGAACGTCTCTGCCTGCTTCGGCGTGAGGGTGGCGACCGCGTCGTGGTGCGGGCCGCGGGTGTGGGCTTCCCAGGCGTGTTCCAGGTCGTGTGAGGAGAAGCCGATGGTCTCCCCCACCAGATTCGCCGGAGTGAACCCAGCGTCGCACAGTGCCTGATGGCATCGCTTCCGCGTCCCCAGGGCGGTGGCCGGGTCGGTGAGGATCAGGGCGTGACGGCGGGCATGGTCGCGAAAAAGCTCGGCCGCGACGGGGAAACCCGCCGCCATCGTAGAGAACCCGACCTGCCCGCCTGGCGCCAGCAGCCGGTGCCACTCCCCCAGGGCCGCAGGAACCGACAGGTAAAGCAGACCGGCCGAGCAGAGGATCAGGTCGAACGAGCTGTTTCCGAACTGGGTCAGGGCGGTGGCGTCCGCCCTGACCAGCTCGATGTTCGTGAGTCCGGCCGCGGCGATCGTCTGCCGGGCTCGGGTGAGCATGCCCGTGGAGATGTCGACGGCCACCACGTGCCCTGCCGGCCCTATGACACGGGCGGCGGCGATCGCGGCGAGCCCGGTACCGGTCGCGGCATCCAGGACGCGCATACCCGTGGTGGGGGCAGCGAGTTCGACGAGTCGTTCCGCGTACCGGACGTGCCAGGTGTGGTTACTGTACGTCGCGGCGCGCCGGTCGAAGATGGGCTCGACACTGTCCGGGGAGTTGGGCTCTGCCACAAAAGCTGTTTATGGCACACGAATGCGAACCCGGACCAGTCAGATCCCACTTCTGCCCTCGAACAGCAGTGGGTGCGGATCCGTCGACGGTTCTGGGCCTTCTCACCCGGGCCAGCGCAGAACACGGGGAGCCTGCGGACGTTCGTGGTCGATCAGCACGTCGGCGCGGTCCTGAGGCGCGACGGAAGCCCGGTAGAGCTCCTGGCCGGGCAGGTAGCGCGCCTCGTAGCGGTCGCGGACGTCGGCGGGCGAGCCAAAGACGGCGACGTCGCGCCGCAGCGCACGGCGCAGCGACTCGGCGGGGCTGATCTGGAGGAACACGGTGAGGTCCCAGTAGCCCCGCAGTTCGTCGCGCAGGAGGAAAACACCGTCGACGATGAGCACCGCGTCGCCCGCGGCCTCGCGAACGGGGCAGTCGAGTGGGGAGTCGCTGAGATGGTCGAACGCGGCCGTGCGGTAGCGCCGGTCACCGGCGGGGCTCAGCGGGTCAAGGAGGAAGCGCCGTAGCGCGACATAGTCGAACGCGTCCAGAAAGTAGCCGTTCGGGGACAACGGCCCTCGGCGGCGACGCGTGGCCTGGGGCTGGTGGAAACCGTCGACGCTGGCGCGGATGACGGGTCGGCCTCGGTCAGCGAGCGTGCCGGCGAGCTCGTCGGCCAGCGTCGTCTTTCCGGCGGCGTCCGGGCCGTCGATCGCGACGCGCAGCACCCGGTCCGGGTATGCGTCCCGCAGCAGGTCGGCGAGCGCGCCCACGACGCGGTCGCGGGACGGCTCCACAGCAGGTCTCCCCCAGGTCGCTGTTTTTGGTGTTCATCTATGATGATCATGGAATTTGCCGTGTCGTCAACGGCGTTGATTATCTTGGAGGCGGCGGGTGGGTCGGGACGGTCAGTGGACGGCGTCGGACCAGCGTCGCAGGATCGACACCTCGACGACGAACCGCACGCCGCTGCCCGCCGCCCAGTAGGTGGCCGTGGCGGCCAGGGAGCGGTGCAGCAGGTCGGCGGCGGCGTCGGCGTGGGCGGCGGGGACCTGCAGGAGCAGTTCGTCGTGCAGGCAGAGCACGATCTCGCCGTCGAGGGCGGGCAGTTCGGCGCGGACCGTCACCGCCCACGCCTTGAACAGCTCGGCGG
>NZ_JAMPTM010000404.1 GCF_025403375.1 Frankia gtarii
ACCCGCCGCCGGTGCCGCCGCCGCCTTCGCCGAGATCAGCGCCGCGGTCGTCCGGTCAGTCCTGGGCGAGTGGGCGGGGCCGACCCGGCTGCCCCCGATGGACGTGCCGGCCATCCTCCGCCGCCAGCTCGGCGACCGGCTCGCCCCCGGCAGCCCGCTGCACCGCCTCGCCGCCGCGCACCCCGGGCCCACCGTCACCACCGAAGGTGAAGATCATCCGCTGCCCAACCCGTTCGCGCTGGTGCGCGACGCAGGCCGCAGCGCCGGCGTGTGGCTACCCACGTTCGTCGGGCGCGCTCACGGAGACCTGCACGTCGAGAACATCCTCATCCCGACCGCCTGGCGGGACGCGGGCGCGGCCTTCCAGCTGATCGACCTGTCGCGCTACGCCCCCGACGCCGTGCTCACCCGCGACCCCACCCATCTCGTGCTGCACGTCCTCGCCCGAATGCTGGTCGAGCTGTCCCCCAACCAGCGCACCGCCACCATCGACCTGCTGCTCGACCCCGACCTCGACGGGGCGATCCTGCCCCAGTGGCTGTGGCTGTTCATCGGCCAGGTCCGCTCCGCCGGGGAGGAATGGGCGCGGGCGGCCGGCCTGGTCGAGCAGTGGCGCGACCAGCTGCCGCTGTCGCTGCTCGCCTGTGCCCTGACCTGCTACGGCCGGGCGTCGACCCGCGAGGAGGACCGCGGCTGGTTCCTGCGCCTCGCCGCCAACGCCGCCGCCGCCTTCCTCGACCAGCACAACCTCGACCAGCACAGCGTTCACAACCTCGACCAGCACAGCGTTGCGGAGCCCGCCCAGAAGCATTCCGGCTCCGAGCAGACCGGCCACGAGCGTTTCGACCCGGACTCTCACCCGGTGGACTCCGACCGGGAGCAGCGGCCCGACGCGAACGAGCCCGGCCACGCATCCCCCGAACCCGTGGTCGCCGACGGCGCGGATGGCTTCCCCGTCGACGTGGTCCTCTCCCATTCCCGCACCGATGCTGGATGGGCGAGCTGGATCGGTTGGCATCTCGAGGCGGCGGGATGGCACGTCCTGCCGTACCCCGACCTCGACGACCCGGGCGAGCGCTTCGACCCCGACGAACCCCCACGCCCCGACGAACGCGGCGAGCAGCCGATGGCCATCTCGCTGGCGGACGCGGTCGCGCAGGTGCCATGGACCCTCGTCGTGCTCTCCCCCGCCTACCTCGGCGAGGTGGCGGGCAGCGCCGAATGGCAGGAGGCCTTTCCGGCGGAAAGCGCCGCCTACGGCACCCGGCTGGTCACGATCCGGATCAAGCGCTGCGACCCGCCGGACTGGCTCGACCTCGTCGAATCGGTGGACCTCGTCGGCCTCGGCGAGGATGAGGCCCGCGCGACGCTCGTCGACCGATTGACGGCGCTGCGCGACGGCGACCGAACCGCCGGGCTCCCGCCGCGGTAGCCGCCCAGCCAGGGAGCCGCCCAGTCAGGGAGCCCCCCGGTCAGGGAGCCACCGCGGCCAGGTCAGCGACGTCCCGCGGCGGCGCGACGACCGCCAGGACCTGGTCGAGGCCGACGAGGTCGCCGGGGCGGACCAGCACCTCGGCGACGATGCCGGCCGCCGCTGCCGAGACGGGATGCTCCATCTTCATCGCCTCGACCACGACCAGCGACTGCCCGTCGATGACAGCCGTACCCGGCTCGACGAGGACGGCGATCACCGTTCCCGGCATGGGGCTACGTGCCTGGCCGCCGCGGACCGCGGCCGGATCCGCCCCGGCCACAGGAACCGCTTCGGCCAACTCCCAGGCCCGACCGTCCCGCCCCAGCCAGAGCAGCTCCCCGGCGGGGGACGAGCCCTGCGCGGCCGCGATCGGGACGCGGGGGCCGGCCGCGGAAAGGAGCTCCGCCAGGTCGTGGCCGCCCTCGGTCACCGCCCACGCGAACGCCCACCGGGTGGTGATCGAACCGATCGTGACCAGCAGGTCATCGCCGACCTGGCGCACCGACGCGGCGACCGGCGGCCCGTCGGCGAGGCGGATCCGCGCGGCGGCCGGCGTGCCGCGGACGCTGACCCGCACGGTCGCGGCCCGCGAGCGAAGCCCGGAACCGCCACCGGGTGCGGGTGCGGGTGCGGCCTCCTCGACGCCACCGCCGACGCTGTCCCCACCGGCAGCCGCACTGCCGGCCGGCGCGTCGTCGCCGGGGCCGTCGTCGCCGGGGCCGTCGTCGCCCGCCGAGCCGTCGCCACGCGCGGAGCCGGTGCCGCCGCCCGGGATCAGCACGTCCCAGCTCAGCCACGCGGGTTCGCCGGGCCGCCACCCGGACGGGATGTCCCAGGGGTCGACGAGCGGGCCGAGCGGCTGCAGCGCGAGCAGCCGGGCCAGAGCGTAGCCGAGGATGGCCTCGGCGGGCAGTTCGTCGGCGGTGAGCGCGGCGAGGTCGCGTTCGACCAGATCGGTGTCGAGCCGGCCGGCGACGACGTCGGGATGGCCGAGCAGCGCGCGCAGGAAACCGATGTTGGTGGTGACGCCGAGCAGGACGGTGGCGGCGAGCGCGGCGTCGAGCCGGGCGATCGCGGCCGGCCGGTCGGGCCCCCAGGCGACGATCTTGGCGAGCATCGGATCGTAAGCGGTGCCCACGGTGTCGCCTGCGGCGATGCCGGCGTCGACGCGGATGGCAGGCCCCGCGGGTTCACGGAAGGCGAGGATGTGCCCGCCGGTCGGCAGGAAACCGCGCGCGGGGTCCTCCGCGTACACCCGGGCCTCCACCGCGTGCCCGGCGAGGCGGACGTCGGCCTGACCGAACCGCAGCGGCTCCCCGGCCGCGATCCGGATCTGCTCGGCGACCAGATCCACCCCGGTGACCAGTTCGGTCACGGCGTGCTCCACCTGCAGGCGGGTGTTCATCTCCATGAAGTAGAACTCGTCGGGCGCGTCGGCGGACAGGATGAACTCGACCGTGCCGGCGCCGACGTAGCCGACGGCGCCGGCCACCGCGACCGCCGCGGCACCGAGCCGTTCCCGGGTGCGGGCGTCGAGCAGCGGCGACGGCGCCTCCTCGATGATCTTCTGATGGCGCCGCTGCAGGCTGCACTCGCGCTCCCCCAGGTGCAGCACGGTGCCGTGCGCGTCGGCGAGCACCTGCACCTCGACGTGGCGGGGCCGGGCGATGAGCCGCTCCACGAACAGGGCGTCGTCGTCGAAGGCAGCCGATGCCTCCCGGCGGGCCGAGACGAGGGCGGCGGCCATCTCCCCCGGCGCGCGCACGACCCGCATGCCCTTGCCGCCACCGCCGGCCGACGGCTTGACCAGGACCGGGTAGCCGAGCTGGCCCGCGGCCTCGGTGATCGCGGCGTCGGTCATGGCAGGCGACGACCGCCCCGGCACCACGGCCACGCCGACCTCGGCGACGGTCCGCCGCGCGACGATCTTGTCGCCCATCACCTCGACGGCGGCGGCCGGCGGGCCGATGAAGAACAGCCCGGCGGCCTCGCAGGCCCGGACGAAGGCCGCGTTCTCGGCGAGGAAACCGTAGCCGGGATGGATGGCCTGGGCACCGGCGACCTGCGCGGCCTCGAGCACGGCGTCGATGTCGAGGTAGCTTTCCCGGGCCGGCGTCGGCCCCAGGCGCACCGCGACGTCGGCCTCGCGGACGTGGCGGGCACCGGCGTCCGCGTCGGAGTAGACGGCGATCGAGCGGATGCCGAGGTCGCGCAGGGTGCGGATGATCCGGACGGCGATCTCGCCGCGGTTCGCGACGAGCACGGCCGAGAACGCCAGACCCGCCAGCCCGGCGTCCCGCCGGAGCGTGCCGGTTCCGATACCACCACCGGCATCAGCACCGGCAGCTCTCGGCTGGCCGGGCACATGATTGGAGGCGGAAAGGTCAGCGGCCGACACCCTTGATCCTCACGTCTGTTCTCCCCTCACCGCCGGCTGACCACGTCCCTCATCCACTCGTCGTCCCTCGCGTACCCCTTCACATCCGGAAAACGCCGTATCGGACCGGTTCCAGTGGGGCGTTGGCGGCCACCGACAGCCCCAGGCCCAGCACCATACGAGTGTCGGCCGGGTCGATGACCCCATCATCCCAGAGCCGGGCCGTCGAATAGTACGGGCTTCCCTGCTCCGCGTAACGGTCCAGGACCGGCGCGCGGAACGCGGCCTCGTCGGCGTCGCTCCAGTCGACGCCCGTCGCGGCGACCTGGTCGCGGCGGACGGTGGCGAGCACCGCCGCGGCCTGCTCCCCACCCATCACCGAGATCCGCGCGTTCGGCCACATCCACAGAAACCGCGGCGAATACGCCCGCCCACACATCGAGTAGTTCCCCGCAC
>NZ_JAMPTM010000405.1 GCF_025403375.1 Frankia gtarii
GGGCGTGCCCGTCCCGGTCGCCGGATTCGAGTCCGGCGTTGGACCGGGGTGGGCGGACGTCCCCCGCGCAGTGGTCACGACGCCTGAAAGCGCAGCAGCGAGTAGTTCTCGTACACCTTGGCCGGCAGGCCCTGCTCCATGACCTCGTCCGCGTGCGGGCGGGCGTTCTGCAGGGTGCCACGGACCACGGTGCACAGCTCCTCGTAGGTCCGGTAGGAGCCGGAGCCGGCGAGGAAGACGGTGTGCTGCGGGCCGGCCTCGGTCAGCGCGCGCTGGGCGATCGCCCGGCCGTCGGCGTGTTCGTTGCGGTCCTCGTAGTCGACCCAGTTGACGCGGTCCGGTGGCGCGTAGGTCGGTACCACGTACACCTTCATCCACGGCGGGACGGTGCGGGCGAGCCCGGGGCCGAGCTGGTCCGGGCAGACCAGCATGACGTCGCCGGGCTTGGCGAGCCGTTCGAGCACCTGGGCGGCCTCGCCGGCCTGCGAGCGTTCCCGCCGGACGTCGGTCGTGCCGGCGAGCAGGCCGACCAGCGCCGCGACGGCGACGACCCCGTGGAAGATCCGCCGGTCTCCGATGACCGTCGCACCGAGGCCGATGACGAGCAGGAACGGGACGAAGGCGGTGGCGGTGTACCGATCGGCCCAGGCGTTGCCGACGAGCTTGCCGGCCGTCACCGCGACGACGAGGGTGCCCGTCGCCAGGAAGAACATGGTGCGGCCCGGTTCGAGACCGCGCAGGTCGATCAGGACGAACCGGCCGCCGGGGCTGCGCCCGGCGATCCCGGCGGCGGCCAGGCCCGTGATGAGGAACAGCAGCAGCCGGCCGAGTGTCGTCGGGCCGCCGGCCCACTGGCCGTAGGCGTGGGAGATCGCCGCGTAGTTGGCCGGCTCGCCCCAGGGGGTGCCCGTGTGGGCGAGCTGGTCGAAGAAGTTCGGCAGCCACGGGGCGAAGACGACCGCGCCGCCGACGATGCCGAGCAGTCCGTAGACCGGCCCGCGCCGCTGCGGCGTCAGGTATCGGCTGGACGAGCGGTGGCTCCGGGCGCCGCCCTGACGACCCACCGGCACACCGCCGGCCGCCCCGGCTCCCGGCACCGGCATGGACGCCGATCCTGGGTGGGACGCCGATCCTGGAAGGGACGCCGATCCTGGGTGGAAGGGGACCGGCTCGGTCTGTGCGGACACCGGTTCCGCCGCCGACGACGCCGGCCTGTTCGGCGACGCCGCCGCGGGCTGCCGGGAGCGGCGGGCGTGGCGGGCGCGGTACCAGGGCCGCAGGGTGAGCAGCCCGATCAGCCACACGCCGACGGTGAGCAGCAGGTACAGGCACCAGTAGTGGGTCAGCGCCAGGCAGCCGGCGGCGAGGGCCAGGCCGATCACCGAACGTACCGACGGTGCCCGCAGCACCCGCTCCATGGCGAGCCCGCCGAGCGCGGTGAGCAGCACGATGAGGCTGTACATCCGGGTCTCGGTGCCGAAGTACAGCGCGAACGGCGAGGTCAGGTACAGCACGACGGTGACCTTCGCCGCGCGGGCGTTCACCACCCGCCGCGCCAGCAGGAACAGCGGCCACGCCGCGGCGGTGTTGATCAGTGCGGACAGGGATCGGACGGCGAGGTTGCTCTCCCCGAACACGGTGATCCACCCGTGCAGCACCAGGTAGTACAGCGGTGGTGAGCCGTCCTGCAGCAGGCCGTCCCACATGGTGACGCCCGACCCGTGCAGCGGGAGCCGCGCGATGGCGACGCTCTGCGCCTCGTCGAGCCACAGTGCCTGGTTGGCGGTGAAGCGCACGATGACCGCGGCGGCGACGAGCACCCCCACCACCGCGGCGAACACCCGCCCCGCACGGTCGGGTGCGTCCCCGACCCGGTCGACCGGCCCGGGGAGCTGCTCCGCCGGCCGGACCGCGACATCTGTCACGGTCAGTCCCTTCCGTCCACGTTGCCCGCGGTGCGGCGAGGTCGGCCGGGCCACGATCGGCCGACCAGGCAGGTCCGCACCCGGTGCAGGTCTCGTGCGGCAGCCCCCCGCGCCGCGGCGATGCCGGGCGGGCGCGGGGGACAGACCGCGGATTGCGTGCCGGGGCGGTGGGCTGGCCACCGAAGCCGCCACCGGTGCGCGCCGAGTGGGCGCCGCGGAGCGTACCGTCCCGCATTCTGGTCGGGTCGGCCGCCGGCGGCACGCCGACGGCGACCGTTCGACGACCATCGAAGATCCCGGCCGGGTCCTCCATGGGCCGTCGCAGGGCCCCGGCCCACCCCGAAAGTCCGGGTGGGCCGAGCCGCCGCGCTCAGCCGGTCGGTCCGGCGGTCAGCGCTTGGCTGCGCCGCCGGGCGACGACACCTCCTCGTGGTAATCCTCCTCGACGTTGACCTCCCACACGTCGTGCTTCGTGCCGTCGACGATGTTCTCGACGGTCAGCATGGCGGTCAGCATCGAGTGATCCTGGTTGTTGTACCGGTGCATGCCGTTGCGGCCGACCGGGTGCACGTTCGGCGTGTTCTCGGCCAGCCAGGCCCGAATGATGTCGACGTTGTTCTTGTACTGCATGTCGTAGTACGGGTACGCCTTCGGCATCCGCACGACGAATCCCTGCTCGACCTGGGAGGCCCGGATGAGCCCGAGCTCGACCAGTTCCTTGGTGGCGAGCTTGATGAGATCCTCATCCGAGCTGTTCCACGTCTCGTCGCCCTCGAAGACGAAGTACTCCAGGCCCAGACAGGTCCGCTTGTCCTTCACCAGGAACGGCGACCAGGAGGCGAAGTTCTGGATCCGCCCGACCTTGACGGCGGGGGAGTGGATGTAGATCCAGTTGTCCGGGAATCCGGCCTCCTCCGGCACCACGAGGGCGACGGTGAGAAAGTCGCGGTACTTCAGCGCGTTCGCCGCGGCCAGGACATGGTCGGGTGCCGGCGGGTCCATCACGCGGACCAGCGACGAGAAAGACATCGATGAGATGATCTCGTCGGCGGGGTACTGGTACTCACTGCCGAGGTCGCTGCGCGACGATTCCGGCGCACCGGCCCCCGGGCCATATCCGCCGGTCACGGTGGTGGTGACGCCGGTCGCCCGGCCGTCAGCGTGGTGAATCTTGCGGACCTTCTCCTCGAAGACCACTCGACCGCCCTGCTTGACGATCTTGTCGGTGGCGGTTTCCCACATCATTCCAGGCCCGAACTTGGGGTACTGGAACTCCTCGATGAGGGAGGTGATATCCGTCTGGTTCCGCCTGGGTAGCACCGAGTTCACAATGGCGTTCATCATGGACAGGCTCTTGATGCGCTGCGCCGCCCAGTCCGAGGGCATCTCGCTGACCGGCACGCCCCACAGCTTCTCGGTGTAGGTCTTGAAGAACGTGCGGTACAGCCGCCAGCCGAAGCGGGCCACCAGCCAGTTCTCGTAGTTGCTCTGATCCTGCGGCGGGCGCACGCGGGCCGCGGCGTAGGAGGCGATGCAGCGCGCCGCCTCCACCAAGCCCAATCCGCCGAGTGCGTTCGTCGCCTTGAGCGGGTAGTCGAAGAACTTCCCGTTGTAGTAGATGCGGCTCGATCGCGGCCGGAGCAGGAAGTCCTCCTCCGGCAGGATCTCGTGCCAGAGTTTCTCGACCTCAGGTACCTTCGTGAAGAAACGGTGGCCGCCGATGTCGAAACGCCAGCCGTCCCGCTGCGCGGTACGGCTGATTCCGCCGACGACCGAGTCACCCTCGATAATCGTCACGGGCACGTCCCGTTTCACCAGCTCCCAGCCGGCGGTCAGACCGGCCGGCCCGGCTCCGATGACGACTACCTCTGGCTTTTCGGTCACTGTGCCGGACCTCTCCTCAACGCACCTTCATGGTCACTCCCGCGGCCGGATGCCGGGCATCCACCGCTGGGGGCGCCGGACCCTGGGACCGGCCTCGGGGGGCAAGTCTTGCATGCGGACGGCTGTGACCCACCCGCACCCCCTCACCGCCACCGGCACGATCAAGCGTGGTACATCCGGATTATTCCCCCTGCCTGCCTGCCCACCTGTCCATCGCGGTGAGTCCGCCGACCGTGCCCCGGTCCCGCTCTGGCATCGTGCGGACATGGGCTTGCCTGTATTCGGTTCGCGGCAGGCAGCCGTGGCACGGCCCGAAGGTGCCGACTCGGGTCCGCGTCGGACGCTGTCGGCGATCCTCGTCGGCTGGTGCGCCCTCGCCTGGGGCATCGCGGCGAAGGACGGCCGGTACGGCGCGTGGGCGATGGCCGGAGTCCTGCTCGGCGTCGCGGCCGCCGCGCTCGCCACCGTCTACCACCGCCCGTCGACCGAATCC
>NZ_JAMPTM010000406.1 GCF_025403375.1 Frankia gtarii
AGAGACAGCGGGCGGGCCGCTCAGCGCCAGCGGCACCGTGAACCTCGCGTCGAGCAGGTGTGCGGCGTCCGGCCCGGACAGCCGGGCGTCGCCCGGCAACCTGGTGAGTACCGAGTAGGTCTCCGCCAGGGCGTGCCCACTCAGCGTGAGCTGCTGTCCGTCCCACCATCGCGCTACGTCCGTGTGATGTTGATGTGAGCGGACAAGCAGAGGAATGGCGACGCTTGTGTCGACGGCAATGGTCACGTGCGTCCCGCGTCGACGAGGCCGAACAGTACGTCGTCATCGACAGGCGTGTCGCCGGCCGACACGAGCACGCCGTTCTCCTCGACGAGGCGCGCGGTCCTGCCGGCTGGCACGACCTGCACACCAGCCCCGTAAGGCGAGATGTCCACCTTCGTGCCCGGGAGTAGGCCCAGCGCGTCGCGGATGAACTTGGGCAGCACGATTCGGCCCGCCTGATCCACAACAGCTTCCATGGGAGGACGAGACCATTCCGATCCCAGCTGCGCCGCTGCCACTTCGATGCTCATCGGAGACCCGCACGGCCGTGGTCAGCTGCCAGGCGTCGGCGGGTCTCTGGGGTGGGGCTGTCTGCTTCGCCCTGGCTGCTTCCGTACCGGTTGCCACACAGGGGCGGAACGAGGGCTCGGCGCTGGCCCTCTGGGGAGCGAGGGATGTGTGGCAGTGCAGGTGGCAACGCTGGCCACCAGAGGGGTACTCCAACGGCCGGATATGGACGCCAGGGCACGTGTGCGGACGTTCCTGGACGGTAGGGACCGGCCTGAAAAGCGGAAGGTTGGCGGTTCGACCCCGCCCCTGCCCACCACCTCTGACAGGCCTTTGTTTCTCGATTGAGATTAATTTGGCCTTTTGAAGATCGTTATGTAGCGACGGGTGTAGCAACCCACAGTGGCGGACGGTCTACGTCGTACCCCGCCGACCTGCATAACGGACGGCAACCTGATGCGCGCCCTCGCACTGCGCTCCGGTCTACCCGAGCTCTCAGAGCGGGCCGCCGAGAACATCCAGGACCTTGTCACCGACGTCCCCGGCATCATCGGCGACGCGCGGGTCATGTTCGGCGATCGACCGCGCCCTGTAGGCGGAGGCGGCCCACCGGGCCGCCGCGGTCCAGGCGAGTAACCAGGTCCGAGAGGCCGAGACTCGCAGCCTGCTCGCCACGATGCCCGTCGATCGGCTCCGGGAGGCAACCCGGGACCGGCTGCGCGTCGGCCTGCTGACCGACGATGGAGATTGTCGCCGAGGCGGAGGCCAACGGACGACGGGTGCTCGTCTTCTCCCCGCTCACCGGCTCAGTGCCCGCCGGAAGCAGTCGACGTGTCCGAGGACAAGCTGTCCCGCGACATTGTCGCGGCCGAGCGCGCGCGGCTGTTCGCCGCGCCGGTGGCCCAGGTGGCTGACGACCCGATCCGTCGTGGGTCACGTAGAGGATCGCGTCCACGATGTCGCGCCGGTCGTGCTTCCCGGGTCGGCCGTCCTTCGGCTGCGGAGGGAGTAGCGGCTGTACGTAGGCCCACTGCGCCGAGCGCTCCACCATCGCCTACGCGCCGCGCATACGCCCAGCTCCCCTGCGTGGAAGCCGCGTCCGAAAAGGTACGAAACGGATGATTCTGGGACAATTGATCAATGTCCCGCAACTTCCTCGCTTCAGATCGGGGCAAGGAACCACAAATTCCGCGTAGAAGCGGTCTATAGTCGCCGATAGCTCCGCATCTGCGGGTATTGTGCAGCGTCGCACACCCTGCGTTACATACGCGGAAGTTGTCATCCCCGGTGTGGACGGGCACATCTGCCCGCATCGCGCACCCCTGACGCGAAGGTTGACGTGAGATCACATCTGTCCGTGCGTACCCGCACAGCGGGAACAGCACTGGTCCTGGGCGCCGCGCTGGCGGTGGCCTTCCCTGCCGCGGCGTACGCCAACACCGTGAGCGTCACGGTGAAGTCACCCGGGGCTACCAGCGGTCCCGCAGGCGCCAACTCCGAGATCTCAACCCACGCGGACTGCAGTAGTGGCCTGATCTCCGGCGGTGGGATCAACCAGGCCACCGGCACCGGCAACGGCAACCACGTGATGGGCACCTCGCCCAGCTCCGACGGCTCCACCGAATACACCGGTTCCACCGGGGTTGTCGGCACCGACGTGACGCACTGGCTCGGGATCGGCGGAAGTGGCGGCCAGGCCGACAGTTCCTTCTCCACCACCCCCTTCGCGGTGTGCTTCACCAGCAACCTGATCAACCACACCCAGGTGGTCATGAACAAGACCAACGCGCCCACCAGCGGGTCGACGGTGGGCCTGGTCACCGCGATCTGCCCGGCGAACACGGTCCTGCTCGGCGGCGGGGCGCGCGCCACCCCGGCCAGTGTCGGCAACTTCAAGCCGATCGCCAGCTTCCCCACCTTCAACAACTCCGCACATGACTACGGCCAGAAAGCCGCAGCCGACGGCGAGAACAACCCCAACGCCTGGACCGCCGTCGGGTGGGCCAACGGCACCAACAGCACCAACGAGACCTACGCCTACGCGATCTGCAGCGGAAACAACATCAACATCAGTGGCGTCACCGTGAAGGTCCACTTCAGCGAGGCGAGCGGCCCGACCGCGGGGAGCGCGGGCCAGAAGGTGACGGTCAACTGCCCCAGCGGGGACGGGAAACTGATCAGCGGGGGCGCAGCCATCAGCGGAGGCAGCGTGACCACGACGGACTTCACCGGACCGGGCTCGGGCGGCGACCACCTCAACGGAAGTTTCCCCAGCGACTCGAGCGGAAACCCGGTCAGTGACGGGACCACCACGGCTGCGTACTGGACAGCCTTCACCCATACCGGGGGTACAAGCTCGCCGAACACCTACTCCGACGTCTGGGCGCTGTGCGCCAACGACGGCGTCTGAGGACACCTGTAACCCCGGTCCGCGGGCGGGCGCGGCACCGAGCACGGCCCGTCCGATGTTTCGTCATGTGACGAAAAGCGGTTTCTGCAACACCCACAGCGGACAGGTGGTCCCGGCGTCGCGCGCCGGGACCACGAAACTGTGCGGGTATACAGGCGATGCGGTGAAGAAGATCGTGGGCAGGAAACGCGGGGCCCGTGGTGCTGGGCGACCCTGCGATTCTGCGTGAGCTGTGGAACGGACCTTCGGCCGGTTGACTTCCCATCGCCGCCGCGCCAACCCCGACCTGGCAAGAATCGGTTCGGGACTCTGGAATCCCCGTTCCGGGGAGCATGGCCAGGAGGGTGTTTGGTCTTGGGATTTTTGTTTGGTTCACGAATACGTTACCAGGGGGCTGATCGTCATACGTAATCGTCGTGTATTCGCGTGGTCTGTTTCGGCGCTCGGTGTTGTGCTGAGTATGGGGCTGACCAGTTGCCTGCCAGCGGCGCCCGCGTCGGGCGCCTCTCCGGAAAAAGCCTGTGGGAGCTCGGGCGTCCTCGACAAGAAGACATGCACCTACAACGCGGTCGGGTCAGACACCTTCACCGTGCCCAACGGCGCAAAATGGGTCGAGATCACGGTGGTCGGTGCCCAGGGCGGGCATTACTTCATTGCC
Source organism: Frankia gtarii (assembly GCF_025403375.1). Classification (GTDB taxonomy): domain Bacteria; phylum Actinomycetota; class Actinomycetes; order Frankiales; family Frankiaceae; genus Frankia; species Frankia gtarii. The sequence goes on from NZ_JAMPTM010000406.1 coordinate 3,579, forward strand.
GGTGACGCCAGCCATGGCGGCTCGCCGGTGGGTGATATCACCGGCCGTCCGGGTGGGGGCGGCGGCCGGGCGTACGGCGTGATAGCGGATCTGTCCTCAGGCCAGGTACTGCAGGTCGATGTTGCCGGTAAGGGCAGTGACGGCACGGCGGCGAGCCGGTCCGGCGGAAAGAACAACGGACCCTCCGGGGGACAGGGCGCCGTGGGGGGCTTCGGCGGCTCCAACGGCGGCGTAGCAGGCGGTAAGGGGGACGCCGCCGGGGCTGATGGCGGGACCGCGCCCCTCAACGGTGGCAACGGCGCCGGTGGCGGCGGTTCCTCGGATGTACGGATCGCGGCTGCTGGCTGCGCGACGTTGACGTGCGCTCCGGCGAACCGGGTACTGGTCGGTGCGGGCGGCGGCGGAGGCGGCGGCACTGGTGGCCAGGGCTACGCGCTGGGCGGTGCCGGCGGCGCCGGCGGCGGTACCGCCGGGACGGCTGGCGGTGCCATCGTCGATGGTGGCCACCCGGGGGCTCCTGGGGGCGGTGGAACCCAGACCGCAGGTGGGACCGGGGGGCTCAACGCCGGGCGGCACGCGACTCCGCCTCCGCCCGATCCCAACGATCCGCGTTTCGGCGGTGATGGCACGGATGGCCGCTCCGGGGCGGGCGGCGCCGGGGGCGTGGGAAACC
>NZ_JAMPTM010000407.1 GCF_025403375.1 Frankia gtarii
GCTGACCACGACCCTCCCCCGGCCCGGGCGCATCGCCCACGCCGGGACGTTTGGCGTTCTCTTCTGTTCCCTTCCCCAACGGTCGAATTTTGCCCAACCGCAAGCCGGACTATTCATCGGAATGAGCTCTCCAGAACTTCTGTGATCTGAATCACAGTTGCCATAAAGCGGGACCCATCGGTCGATTCGCCCTAGTCTGCCGGTGTCATCGAATCCGTCGGCCGTCCACGTGACCACGACGGACCTTCGCCGATTCGCGTGGGTGGCGCCGATTCGCGTGCGTGGCGCTGATCCGCGGGGGTGGCGCAAATATTCAGGGGTGGAATGTGTCGGGCACGGAGATGGCGAACCGCATTGCCGGGAAAGCCAGGGCGACGCTGCGGCAGAACAAGCGGCTGCGGGGCGGTGTCGTCGCGACGAAGGACGCGTTATGGCAGGCCCGGGTCTCGCTGGACGCGGCGCGGCGCGGGGCGGTCGTCGTCGAGGACGAGTACGGCATCACCCTGCTGGTCCCCGCCGACGAACGGGCCCACCTGCGCTCGCTCATGCGCCGCCCCGGTGACCGGCCGGCGTTCGCGCTGATGGACCGGCTGCTCGGCGCCGGCGACGTGGTGTTCGACGTGGGCGCCAACATCGGCGTCTACAGCGTGCACGCCCGACGCCGCACCGGCGCGACCGGCCGGGTGTACGCCTTCGAGGCGGTGCCCGCGACCGCCGACCGGCTCGTCCAGACCCTCGCGCTCAACCAGTCCGCGGACGTCACGGTCGTGCGCGCCGCCGTCACCGACACCCCGGGAACGGCGACGATGAACGTGTTCCCGGACCCCGCGTCCGGGTGGAACTCGCTCGGCAGCCACCCGATGTTCACCTACGACGGCACGGCGATCCGACCGGGTGAGGTGGTCGAGGTCCCGGCGGTGACCCTCGACGGGTTCGCCGAGCGGGAGGGCATCGAGCGGGTGGCACTGTGCAAGGTCGACGTCGAGGGCTTCGAGCGTCACGTCTTCACCGGCGCGGCCGGGCTGCTGGCGCAGCGGCGCATCGGCGTCGTCTGCTTCGAGATCAGCGAGGACCCTCTCGTCGGGGAGGGCGGCACCCCGTCGGAGGTCTTCGACGCGCTCGGCCGCCACGGCTACCGGACCTTCCGCCACGACGAGGCGACCGACACCCTCGTCGGCCCGATCGACCCGGCCGTCGAGGACAAACGCCTCGCCGCCGAACCCGTCCGTCCCTACGTCGCGAACTACTTCTCCACCGCCGACGAGACGCTGCTGCGCATCTGACGACCCGCGTGACGTCCCGCCATCGGCGCCTGGCCCCGGTGCCCGTGGTTCAGGAGTCGGTCCAGCGGGGCTCGCGCCGTTCGAGGAACGCGGCCACTGCCTCCGGGTTGTCCGCGGTGGTGGAGGCGAGGACCTGGGTGCGGTTCTCCAGGTTGATCGCCGCCTCCAGGCCGGGGATCTCCAGCGTCGACCACATCACCTGCTTGGTCATGTAGACGCCGAACGGCGAGTTGGCGCGGATGAGCCGCGCGGTCTGCAGCGCGCGCTCCAGCAGCGCGTCGTCGGGCACGACGTCGACCACGAGGCCGATGCGCAGCGCCTCCTCCGCGTCGATGATCCGGCCGGTGAGCAGCAACTCGTGCGCCCGCCCGACGCCGACGACCCGGTTGAGCAGCCAGCCGGTGCCCATGTCGCAGCCGGACAGCCCGACGCGGGCGAACGCCGCGGAGAAGCGCGCCGACGCGGCGGCGAGGCGAATGTCGCAGCCGAGCGTGAACGCCAGGCCGCCGCCGGTCGCCGGCCCGTTGACCGCCGCGATCACCGGCTTGGACAGCGCCCGCAGCCGGCTGGTCGTGCGCGAGTACTGCTCCTGGATCTGGAAGGTGCCGACGGGGCCGGGCCGCGGCTCGAACGGCTCGGGGATGTCCGGATCCCCGCCGCGCAGGTCGGCTCCGGCGCAGAAGCCGCGGCCCGCGCCGGTGAGGATCACCACCCGGCAGGAGCGGTCCGCGTCAACCTCGTCGAGGCGGCGGTGCAGCGCGTCGACGAGCGCCGGGGTGATCGCGTTGAGCCGCGCCGGCCGGTTGAGCCGCAGCAGCTGCACGCCGTCCTCGACGACCTCCCGCTGCACCAGATCCACCCCGGCCCCGTCGTCCACCGCGCCGCCCGGCGCGCTCACAGCGCCGCGCCACTGGTCGCCGGGTCGGCGCCGAGGGCGGGGACGGCGCGGATGGCGCTGACCATCTCGCGCACCTCGTCCGCGCCGAACGACGCCGGCGGGGTGAACGACAGCCGCGTCGCCAGGCCGGCGAAGCGTTCGGCGATGCGGGCGGGGACCTCGGCCGGCGGGGCGACGACGGCGAACGCCTCGACGACGTCGTCGTCGATCAGGGTCGCCATCTCCGCCCACCGGTTCTGCTTCGACAGCACCGTCAGCTCGGCCCCGAGCTCACCCCAGCCGTGCAGCTCGAGCACCGGGCGGTAGGCGGGCGTCGAGCCGTAGAAGGCGAGCTGCCCGCGGATCGTCGCCAGGCCCTCGACGATCTCCTGCTCGGTCCCGGTGGCGAGGAAGGCGCCGGCGACGACGTCGAAGCCGGCCAGGTCGAGCCCGGCGCGGCGCCGGCCCTCGGCCAGCGCCGGCAGGGTGTGCTCGCGGATCCAGCGCGCGGTGGTGAAACCGTGGCAGAGGAAACCGTCGGCTACCTCGCCGGCGACCCGGGTCATCACGTCGCCGACGCCGGCGAGCAGCACCCGCGGCGGCCCGTAGGGATGCGGCGCCGGGACGAACGTCGGCGGCATCAGGGTGTGCCGGTAGTACTCGCCCTCGAACGACAGCGGCGTTCCGTCCGCCCAGCTCGACCACGCGGCCCGCATCGCCAGGATGAACTCGCGCATCTGCGGCCCCGGACGGCCCCACGGCATCGAGAAACGCCGGGTGATGTGCGCCTTGACCTGGGACCCCAACCCCAGTACGAACCGGCCGCCGGAGAATCGCGCCAGGTCGTGCGCGGTGTAGGCCAGCGACATCGGCGAGCGGGAGAGCGCCACCGCGATCGACGTGCCCAACTCGATCGTCGACGTGGCGTCGGCCGCGAGCGTCAAGGGCAGGAACGGATCCTGGTTGACCTCGGACGCCCACACGCCGTCATAGCCGGCCTCCTGCGCCGCGCGGGCGTTGCGGGTCGCCTGCTCCAGCGTGCCCAGGGCTCCGTCGATCCTCATACGCATCCTTCCACGCCGGGCACGCGTGCGGCGGCCACCCGGCCGCAGTCGTCCGTCGACAGGGAAGCTAACAGAAACCGTCCGCTGCAGCCATCGGTTGTTATCTGTCGATGCCGAGCGCGTGGCGCACCTGGGCGGTCGCGCGCCCGTCGAGGCCGCCGTGGGCCGTCGCGTAGGTGTCGACGACCTGCTCGCGCAGGGCGCGGGCGGCGGTCGGCAGGAACTCGGGGGGCAGCTCCGGGTCCCGGTAGACGAGTTCGCGGTAGTCGTGGGTGAGCCGCATCCACCACAGCAGCGCATCCGGCCCGGTCAGGGCGTCGCGGGAGCCGGCGGCGCGCAGCGGCGCGAAGCGGGCGACGAACGCACTGTAACGCTGGGTGAGCGAGCCGAGATCCCAGCAGCGGTGCAGGATCGCGTCGACGTCGGCGAGCGCCGAGGGGCGGCCGACGAACACGTCGACCAGGTCGGCCAAGTCGAGCGACTCGACCAGATCCTTGACCTCGTCCTCGCAGGCCCGCGCGGCGACCCAGGTCGTCTCCCGCAGCCGGCCGAAGCCGAGGTAGGCCAGCGCGCTTTTCATCCGCCGCCGGGTCGAGCGCAGCTCGTCGGGCACCGAGGCGAGCACGATCGTCCACGAGCCGTCCCAGCCCACCGACCGGCCGAAGCTCTCCACCCGGCCGCCGACCGAGGTGACCGTCTCGGCCATCTGCCGGCCGAGACGGTAGCTGGTCTGCCGGCCGTCGCGGCGGCGTTCGAGCGAGCCGTCCGCGCACAGCCGTGACAGCCCCACCCGGGTCGCTCCCGCCGCGTAGCCGGCGGTGGCGAGCAGGTCGACGAGGCCCGCGCCGGACGCGAACGGGCGCGCCGGCAGCGCGGTGCCGATCAGCAGCGGCACCCAGCTCTGCGCCGACACACCCGGAAACTCGCCGGCCGCCATCGCCGGAGTGTAACGACGCCGGCCCCGCCGCCCGCCCACAC
>NZ_JAMPTM010000408.1 GCF_025403375.1 Frankia gtarii
CTGTAGGGGTTGCGGCGGGGCCGACGCCGAGGGTCGATGCGGTAGGGCGGGAGGAATTCCGGGCGGCGGTCGCCGGCGAAGACGATGTCCCAGCCGTCGTGGTGGACCTGGCGATGGTGGGCAGGACACAGCAGGAGGAGGTTGTGCAGGGCGGTCGGCCCGCCATCGCGCCAGTGGATCACGTGATGCGCCTCGCACCAGGAAGGCGGCCGATCACAACCCGGAAACGTACATCCTTGATCGCGGACGGTGAGGGCGCGGCGTAGGTGCGCGGGAACGGTACGGCTGGTCCGACCTACATCAAGGGGAACGCCGGCCGGGTCGAGCAGGATCCGGCTGATCTCCGCGTCGCAGCTCAGCCGCGCCAGGACGGCACGGGGCAGAGGCAGGCCCCAACTGGTCATGGCGGGGCTCGCGCCGGTGGCAAGCAGGGTGCTCCAGGGAATCGTGACGCTCAGGTGAGGACGGGTACCGCCAGCACTCGGAACGGCACCGGCGCTGAGCACCCGACCGACCAGATCGATCAGCGCATCGGCCCGGCGGCGGGCTGGGCTGCGGGAGTCGGGAGCGCCGTCGGCGGCGGGGCGGGGAGCGGCCAGGCTGTCGAGAGCGGTGCGCAGCAATGCCGCACCCTCCGCGTCGAGCTCGCCGGACAGCAGCGTGGTGCCCTGGGCTGTGTCCGTCAAACTGAAGCGGCGCACGTCCGCGGGATCCGGCGTCGGATCCTCGCCGCCCGAGCCTTCCTTGGCGCCCCCAGCCTCGCCGCCGGCCCCGCCGCCGGGACGGTTGTGCTCGCCGGTCCGGCTGTCGGCGTGGGGGTCACCGCCGCCGGGGGACGTATCCACGGTGGTCAGGACCTCGCGTTGCCGGGCGGCGAGCTTGACCAGTTGGAAGGGGTCGAAGGAGCGGGCGTAGCCGAGCAGGGCCCGTTCGGCTTCGACTCGCTGTTCTGGCGTCACCCCCGCGGGCAGGGACCGCATCGCCTGGCAGATGACCACCGCGTGCTCGACCGTGAGCTCGCCGCTGGCCAGAGCCGCGCCGGTGGCCTGGCACACCTCGTGGACATCACGGGCGAGGGCGACCTGCCGGCGCGCCTCGCTGGGCGCGAGGGACAGCCGGTCCCGTAACCAGCCGGCGGTGTCCACCGCCCCCTGCCGCAGCGCGAACCCCCGAACCTGCGCCTCGACCAGCAGGCGACCACGCGCGGCCGCCACCCGCCCGACCAGTCGGCAGACCCCCTCCATCAACGCTTCCAACTCGCCGTCCGACAGCTGCCAGGTCGCATCCGACAGCAACCCGTCGAGCTGCCCGCCGATCACCGCCAACCGGGCCGGTGGCGCCGGCCCGTCTCCCGTATCGTCCTCGAAGCCCATGGATCAACGGTAGGCCAACGCGCGCCCAATGTCGAACGTATGTTCGTCTGCGTGAACAGGCTGCCTCGGCAACCCGCGCGGGCGATCCCTACCGTGTGCAGCCCTCGGCCGGCAGGATGGGCGGAATCATCTCGGTTCCGCTGTTCCTCGACTCGAAGGGTGGCGCACCCATGTCCCCACACGCGGCTGATGCCCAGCCCCTCACCGGATCGGCACCCGGATCGGCACCCGGATCGGCACCCGGGGCGGCACCCGGGGCGGCGCACGCCGGGCACCCCACCGGTCCGTCGTCCGGGACGGCACCGGAGCCGGAGGTGCTGGTGCGGCGGGAGGGCCGCGACGGGCGGCTCGGGCGGCTCACCCTCAACCGGCCGCGGGCGATCAACGCGCTGACCGCGACCATGGTCGCTCTGCTCGACGCGGCGCTGCGGGACTGGGCGGACGACCCCACGGTCACCGCCGTCGTCATCGACGGTGCCGGCGAGCGCGGACTGTGCGCCGGCGGGGACATCCGGGCGATCCGCGAGGCGGTGCTCGCCGGGACACCCGAGCGGGCGCTGGCGTTCTGGGCCGACGAGTACCGGCTCAACGCCCGCATCGGCCGGTTCCCGAAGCCGTACATCGCGATCATGGATGGGATCGTGATGGGCGGCGGCATCGGCGTCTCCGCGCACGGCGGGGTCCGCGTCGTCACCGAGCGGTCGGTGCTGAGCATGCCCGAGGTCGGCATCGGCTTCATCCCCGACGTCGGCGGCACGTGGCTGCTGTCCCACGCCCCCGGCGAGCTCGGGACGCACCTCGCGCTCACCGCCGCCCGCGTCGGCGCCGCCGACGCGATCACCGCCGGCCTCGCCGACCACTACCTGCCCGCCGAGGGCATCCCCGACCTGCTCGACGCCCTGCGCCACGCCGCCGACCCGGCCGCCGCGATCGCCGGGTTCGACTTCGCCGCCCACACCCCTGCGCCCGGCCGTCTCACCGCCGACCGGACCTGGATCGACGAGCTCTACCGCGGTGACAAGGTCACCGAGATCGTCACGGCGCTCGCGGCGAGCCCCGTGTCGGCGGCGGGTGCCGATGCGGCGGAGATCGGCAGCAAGTGCCCGACGTCGCTGGCCGTCACACTGCGCGCACTGCGGGCCGCCCGGTCGCTGACGAGCCTGGAAGCGGCGCTCGACCAGGAGTACCGGCTGGCGCGGGCGACTCTGGCGACGGGGGACCTCGTCGAGGGCATCCGGGCGGCCGTCGTCGACAAGGACCGTAATCCCCGCTGGTCACCGGCCCACCTCGACGAGGTCGACCCGGCCGAGATCGACCGCTTCTTCGCCCCTGCCGACCAGGAACTCGGCCTCGCCGCCGCCCTGACCGCAGCGTCCGACCACCGATACCGCGCCTGATCGCCTACACAGCGCTACCGTCGACCCCGGGGAGCTCGTTCCCGGCCGCCTCATGGCCGGACGACACGAAGGCCCCGCCGACGGAAGGATGATCATCGTGCCCGCGATCACCACGAAGGACGGCGCCGAGATCTTCTACAAGGACTGGGGCTCCGGCCAGCCGGTCGTGTTCAGCCACGGTTGGCCGCTGACCGCCGACGTCTGGGACAACCAGCTCAAGCTCGTCGCCGACCACGGGTACCGCGGGATCGCCCACGATCGTCGTGGTGGCGGACGGTCCAGCCAGACCTGGGACGGCAACGACATGGACACCTACGCCGACGACCTCGCGCAGCTGATCGAGACCCTCGAGCTGACCGACGCCATCCTGGTCGGCCACTCCACCGGCGGCGGCGAGGTGGCCCGCTACCTGGGCCGGCACGGCTCCTCCCGGGTGGCGAAGGCGGTGCTGCGGGGCGCGGTGACGCCGCACCTGCTCGCCACCGACAGCGATCCGGAGGGTGCGCCGAAGGCGATCTTCGACGGCCTGCGCGCCGGATTGACCGCGGATCGGGCGCAGTTCTACCGGGACCTCAGCGAACCGTTCTACGGCAACAACCGGGACGGCGCGAACGTGTCGCAGGGAACCCGGGACGCCTTCTGGCAGATGTGCATGACGGTCGGGGCCAAGGGCGCCTACGACTGCATCGCCGCGTTCTCCGAGACGGACCTGACCGAGGACCTGAAGAAGATCGACATCCCGATCCTCCTCTCGCACGGCGACGATGACCAGATCGTACCGATCGAGGTCTCGTCGTCCCGCTCGGTGAAGCTGCTTCCCGACGCCACGCTGAAGGTCCACCCTGGCGCTCCGCACGGCCTGACCGGCCGATTCGAGCAGGACTTCAACCAGGAACTGCTCGACTTCATCGCCGGCTGAGAAGGCGTCGTGACCAGCACGGCTGATCTGATCAGCCGCAACGTGAAGTTCGCCGCCGGCGGCTTCCGGGCCGACCTGGCCATCAACCCCAGTGGCAACATGATGGTCGTCTGCTGCGTCGACCCGCGCGTCGACCCGACCCGGGTGCTGGGCCTCGAACAGGGCGAGGCCGCCGTGATCCGCAACGTCAGCGACTGGAACCTGATCCTCCTGCATCACAGCCGGCGGGTTCCTGGTCTCGGGCCTCGTCTACGACGTTTCCACCAGGCTGGTAGAGACCGTCGTCGCGCCTACGCGGGTGCCCACCGCGTAGGTTCCCGCCCGCTCGCCGGGCTCCCGCACTCGCGACCCACCGAGCGTCACCGCCTCGATCGTCGGCCGACCGGCCGGCGTCCCGGAGACCTCGGCGAGGAAACGGCCGTCGTCCATGACTCTGCGCCGGCCGGCGGACACTAACCGAGAATGTCGGCGTCGGCCGTGGCAGCAGGCGGTCGGCGGGCGCCCCGGGCG
>NZ_JAMPTM010000409.1 GCF_025403375.1 Frankia gtarii
GGCGCAGCCGGGGGATGGCGAGGAGCCGGGGGCATGGCAGCGGTGACCCCCCGAAATACGGGTGACGCCGCCCGTGCGGATGCCCGGCCCGACGCCGACGCCGACGCGGCCCGGCGTCGAGCGGAGGTCCGTGCGTTCGTTCGGACGCATCACCCCGACCGCGGCGGGGATCCCTACGCTTTCGCTGAGGGACTGCGGGCGCTGCGCCGCTCGTCGGGCTCGGCCTCGGGCTCGGGCTCGTCGACCGGTGCCGCCTCGCGGCCGACGGCCTACCGCCGGCGCACCATGCCCGAGCAGCTGGCCGGCTGGATGACGGACCGCGGCCGGGCCTGGTGTGGCGTCGCGCGGCAGCGATGGCCGGGCCGCGCGGCGGTATGGCCGGGCCTCGGTAGGCGGTGGGCCCGTCGACTCGACGTCCGGTGGGTACACCGAGAGGACGGTCCAGGAGCACGGCGTGGCTCTCGGAGCCGGTGATGCGACACCCTTCGCAGGAACCGTGGCGATGTCTCACCACATGTGACGATCACACAAATGGCCCCTTCCTTGCCCGTCCGAGGGGCACGCCGGACGTACCACCCGACTGGACGGGTCGTGGACCGGAAGGGACGTCACCATGCGAGCAGCAGCACTCGGTCTGATCACCGGCCTGATCGCCGGGCTCGCTCTCGCCTTCGGCGGGTTCAGCGAGTTCCTGATCGTCGTGGTCTTCGGGGCGATCGGGCTGGTCGTCGGCAAGGTGGTCGACGGCGATCTCGACATAACCCGCTACGTGGGCGCCGATCGGCGCCGGAGCCGGAGGTGACGAGGCCGTCCCGGCCCGACGACTCCGCCGGCACCCGGCCCGACGACTCCGCCGGCACCCGGCGCGGGGGGTCCGCCGGGACGGGTTCGCTCCGCGTCGCCGACCGGGTCGTGGAGAAGATCGCCGCGATGGCAGCCACGGAGGTGGTCGGGGTCACCGGGCCGCCGCGGCGGCCCGCGCGCCACGGGGGGGTCCGGTGGCACGGCGGTGCTCGGTGGCGCGGGAACGCTCGCCGACCCCGGGTGGACGCCCGGATCGAGGGCAACACGGCGCGGCTGACCATGACGTTCTCCGTGCGGTATCCGAATCCCGTCGGCGAGACCGCCGAGCGGGTGCGGGGCGAGGTGCGGGAGCGGGTCGCGGCGCTGGCCGGTATGCGGGTCACCCACCTCGATATCCAGGTGTCCTCCCTGAGCCTCGGCAGCGGCGAGCCGGACTGATGATTCCCGGTGATCCCTGACGGTTCGTCCGCGGCGTCGGGATCGGCCCCTTCCGCCGCCTCCGGGCCCGTTTCACCTCCCGGCACGGCGGAGGGACGGGAAAAGGCGGTGTCTGTTAGTACGCAACTGGGCACAGGTAGTGGACAAGGGTGGACTCGACGGGGGGTGGACATCGTGCGGATGGGACGCCGGATCGTCTCGGGACTGCTCGCCGCATTGGTCGCGGTTGCCGGTGTCATCGCCGTCATCGAGATCGTCGCTGCCGCCGCTGGCGGCGGGCACATCCTGATCGACCAGCGAAGCTGGGCGGACTACCTGAGTGACACCGCCTGGTCGGCGGGGCCGGTGCTGCTGGCCGCCGGGTTCGTCGCGCTGGTCGGGTTGCTGTTGATCGGGACCGCGTTCCGGCGCGGCACGCCCACCCGGCTGCGTACCCGCTGGGACTGCCCGCGGGTCGGGGTCTTCGTCAACCGGCGCGGGCTGGCCCGGGACCTGCGGGCCACGGCACTCGCCGTCGACGGGGTGGAGCGGGCCCGGGTCCGGGTGGACCGGCGGGCCGCGGATGTCCGGCTGCGCCTACGTCCCCGCACCGTGATCGGTGCGCCGCAACGGGTCGGCGCCGTGCTGCGCGAGGAGCTCGACGCCTTCGCGTTGGCCGACCCGCCCGAGCTGATCGTCCGGGCCGCCACGCCGTCGGCCGATCGCCGGCACGAACTGGCTGGTGGCGACGGGCCGGCTAGGCATGACGGCCCGGCTGGTCGGGGCGGTCCGGGCGGGTACGTCGGGCCCTCCGAGGGTGCCGGTCGGACCGAGCCCGACGGTCCGGTCGAGCCCGACGGTCCGGACGGCTCCAGAGTGGGTGCCGCGGCTCGGCGGGGAGGCGAGGGAGCGTGACCGGGCTCGGGCCGCGCACGCCGTCGATCGACCGGCGCAACCAGGTCGTCCTCGCCGCGCTGGGTCTGCTGTTCACCGCGGTCGGCGTGGTCGCGCTGCTCGTCGGGGCCGGCGTGTTCGGAGACGACCGGGCGGACCGACCGGTGCTCGACCCGGACGCCCGTGACTTCGCCGCGGACCACGGCTGGTTCTGGCTGGTGGTCGGGGTCGCCTGTGCGCTGATCGCCCTGCTGGCGCTGGTCTGGTTGGCGCAGCAGTTCCGCACCGACAGGTCCCATGGGCTGGACGTGACCCACGATGAGCTCGGCGACGTGCACCTGCCGGCGACCGCGCTGACCGACGCCGTCGAGGACGACGTGGCCGGGATAACGGGCGTCAGGGGGGCGCGGGTCGAGCTGCGGGGCCGGCATGAACCGTCGCTGGAGATCGCGGTGCGGGTGGCGCGGGGCACCGATGTGCCCGGCGTGCTCGGCCAGGTGTGCGGCCCGGTGCTGGAACGGGCCCGGCGGGCGCTCGGGCGCCCCGACCTGCCAGCTCAGGTGGATGTCACGGCCGTCGGCGGGGTTCGTCGCGGGCCCGACGTCCGCTGACGCCGTGGTCCCGGCCGGGACCGGCGCCGCCGTGACGGTCTGAGTCCGCGCAGGGTCTTGACAGACCGGGGTGGTCGTCCGCCTTCCGCGAAGCGTCCGGTACTGTGAAGGACCGCGCCGCGGTGGTTCTCCCGCCCTCCGGCGATGGAATCCCATGTTCTGGAAAGGATGAGCGCCGCCATGTCCGAGGTCCGCATCGCCGCGGAGCCGCGCACCGAGTTCGGTAAGGGCGGTGCTCGTCGCACCCGCCGCGCCGGCAAGGTCCCCGCTGTTCTCTACGGTCACGGCAAGCCGCCGCGCCACATCGCCCTGCCCGCACACGACCTGATGCACGCCTTCAAGACCGTCGCCGGCACGAACGTCCTGCTGACGCTCGAGCTTGCTGACGGCACCGAGCTCGCGCTCGCGAAGGACGTCCAGCGGCACCCGATCAGGGGCAGCTTCGAGCACATCGACCTGGTTCTGGTGAACCGGGGCGAGACGGTCGTCGCAGACATCCCCGTGCAGGTCATCGGGGAACCCCACCCCGACACGCTGATCGACCAGCAGGTCACTTCGATCGCGTTGAAGGCCGACGCGTCGCAGCTGCCGAACGCCATCGAGGTGGACATCACCGGCCTGGAGCCGGGCACCGCCGTGTTCGCCCGTCAGCTGCCGCTGCCCGAGGGCGCCGAGCTCGACGCCGATCCCGACCTGGTCGTCGTGCAGTGCCTGGCCAAGCGGACCGTCGCCCAGCAGGACGCCGAGCTTGGCGAGACCACGGAGGCGACCGAGGAGGCCGGCGTGGCGAGCGCGTCCGCCTGAGGCGGACGGCTCTCCCTGTCGACTTCCTCGTCTCTCGTCACCTGCCGATGATCTGCGGATGAGCTGTCGATGACGAACGTGCCGACCGACGACGGGCCGTGGCTCGTCGTCGGACTGGGTAATCCGGGCCCGGATTACGCGGGTAACCGCCACAACGCCGGCTTCATGGTCGTCGACCTGCTCGCCGAGCGGGCCGGGTCGCGGCTGAAGTCGCACCGTTCCCGGGCGGACGTCGCCGAGGTCCGCCTTGCCGGCGCGCGTGCAGTTCTTGCTCGCCCGCTGTCTTTCATGAACCTCTCCGGTGGGCCCGTCTCGGCGGTGCGCACCTTCTACAAGATCGATCCGGCCCGGGTCATCGTCGTGCATGACGAGCTGGACATCCCGTTCGGGGCGGTCCGGCTCAAGCGCGGCGGCGGGGACAACGGCCACAACGGGCTGCGGTCGATCTCCTCTGCCCTCGGTACCCGCGATTACCTGCGGGTCCGGGTCGGCATCGGTCGCCCGCCGGGCCGAATGGACGCGGCCGACTTCGTGCTGCGGGATTTCGGCACGGCAGAGCGGCGCGAGCTGCCGCTGTTGTTGGAGCATGCCGCCGACTCGGCTGAAATGCTTATCACCGACGGCCTGGAGCCCACGCAGAACCGCTTTCACGCCCTGCTCTGACG
>NZ_JAMPTM010000040.1 GCF_025403375.1 Frankia gtarii
CCCATGGACGCTTCCTACCGTCTTCTCCCCGCCGCGCGGGATGGGATGACGAGTCGCCGGATGAGAGCGTCAGGACATGAACATCAACCCGCCCCTGACCCCTGGCGGCTCCGCTCCCTCGAACGTCGTCGCTTCCTCGAACGTCGTCACCTTCCTCAGCCGGCTGGACGGCGCAGCCGTCTCAGTCGGACCACTACCCGGCGCTCCGCCGACGTCGGGCGTGGTGCTGACCGCCCAGCGCCCCGACCGCGACCCGGCCGTCCTGCGGCTGGCGCCGGACGAGGCGGGCCGCCTCGCGCAGCTGCTGTCCGCGGCCGCCGTGGCCGCCGTGGGGCCGCCCCCCGCCCCGGCCGACCGCCACGGCGGCAGCAGCAGCGACGGCGGCGGACAGGCCGCGGTTCACTCACGCCACGTCGTCTGCGTCGCGGAGGGATCGGCGGCCGAGGAGCTGGGTCATGCGCTGGCGCTGCTGCCGGCGCGGGCGCGGCTCGTCGACTTCACCTCGGACACCGACGTCGTCCTCGTGTTTGCCATCGACGATCCGCGCTGGCCCCCGGTCGCACGGCCGGCTCGATGACCGCGGCGGGCCCGGTCAGCCGCGCACCGCCTCGATCGCCGACACCGCGGCCAGAACCAGAAAGGCAACCGCGGCGATCCGGGTGATCACCGCGATGGGCATCAGGCGAAGCAGCCCGCGTCCACCGGCGATGGCCAGGCCGGCCACCGTCCACAGCGCCAGCACCGCACCGATCCAGACCGCCACCGGCGCATCGAACCGGGCGGCGAGATTCGCCGTCGAGATCTGCGTCAGGTCGCCGAGCTCCGCGACGAAGACGACCCCGAAGGAGGTGGCCGCCACCCGCCAGAACGTCGCCGCCGCCGCCGGTGGCGGCGGTGGCGCGGACCGATCGTCCGCGGTCTCGGCCCGATCCGGATCGCCCTTGTCCTCGCTGCCGTGCTCACGACCCTCGCGCAGCACGAGCCCGGCGCCGGCGATGAAGAGCAGCGCTGTGATCACGTCGACGATGCGATGCGGCAGCAGCGAGAAGGCACTGCCAGCCGCCACCGCCACCGTGACGTGCACGACGAAGGCGAGTGCCACTCCAACCCAGACGTGCAGCGGTCGGAAGCGGCTGCCCAGCACGAGGCTCGCGACCATCGTCTTGTCGGGTAACTCGGCCAGAAAGATCACGCCGAAGGTGATAAGCGCTGCGGTGATATCCACGTGCCCGGGGCCTCTCCGTGAGACCGGGCCGGAAGCGGGGACGCGCCTTCGACCCGGCATACCTGCCGTGTCGAAGGTCTCGCCCACCCGGCCGCACGGGCCGAGCCCGGCCACCGGGTGCCCGCGGAACGGCCCTGAGGTGGGCCATTGAGCGGGCGCCAGTATGTCGACGACCGGGCCGATCGGACGCCGCACCCGGCCGGCCCGGCGACGGACACGTCCATCGCCGCAGGCCGTGCGCACCGGAGACGGGCCGCTCGGCGGGGCTACTCCCCTTCGAGGGGAAAGAGTACAGGCCGCATGGCCCGCCGGCATTTGCCGAGATCCCCCCTGACGTGAAGCGAGCCAAGAGAACACGAAAGGACACCATCCATCGGTGGGGCCCTCCGTGAAAATCCCGGAAAGAAGCACTAACTTCACGTGGAGTGATGGACGACGCGGTTCCCCTCGCGTACCGCGCCGGGGACGGTCCGGTGCCGGCGACGCTCGCTCGTACAGCGACCGACCTACGCCCGGTGATCAACGCCACCGGAGTGATCCTGAATGGCGCGCTCGGCCGGGCCCCGCTCTCGGCGGCCGCGCGGACCGCGGTGGATCTGGCGGCCGGCACCACCGATCTCGAGCTGGACCTGCGCACCGGCCGCCGTGCCCCCCGGGGACGCACCGCCCTGGCCGCCCTGGCCGCGGCGGTACCGGCGGCGGCGGGCGTACACGTCGTCAACAACAACGCGGCGGGCCTCGCCCTCGCGGTGGCCGCGCTCGCCGGCCAGCGCGAGGTGGTGATCAGCCGGGGGGAGCTCATCGAGACCACCGACGGTTTCCGGCTGCCGGAGCTACTCGTGGCCGCCGGCGCGCGGATGCGCGAGGTCGGCACCACCAACCGCACCACCCTCGGCGACTACGCGGACGCCATCGGCCCCGACACCGGCCTGGTGCTGCGCGTGCATACGACCAGCTACCAGGTGGTCGGGTTTACCGACAGCCCCGCCATCAGCGATCTCGCCGCCCTCTGCACCGACTTCGACGTGCCGCTCGTCGGCGACTGCGGCTCAGGCCTGCTCCACCCCGAGCCGCTGCTCGACGCCGAACCCGACGTCACGAGCTGGCTCGGCTGGGGGGTCGGCGTGGTCACGACCAGCGGCGACAAACTGCTCGGCGGCCCGCAGTGCGGACTGCTTCTCGGCCGGGCCGACCTGATCGACCGGATGCGCCGCCATCCGATGTCCCGAGCACTGCGCGCCGGCAAGCTCACCCTCGCCGCTCTCGAGGCGACCCTGCGCCATCCCGACTCGCCGGTCCGGCAGGCCCTGCGCGCCCGGCCAGAGCGCCTGGCCGCCCGCGCCGAAACACTCGCGGCCTGGTTGCGTCGCGCCGGGATCGCCGCGTCCGCTGTGGCCAGCCGGGCGCTCGTCGACGGCGGCACCGGCGCGACGGCGGACGGCGGCCCCTGCGGATGCCGGCGTGGGTGGGCCACGGGCGCGGACCAGACCGCCGGACGAGCGGCGTTCGGGGCGCGGGGGTGCGGATGCGTCGGAACCGAACTGCCCAGCGCCGCCGTCGCGCTGGACGCGATGATCGCCGCGCCGCTGCGCCGCGGTGAACCATCCGTCCTCGGACGCATCGAGCAGGGCTGCTGCGTGCTCGACCTGAGGACCGTGCCGGCGGAGCTCGATCCGGTGCTCGCCGCCGCCGTGCTTGCGGCCGCGGCCGAAGCCGGCGTGAGCACCCTCACCGACGCCCCCACCGAGCCGCACGGCACAGCGGCGGGCGACACCGTCGTCACGGCGGGTGGGGCGGCGGTGGGCGCTGTGCCCGCGGTGGGCCGTGTCCCGGCAGCGGGCGGCGCCGTCGCGGCGGCGGACATGGTGACCGTCGAGTCCATGACCATCCCGCCCACCGCCGTACCGAATCGGCGGGCGCCGTGAACCGCACCCGGTTGCGCGACATTCCCGCCGTGGCCGATACCGGACGGCGGCTCGCCGGTGCGGCCGCAGGATCGGTCCTGTTCTGCTACGGGCTGGTCCACCTGCTGGTCTGGCCCGGGGCTCCGACCGGCACGCCGGGCGAACGCTACGGCTGGGACGGGGAGACGCAGCTACTCGGGTGGCTGCCCACCTGGGCGGTCTGGACGGTCGGCGGGATCCTGCTGACCGCGGCCGTGCTGGGGCACGCCGTCGGCGGGGCCGGGCTTGCCGGGCTGCCCATCGCACGCCGGTATCGGCTGACCGCGACCGGCACGGGAGCAGCCGGTTCTCTCGCGCTGTTCGCGGTGACCTGGCCCGGGCTCACGCCCGCTCCCACCGAGTTCAGCGCCGGGCCGGTTGTCAGCGGGTTGCTGCTGGCGAGTGTCGTCGCAACGATCTGGGCGCAGCGCCACCCGCCGCCGGCCAGCGCCCGGCAACCCGACCGAAGCCGCCGCGCCGACGCCAGAGCCGGCTCCAAGACCGGCGGATAGGCCGGCCCGAGCAATCCGGGCGGCGCGAGCAACCCGGGCGGCTCAAGCAGTCTGGACGGCTCAGCCAAGGGCGTGCAGCTCCCGAGCCATGTTGAGGCGGGCCAGCGGTTCCCAGCTTCGCCGCGCCCAGGCCGTCGCGTAAACCGGGCCCTCCAGCAGGCTACGCAGGACCGGGGCCCGCCCCTCACGCCAGGTTTGTTCGCCGACCCAGCCGTATTCCCGGCGGACCCGGCGCACATAGCGGTCGTAGGCAGCCGGCGGTCGAGCCAGAACTCGCAGGTCAGCGTCGTTGACGAGGGCCTCGTCGGGGTGAGCCGACCGGTGCGAGGCTGTGGCGAGGACCAGCCGGGCGACCGCCGCGCCGATCGCCGCGGGACAGCCCAGGCGAGCGAGCACGTCAATTGCCAGCTCCGCGGACCGCTGCTCGTTGTCCGCCAGCCGCGGCTCGTAGACGGCGTCGTGGAAGTACACGGCGAGCACGCAGGCGTGCGCGGCGCGCTCCGCGGGTGGCCGGTACTCGGCGGCGAGCAGCACCCGCAGCGCCGCGGACATCTCCGCAACGTGTCGCAGGGTGTGGAAGTGCCGACCCGGCTCCTGATAGCGCCGGGCCACATCGACGAACGCCGCGACACGATCACCCACATCGGCGCGGGCGCCGGCCGTGACCAGTGCATCGTCGAAGACCCGGGCCAACGGCGATCGGGGAACGGCCGCAGCAGCCTCGCCGCCGTGGTTCAGATTCCCTTCCACCTCAGCACGCCCCCACGCCTCAGCACGCCCTCTCACATCCGCGCCCTCCCTCCCGGACCATCGCGTCGCCGCCGGCCGGTGCGCGCCGTCGGAGATCATGACGTCGATCGTGCTCCCGGCGTGCACCGTCGACCGAACGAATGCCTCCATCTGATATCAGAATGGTTCTTTCCAACCGGCACCGGCCCGGCTCTGGGCACCCCATACCGGTCGAGCTCACCTCGGACCCGATGCGGGGAATCGACGGGCCGCCCTACCGTTGCAGGAGAGCGCTCAAGGTCGACGCGGACGGCGTGCTGCGCTGGAAGCAGGTCGGCCTGCTCGGGGTCACCTACTCCGACGTCGGCACCATCGCCGAACAGGTCAGAAAACTCTGGCGGGACGGGCCGGCGCCGGCCCGTCCCGCTCGCTTTCTGGCCACAGGCGACGTTACGTTTGGGGCGACACGCCGCCGGCTCGAGCCGTCCGGCGCCCCGCGGCGAGCCTGACAACGCGCCGCCCGACGGAAGGTTGCCCACCATGGGTCTGCCCCTCAAGGCACGCGACGTTCCCGGCCGCGTTGCAGCGGGAACGTTCATCCTGCGCTCGGGCCTGGACAAGTGGAAGGCCGACCGTGCCACCGCCGAGGGGCTGCACGGCCTGGCCTCGAACACCTATCCGTTCCTGGCGAAACTCGACCCGGTGACCTTCACGAAGGTGCTCGCCGGCGCCGAGCTCGCTCTCGGCGCGGCGCTCGTCGTCCCGGTCGTACCGACCGGGCTCGCCGGGCTCGGCCTGTCCGCCTTCTCCGGTGGGCTGCTCGGGCTCTACGCCCGCACGGACGGCATGCGTCGGGAGGGCACTGTCTGGCCGACGCAGCAGGGGCTGCCCATCGCGAAGGATGTGTGGCTGCTCGGCATCGGGCTGGGCTTCGTCGTCCAGGGGCTCGGCGCCCGCCGCAGCCGGACCGCCGACTAGCCCCGACCAGCTCAAGGACGTTCGCCGTCAACCAACCCCCGCCGTCGACCAGCTCCGGTCAGCCGGTCGCCCAGGGCCGCTCGGGCGCGGGGATTCGCCGGGCGGTGGTGGCCACGGCGCCGAACCGGTCCGAGCCAGCCTGCCAGTCGGCGCGGGCGGCATCGATCTCGGCCCGGGACCGGGCGACGAAGTTCCACCACATGACCAGCTGGTCGCCCAACGGCTCCCCGCCGAGCAGCAGCACGCGGGCGCTCTCGTCGGCGCGCAGCGCCAGCTCGTCGTACCCGGTGCCCAGATAGCCCAGCCGGCCGGGGCGCAGGACCTGCGCCCCGACCTCCACCGAGCCGGTCAGGACGACCAGCCCGTGTTCGAAGTCGCGCCGCAACGGCAGGGCGGTGCCACCGGAGCGCAGCGCGAGATCGACGCCGACCAGCGCAGTGTCGGTGCGCGCCGGGGAGACGTTGCCGTCGAAATCGCCGAGAAGCACTGTCGCTTCGGCCGCCCCGAACCGGGCGACGGGCAGGTCGGCGTGGTGGGCGAAGGCGGGTGGGCCGTGCCGGGTGTGCTCGGGCTGCGCCACCCACAACTGCACGCCGTGCAGCTCACCCCGGTAGTTCTCGGATTCCTCCGCATGGGCGACCCCGTGCCCGGCGCTCATCAGGTTGAGCTCGCCCGGTCGTAGGACCTGCTCGGAACCGAGGCTGTCCCGGTGCACCTGGCGGCCACGCAGCAGCCAGGTGACGGTGGCCAGCCCGGTGTGCGGATGAGGCCCGACTGCGACCGGGCTCGACGGTGAGATCGCCACCGGGCCCAGATGATCGACGAAGCACCAGGCTCCGATGGTCCGCCGGATCCGCCGGGGCAGGACTCGCCGCACCGGGATTCCGCCGACGTCGGCGGTCCGCCCTTCGACGACCTCCAGCTCCGGTCCGGCTGTCGAGGCTCGATCCCCTGCCCCTGCCGCCACCGGTGACGGTGCCCCGGGCGGCGGCACCGGTGGGGCCGGTGGGGCCGGTGGGGCCGCGGATGCGGAAGCGACGTCGATGGGCGAGACGGGTCCGCTCATCCGTCAACGGTACGCCGCTTCGTTGCACAGGCAACAAACAGCGGACAGCGGACAGCGGAGCTAATCGTCCTCAGTCCTTGTCCCGATGGACGGTCTCCGGGAGGAAGGCCGGCAGGCAGACCGAGATGTAGTCCGCGCCGTCCGCGCCGCGCGTGCTGTAACGGACCCACTCGCCAGCAGCGGTGTGCACGGCCTGACCAGCCGCGACCTCGATGATCCCGTCGACGTGCTCCACCGTCACCGCGCCGCGCAGGACAACCGTGTATTCGTCGAACTCCGGCCGCTGGCCTGGCTCAGCCCAGCCGCCCGGACTCGACATGTGCGCAATGCTCAGGCTCTGGGTGCCGGTGTTCACCCCGCCCACGTACTCTCGAATGATCTTGGGAAGGTTCCCGGCGGCCTCGACGACGGTCGGCTTCTCGATGAAGGTCGGCATGGGTTGCATCATCGCGCCTGGTTGCCGGCCGGGACGCCGGTGGGACGCAGGAAGCGCCGGACGACGGTACGATCGGTCGCGCTCCCCCGATGCCGGCGGGATGCGGGAGGGGTGTCGTGACAACCGAGCCGGTCTTTCACCTCCAGGCCCGTATGCAGGCCGAGATGATTCCGATACGGCGCGGCGCCACGGATCCCGCGGCGGACGGTGCGCGGTTCAGCGGTCTCGAGGCCATCGAATCGTTGCTCGCCGGGCTGACGTTTCATCACTTCGCCATCGTGGTCGCCGACTTGGATCTCGCCTGCGAGCTCTACACCGTCTCGCTCGGCATCGAGTCCTGGCACACGCGGGCGCTGTCCGGACCCGCCGTGCGCCGCGGCCGGCCCGTCGCACTCGACGGCGCCAGGGTCGCGACTGGCCGGCTCGGCTCCAGCCAGGTCGAGCTGGTCGAACCCGGCCGCCAACCGTGGACGGCGCGGGAGATCCTCGACAGGCGCGGCGAGGGCGTCTTCGCCATTGGTTACCTGGTCGACGACGTCGCGACCCAGCTACACGCCTCGGTCGCCGCCGGCGCAAGGGTCGAGCAGGTCCGGCCGGACACGCAGCATCCGGTCGGGGCCTACCTGGACGGCGGCTCGGGCCTGCTGGTCGACCTGGTCCAAAGCGGTTCATCCTGGTCCAGCTGACGGCCGGCACAATCCGCCGCTATCCTCGTGGACTTGTGTCGACGCCCCGATGAATGTCACTATCAGTCCAGAGGCCGCCCGGCACCCCCCGAGCCGGGCGGCCTCACCTGTGCCGCCGCCGCGCAGCCGGGCAGGAATCTCTCCGGGTACGGATCATTTCGCAGGTCCGTGCCGCCGACGGTTCCGCGAAATTCGGCTCAGCGATCGACAGGCCGGCCTTGCCGCGTTCCCGACCGGACTTTACCTCGCCTGGAAAGAACCGCCGGCCGGCCAAAACACCGTCGGTAAGTGAAAAGCCGCCACCGACGGATACAGATTGCCGCCAGGCCGTCCGCCGCCGATACCCGGGACAGGACCGTTCGCCGACGGCCCCCGTTTACGGCAAACCACCACGGCCGGGGCGGGAAGGCACCGGCCGGCCGCCATCCGGCGGCACGGCACCCCGAGCGCGGTCAGGTGGTCAGGTGGTCAGGACGACGATCGTGAGGATGAGCCCGATCACGGTCGTCGCGAGCGCGACGAACGTCGCGATCCGGCCGCGCCCGCTGCCCTTTCGCCAGGCCAGGGCGCCGCAGCCGATCGCGATCAGCCCGGCGAGCGGGAAGAACAGGCCGAGCGCGGCGAAGGTGAAGGCAATGATCCACAGCGCCCGAGCACCGGGCAACTCCTCGTCCGGCGCCGGGGTGGAGTGCCCTTGACCATCCTCGACCTGCGCTGAAGTCCGCCCACCCGACGCCGTATCCGGCACGTCGGCGGGCGTTCCGATGGGACGCGGACCGGAATCGGCGTTGGTCGCGGGGGTCAGCTTGGTCATCACAGACTCCTCGTTTACGAACTAGCCGGGTTTCTCGACGGATCCGCGGTTGGAGACCGGCCCGTGGTCACCGAGCCTGACGCAGATTCCCGCCGGTGTCCCGGATCCTCGCGAAAGGCGCGCCGCGCGCAGGTGTCGGCCGCCCGAAGGCGCCACCGACCGTGATATAGGTCGCCACCGCCCACGGTTCTCTCGATAACCCGACTATCGGCCCCGCTCGGCCAGGTTCTCCTCGACGAAACGCTCCATCCCCGCAACGAAGGCGCGTGCGTCCTCGGCCGGCCAGGCGTCGAGCCTGCGCTGGAACGCGCCCGCCAACCGGCCGCGCAACCGCTCGATGGCGGCGTGCCCCTCGTCGGTGACGGTGAGCCGAGTGGCCCGGGCATCGTCCGGATCGGCCGAGCGACGCAGTAGTCCGAGTGCCTCGAGCCGGTCGCTGTGCCGGCTCACCACCGACCGGTCGATGCCGATCTCCGCGCTGAGCTTGCGCGCGGTCGTGGGGCCCGCCCGAGCCAGGCCGTTGAGCACCGGGTAGGTCGCCTCGTCCAGGTTCACGTCGCCCGCGGTCAGCAGGTCCCCGAACAGCCTCATCCGGGTCGGCCGCGCGAGCAGAAGCCCGAGCGCCGCGGCGAGCCTCGCGCCGTCGTCTGATCCCACCGCATAGACCTTACTCTGCGTGCATGGTGCACGAGCCGGCCGGCGGGTGGCGGACTCCGACCAACCGGTCGTGACCAGGATGTACCGACCGGAACACAACGGGATCTTTGGGGTAGGTGCCCCGGTTGGGGCGCCCGAGCGGCACTTAGGCAGACTGGGGCACAGGCGCCGCGGCGGACCATCGGGGAGCACGGCGGATGGCCACGACACCTCGCGGATCCGGAGACGACACGTGACGGGCATGCTGACAACCCAACCGATCAGCCCAATCGAGCGGATCGACGCCTACCACCGGCGTGTCCCAGTGGAACTCGGCCCGCGCAGCTACGCCGTCGACATCGGCGCCGGCGTCCGCTGGACCCTGCCCGACGTCGTGGCCCGCCTCGGAGCAAGGCGGGCCGTCATCGTTTCCGCCCGTCCCCTCGACGCCGTGCCCGACCCGGGCGTGCCGGCGCTGCGGCTACCCGCCCGCGACGGCGAGGCGGACAAGACCCTGGCGAACGTCGAGGCGCTGTGCAGCCGGTTCGCGGACTTCGGGCTGACCCGCTCGGACGTCGTCATCTCCTGCGGCGGCGGGACGACCACCGATGTCGTGGGACTCGCCGCCGCGCTGTACCACCGCGGCGTCGCCGTCGTCCACCTGCCGACCTCGCTGCTCGCCCAGGTCGACGCGAGCGTCGGCGGGAAGACCGCGGTGAACCTGCCCGCCGGTAAGAACCTCGTCGGCGCCTACTGGCAACCCAGCGCCGTCCTCTGCGACACCGACTACCTGGCCACCCTGCCCCGCCGAGAGTGGATCAACGGCTACGGCGAGATCGCGCGGGCCCACTTCATCGGAGCACCCGGGCTGCTCGGCCGGCCGGTCGCTGAGCAGATCGCGGCAAGTGTGGCGCTCAAGGCCGGGGTCGTCGCCCGCGACGAGCGCGATTCGCACCTACGCCACATCCTCAACTACGGGCACACCCTGGGGCACGCTCTGGAACGCACCACCGACTACGAGCTACGCCACGGCGAGGGTGTCGCCGTCGGCACCGTGTTCGCCGGCCGGCTCGCCGGGGCGCTCGCCCGGATCGGGCCCGAACGGGTCCGCGAACACCTCGACGTCGTACAGGGCTACGGTCTGCCCAGCGCCCTGCCCGCCGGGGTGAAGCCCGCCGAGCTCATCGCCGTGATGCGGCTGGACAAGAAGTCGACGAACACCGGGCTGACCTTCGTCCTCGACGGCCCGGCAGGGCCGGAACTCGTGCCCGACGTCGACGAGGACCTGGTGCTGGCGACGCTCGCCGCGATGCCCCGTGAGGACGCGGCGTGACGTCGGCAGTCTCACCGTCGCCGGCCCCCGCGATCATGGCAGAGCCAGCCCAGACCACGCGGCCGATTGGCGGCGCCACCCGGCTGTACGCCGTCATCGGCGACCCGATCGCGCAGGTGCAGGCGCCGTCCCTGCTCAACCCGCTGTTCACCCGGCTCGCGGTCGACGCCGTCCTCGTCCCGGTGCACGCCCGACCGACGGACTTCGCCACCGTCCTGCACGGGCTCGCGGCCATCGAGAACCTCGACGGCGTCCTCGTCACGATCCCGCACAAGGTCGCCGCCTGCGCCTTGGCCGCCGAGCGCAGCCCCGCCGCACGGATCAGCGGCAGCGCCAACGTGCTGCGCCGGCTGCCCGGCGGTGGCTGGCTGGCCGACAACTTCGACGGGACCGGCTTCGTCCACGGACTGACCGCCGCAGGCCATCCAGTGCGCGGCGCGCGGGTCGCGCTGATGGGGGCCGGCGGGGCCGGCAGCGCGATCGCGGTCGCGCTGCTCGACGCCGGCTGCGGGCCGCTGTCGATCTACGACCCGGACCGGGCGAAGTGCGCGGGCCTGCTCGCCCGGCTGGACGAGCACTGGCCTGGCCGGGCCGTCGCCACACCCGAGCCGGCGCTGAGCGACGCGGACCTGGCGGTGAACGCCACCCCGCTCGGCCTGCGCCCCGGCGACCCGCTGCCCCTGCGGCCCGACGCGCTGCCGGCGGGCTGCGTCGTCGCCGACATCATCATGAAGCCGCCGCGGACCCGGCTGCTGGACGCGGCCAGCGCACTCGGGCTGCCGGCCCATCCGGGCATCCACATGCTCACCCACCAGCTCGACCTGTACCGGTCGTTCTTCCAACTCAGCCCGGCGGACAACGCCTGACGGGCTCCGGGAGGCTCCTCATGAACACCCTCGCCCCGCCGGTGACGCCAGGCATCCTGGGCATCGACGTCGGCGGGACCAAGGTCGCCCTGCGCATCGAACCGGCCGACACCAGCGCGCCCATCCACGCCGACGCTCCAATCGGCGAGGGCACGTCCGCCGGCGTCGAAACGCCGGTCGAGGCGACGTTCCGCTGGGTGCCGTCGGCGAGCGCCGACCGCGACCTCGACGATCTTGCCGCGCACGTCGCCGGCCTGCGGGCGAAGTGGACCGGGCCGGTGACCGCGGTCGGTGTCGCGATGCCCGCGTCGGTCGATCCGGCCGGTCGCGTGACGACCTGGCCGGGCCGGCCAAGCTGGACGGGACTGGCGCTGGCCGACGCGCTGCGTGACCTCGTACCGGGAGCGGTCGTCGCCTGTGCGGACGACGGCGACCTCGCCGCACTCGCCGAGGCGGACGCGGCCGCCTGCCCGGACCTGGTGTACCTCGGCCTCGGCACGGGCGTCGGCGGCGGGATCGTGCTGGACGGGCGGCCCTGCCCACGACCCGGCCGCGGCTCGGCCGAGATCGGGCATCTGGTGATCTCCGCGGGTGGCCCGCTGTGCACCTGCGGACGCCAGGGCTGCGTACAGGCCACGGCCAGCGGCCCCGCCACCCTGCGCCGGGCGGCACGCCACCGCGTCGACGAGGGCAGCGAGGGCAGCGAAGGCGGCGAAGAGGTGACCTTCGCCGAGCTACGCGCGGCCTGGCTCGCGGGGACCGGCTGGGCGGTGCGGGCGGTGCGGGAGAGCGCACAGGCGGTCGCCGTCGCCGTGGTCGGGCTGACCGAGCTGCTCCATCCGGCGTTGGCGGTGGTCGGGGGCGGATTCGCCGATGGCCTGCCCGGATTCGCGCAGGCCGTCGACGAACGGGCCCGCGAGCTCGGCCGCCCAGGCCATCCGCCCGCGCCGGTGCGAGCCGCGGTGCTCGGCGGTCTGTCGTCCCTGTCGGGCGCTGTCCTGCTGGCGCGTCAGGCGTCCTGACGGCGGGTCAGGCGCGCGCGAGCCGAACTCCCGGCCCGGTGGGCCGCGGTTGCCAACGTCGGCGATCCGGCCTGCAGATCACCTCGGGTGATGGGAAGGTCGACCGGCGCCGCGGCGCAGTCGGAGGCCGCCGGTGCCGCCTGGGGGCCAGCGGCGCCGAGCAGCGCCAGCAGCTCCGCGGGACGGTGCAGCACGGCGTCCGGGCGGGCCTTGAGCAGCTCGACGCCGTCGGTCTCGCCCCACAGCGCGGCGACCGCCATGACCCCGGCGGCGCGAGCGCTCTCGATGTCCGCTACCGCGTCGCCGAGCATCATCGCCTCGGCCGGCGCCGTTCCCAGCAGGTCGAGCGCGCGCAGCACGATGTCCGGGGCGGGCTTCGGCCGCGGGATCTCATCGGAGCCGATGACGTGGTCGAACAACGACAGCACGCCGAGCTCGCCGAGCAGGTGGCGGGCCCGCGGGCCGGACTTGCCGGTGGCGACCGCGAGCCCGTGGCCCCGGGCGCGCAGCCGGCGCAGCATCTCCTCCACGCCGTCGAAGAGAACCACCTCGCGGGCGAGCCGGTAGCTCTCCCGCACGAACGGCTCCTCCATCGCCAGCGGCAGATTCATGATCCGCATGATGTCGGGGAAGTAGCGGCCAAGGTGGCGGTTGTACTCCTCGAACGGCGGCTCACCGGGACCGACGACCTCCGCGTAGGCGATCGTGAACGCCTGCCGCATCACGCCGAAACTGTCGACGAGCACGCCGTCGAGATCGAAGATCACTGTCTGCCGATACGTGCCGCCGGCCATCGGCCGACCCCCCAGTTCCGTTCCCACAGGCCCCCCCGGGCTCGACAAGTAGATCAACGGTGCTTTGTTCGCGACGTCATCAACCCGCGCGGACGAGCTGCGGCGCGGACCTGCGCGAGCGCGCCGATGCGTAGAGGCGCTCGATGGCCGCGATCGTCGGCCGGACCTCGGCGATCGCCCGCCCCCGCGAGGCCGGGTCGGCCAGCATCGCCGGCAGCTCGTCGAGCTGGCGGCGGTACTCGGTCCCGATCGGCTCGTCCGGCAGTGGCACCGCCGTGGTCTGACCGGTCCGGGTCACCGACAGCGACGAGCGGTCCTGCCGGTTCGGTCCGAAGCCGAAGGTGCAGCGCAGCGAGGCGGTTCCGGCGGCCCCCTCGACGTTGATCGCGGTGAGGTCGCGGGCCTCGTGCGAGGCCCAGCTCGCCCGCAGGGACACCGAGGTCCCGCCCCCGGTCACCAGGAAGCCGCGCGCCGTGTCCTCCACATCCCCGCCCCCGGCGGGAGCCTCCTGCTCGCCGTGGCGCCAGGACGCCGCCCACGCACCGTCGCTGACGAAGTCGTCGGACGTCGTCCCGACCACCTGCTGAAACTCGACGCTGCCGAGCAGGGGGGTGAGCGTGTCCAGCAGGTGCCAGCCGAGGTCGACCAGCGCACCACCGCCGGACTGCTCCCGGCGGGTGAACCAGCCACCCGCGTCGGGGATGCCGCGGGCACGGATCCAGGCCAGGTCGACGTGGCGGATCGCGCCGAGCCCCGCCGCGACCTCGTAGAGCCGGCTGACGTCGGCCCGGTAACGCGCGGCGCTGCCGGCCAGCAGGGTGACGTCGCCGACCCGTTCGGCCGCGGCCAGCCGGTCCGCCTCCGCGGAGCTCAGGCAGACCGGCTTCTCCAGGAAGACCGGGATGCCGGCGGTCAGCAGCAGCTCGGCGATATCGGCGTGCCGGTGGTTGGGCACCGCCACGACGGCAAGGTCGAACCGGTCCGAGTCGAGCTCGGCGACGTCGGCCAGCAGCTCCAGTTCCGGGTGCTCGGCGGCCACCGTGGCGCGGGTGGCGGGATCGGGATCGACCGCCGCGGCCACCGCGAACCGGGGGTGCTCGCGCAGCCGCGGCAGCCAGATGGACCGGCCGGCCCAGCCCAGTCCGACGACGGCGACCCGCACCGGCGCAGCCGGCGTCACTGCGCCGCCAGGGTGTCGGCCACGACCGCCGCAACCTCGTGCATCTGCTCCTCGGTGCCCAGCAGGGTCCGGTGCTGCAACCAGACACCGTCGGCGCTCAGCGCCTCGGTGTTGGGGCACCGCTTCGCGATGTCGTCCACGGACTCGTCCGGGGCGCCGGTCTCCCAGAACCCGTTGGACCGGTAGATCGCCCGGAACGCGGCGAAGGCGGGCAGGCCTCGTTCGGCGAGAGCGTCCACGAACGCGTTGCGCCGTTCCTCTCCGAATCCGGGCAGGCGGAACATCGCCATGTAGTGCGGATTGCGGTCGCAGCGTTCGTCGCTGCCCTGCGGCACCACGCCGGGAATGGCCGCGAGCGCGTCGGCGAGCACCGGCCACCGCTGTTCGCGGGTGTCGATCTGACCGCCCAGGCGGCCGAGCTGAGCGCGCAGCACGGAGGCGGAGAACTCGTTGAGCCGGAAGTTCGACCCGGAGGTCTGGTGGAAGTATCGGCGGTCGGTCCGGGGCCGCCCGCAGCTGTGCCGCAAAAACGCGGCCTCGTACAGCTCCGAGTCCGGGAAGGTGACCGCACCGCCCTCGCCCGCGGTCATCAGCTTGCCGTTCTGGAAGCTGAACGCCGCCACCGAGCCGAGCTCGCCGACCTTTCGCCCCTGCCACTGGGCGCCGTGCGCGTGCGCGGCGTCCTGGATCAGCGGGACGCCGGTGTCGGCGGACAGCTTCGCCAGGGCGTCCATGTCGGATACCTGACCGGCCATGTGCACCGGCATGATCGCCCTGGTGCGGGAGGTGACCGCGGCGGCCGCCGCAGCCGGATCGATGCAGTACGTGTCCAGGTCGACGTCGACCGGCACCGCGACCGCGCCGAGACGCTGCGCGGCCTGAGAGGAAGAGATGAACGTGAAGGCCGGGACGATGACCTCGGTGCCCGGGCCCACGCCCAGCACCTGCAAGGCAAGCTCGAGGGCGTGCGTTCCATTGGTGACGGCGAGTGTGTAGTCCGCACCGTGATAGTCGCCGAATTCCCGCTCGAAGCTGTCGACCTCGCTGCCGCCCATGCGCCACCACTGGCCTTGCTCCAAGGCCCGGATCAGTCCGTTGCGCTCCTCGTCGGAGTACTGCGGCCAAGCCGGCAACTCCGGTGCGCGTCGCACTACACCGTTCATGGTCCCCACCCTATTCTTACGTGACGATAAGGTTCGCGCAAGGATCCCGGCCCGTCGACGGTTCATTACCGCGAGCTGCCTGAAGAATCTATGCGAGAGGTGCGCGACGGACGGTACCTCAACGCCCTGAGTCGCTCGCTGTCCCCCGTGATTGGACTACGCAACAGACAACATTCACACAATCCATGCACTATTTATTGACTACCCAAGAACTCTGTCAGGCTATTCGCGGGCCCACGCGCCCCAGCTGGACCGCATCAAAGCTGCGATATCGTCCACGGGACACCGGCCGGCCAGGCCGGTCGGCACGGGTATCAGCACGAGTGATGATGAGGTCTGGTGAGCACGCTTCTTCTGGTGAACGGTCCGAACCTGGGCATACTCGGTCGGCGACAGCCCGAGGTGTACGGCACAGCCACTCTGGCCGACATTGAATCCACCGTGACCGCCCGGATCGCCGATCGCGGCTGGAAACTGGTCTCGGTCCAGCGGGAATCCGAAGGCGAGTTGATCCACGCGATTCAGGATAACTACGACTCGGTCGGCGCAATCGTCAACCCCGGGGCACTCATGATGTACGGATGGAGCCTGCGGGACGCACTCGCCAACTATCCGAACCCGTGGATCGAGGTACACCTGTCGAACGTCTGGGCGCGGGAATCCTTCAGGCACGAGTCGATTCTTTCGGCATTGGCCCGTGGGGTCATCGTCGGCCTCGGCCCGCTGGGGTACGAGCTCGCCGCCCAGGCACTGCTCGATCTGGTGCCCGCCGCCGCTGGCTGAGCGGCCGGGCACCAGTCGTCAGTCCCCGGCCAGTGCCCGGACGGCCGCGTCGGCGACGGCCGGAGCCAGGCGCGGGTGGTCGACCGGTGGCAGCAGCCCGCCGGGCGGGGTCAGGTCGACCAACGCCTGGATGGCGGCCAACCGCGCCGCCACGCTGATCGGCTGGTGGGTCCGCACCGCCGCGCGCAACAGGCCGGGCAGGGCGTGCAGCGGGCGCGGTCCGGATGTGGCCGACGCCAGTGGCGGGGGCATCTCCGGTCTGGTCCGCAGCACGGGCACCTGCTCCGGTGGCGAGGCCAGGCCGATGAGGTCGACGAGAAGATCCAGGTGGGCCGCGAGCCGGTGCAGCGGCGCGATTCCGTACTCGAGCGGGTCGTAGAGGGTGAGATCCCGGATCCCGGCGGCGAGCAGCAGGCCGGCGAGGTCGCCGCCCCGGCCCGGGTCGACGACGGCGACCCGGGCCGCCTGTGGCCGCAGCCCCCGGCCGCGCAGATGGTTCAGGACGGCGGCGGTGGCCGCGACGGCGAGGCCGTCGTTGACGGTGTCGAGCAGCGGCGTGGCGCCGGGCCGAGGCACTGCGCGGACCGCGTCGATGTGGCTGACGTGCGTGTGGACCAGCACCATGGCGGCGAACCCGGGCGCGAGCATGCCGATCGCCCGGCCGAGCTCAGTGGCATCACGCGCAGCGATGGGCATCGGAATGACGTCGAGACCCGTCGCCCGGTGCAGGTGGACCGCCTGGGACTCCACCGCCGGCAGGGCCGCCTCGGCGGTGAGCGGCTCGAAGTCGAGCACGGCACTGGCGTCGGAGAGCAGCGCCACCCGGCGGGGCCGCCCGGTGAACAGGTCGGTGTGGGTCGGGTGGGTGGCCAGATGGCGGATGACGCGGCGGTCCGCGTCCGCGTCGAGCAGGGCGAGATCGTGCCCCGTGGTCACCGAGGCGCACAGGGACTGGGTGAGCTTGCCCGTCGACGCGACGACGAAGACCGGATCCTCGGTCTGGAGCAGGTCCGCACCGAGGCGGTTGCGCAGGGCCTGCAGCAGCCACGTCAGCGTCGGGCCGCTGTCCGCGTCGAGCGTGATCCGGCGGCCCACCGGGTCCGGCTCGTCGGCATAGCAGGTGATCGTGCCGGGGCTGGTGACGATGACCGCGTCGATGTCGGCGCGCGACCCGTTTGGCACTCGGACAGTGACGCTGTATGCCGGATTGGCCGCCGCCTGCCCGGACCCGCCGGGTTCACCCAGGCCCGGGGCGTTCACGCCGCCCCGCCGGCGGGGCCATGACCATCGTCGCGCCGCGGTACCCGCCTCGTCACGAGCCACTCTCCATGATCGTCACAGCCGGGACGGAGCCGATGGGACCGGTCAGGTCCAGTCCAGTCCGGTCCGGGGACGCGGAAACGCCGCGCCATCGCTGGGGCCGCCGCCGATCCGGCGAAGCTCCGAGGCCCGAAGAGAGCGGATTACGCACACTTCCGACCCTTGGTCGATTTTCCCACCGGACGTTGCGATCCTGACCCGAGTGGCGGCGAACATGCCACACCTATGAGTACATCCCGGCCACCAGCCAGGCCGGGCGGGCCCCGGCCACCGGGGCCCGTGCCACGAGCTCCGCGCCGGCCAGGGCGAGCCGGCCAGGGCGAGCCGGCCAGGGCGAACTGATCACCGAGGTAGGTCGGCCGGGCTGCGCCTGCCGCGCGGTGGCCTCGCAGTAGAGCCCCTGCGCCGCGGAGGGTTGTGCCCCAGGCAGGAATCGGACCTGCGGCCTACCGCTTAGGAGGCGGTCGCTCTATCCACTGAGCTACTGGGGCGTAGTGGCATCGGATGACACCGTGAGATGATCGTACGACCGCTGGACGGGATGCCGACGGATGGCGCCACGTTCACGACCGTGCCGTCACCGATCGACGGCCTGCAGCCACCGCGGCGAAGTCGGGCCGGCGCGATCCCCCATCTCGACCGCCGAGGGTCGTCCCGTCAACCGAACTGCTGGGCCATTTCGACGAGCTCCTTGCACTTCGGGCAGATCGGGAAGCGCGAGGGGTCCCGGACGGGTTCGAACTTGTAGCCGCAAAGCGCAGTGACCCGACCGCCCTCGATGGAGGCGCGGACGATCTCCTCCCGGCGGGCGTAGTGGGAGTGGTCGTCACCCTCGTCCGTGTGGGTGTCCGACGTCTCAGGTGCGATCTGAGTCGTGCTCATGGCGCTGATTCTAGTGCGACGATCGGCAGTGTCCCGGGGGGGTGAGCCCCCGTCCGGGATCGACCTGCCGGCATGGCATTCGAGCGGTGTGCGGCCGAGGCGGGCCCGCGCGGTGGGCCGCCCGGGGACACGGCGTACACGGGACGCATGGCCCTTGCGACCTGTGGACAGGGCGTACCCTGAAGGAGACGAAGGAGACCGGTGACTGGACTGATCGACAGTACCGAGATGTACCTCCGCACCCTGTATGAACTGAGGGAAGAGGGCATCCCACCGCTACGCGCGCGCCTGGTGGAGCGGTTGCACGTCAGCGCGCCGGCCGCCAGCGAGTCAACCGCTCGCATGGCCAACGAGGGACTGGTCTCCCTCGCCGACGACCGGACCGTCCAGTTCACTGAGAAGGGCCTGCTGCGGGCTACTGCCGTCATGCGCAAGCACCGACTGGCCGAGCTGCTACTCACCAAGGTCATCGGGTTGGACTGGGCTCTGGTGCACAACGAGGCGTGCCGCTGGGAGCACGTGATCTCCGACGAGGTCGAGGCCCGGCTCACCGTCCTGCTCGGCGATCCGAAGCGCTGCCCGTTCGGCAACGAGATTCCACCCGCCCAGCGCGGCGATGCGCCGCGGCCCGCCGCCGCTCCCGTGAGCCTGCTGGCCTCCGCCGACCGGGCCACCGCAGATGGTGGCCAGCCGGTGACGGTGAGCTGGATCTCCGAGCGGCTGCAGACCGACGAGAGCGCCATGCGCCGGCTGCAGGACGCCGCGATCGTGCCGGGCGCCCAGATCATGCCGGGTTCCCGCGGCGACCTGATCCACATCGTCTCCCCGAACGGTCAGAGCGACGCGGAGATCAGTCGCAGCACGGCGGCTCTCGTCTACGTGGACCACTGACCCCGCTGCGCTCTCGCGGTTCCTCTCGTCGGCCACCGATCCCCCGTCGGTGGCCGACGGTCAGGTTCCCGGCCGGATGCCTCCTTGGAAGCTCGACCACCAGACGTTCTCCACCCGGACCACCTCGCCGGTGCGGGGAGCGTTAATCATCTTCCCGTTCCCCACGTAGAGCCCGACGTGATCGAGATCCGGGTGAAAGAACACGAGATCCCCGGGGATCAGGGCGGCACGGCCCACTCGACGCCCCTCCTCCCACTGCGATCCGGTGTAGTGGCTGAGCGCGACGCCCGCCTTTCCCCAGACCCACTGGGTCAGCCCGGAGCAGTCGAAGGTCCCCGGCCCCTCAGCCCCCCACACGTAGGGCTTTCCGAGCTGGGCGTATGCCTCCCGCACCGCGGTTGCCGCACCGCCACCACCGCTCACCGCCGCGGCCGGAGCCGCGGTGACCGGAGCCGCGGCGAAGACCCGGCCAGCTGCCGCCGCCACCCCGGACTCCTGCTGGTAGCGGGCACGCTCAGCGGCTGCCTGCCGGGCCGTCTGCGCCGCGGCGGCGGCCGCCGCCGCCTGCCGGGCCCGCTGGGCGGCCGCCTGCCGGGCCCTGGCCTGCCGTTCCAACTCGGCGTAGCGCGACTCCAGCCGCTGCAACAGGCCACGCTGCTCGTCGGCTGCCGCCTCGATGGTCCGCTTGCGCGCGTCGAGATCCGCCACGATCTTCTTCCTGTCGGCGAGGGTCTCGTGGGCGCTACGCCGGGCCTCGGTGAGATCGAGGCGAGCCAGCCGCAGGCCGGTGTCCGCCACCCGCTGCCGGCGGGCCAGGGCGTCGACTGCGCCCGCCCGGTCGAGGGCACGACGCGGATCGCCGGTCAGCAGCAGAGACAGCTGGGCGAAGCCACCCGCGCGGTCCGCCGACACGGCTAGGCCCCGGTGCTGGTCCGCGGCCTCGCGAACCGCCCGGTCCGCTCGGTCGACTCGGGCGGCGGCGGCGGTCGCGGCCCGCTCGGCCTCGGCGAGCCGGATCCGTCCGGCGTTGAAGGCCTCGGCGGCGCTCGCCGCCTGCCGAGCCGATTCATCGAGCTTTGAACGCGTATGACCGATCTCATCCTGGATGTCGGCGAGACTCTGCGACTCCAACCGAGTCGCCACCGGGGCCTGCGCCGCCCAGGCAGGGCCGGAGACCGTCGCCGGTCCGGCGAACAGAATGCCAGCCAGGCCGAGGACAATGAGGCCGGTGACTTTCGGACCTGCGAGGTTGGCGCGGACTGCTGTATCTGCTGCGACTTTCGGGCTGCCGGGGCACGAGTTCGGCAGTCCCGGTCGTTGTCGGGGGATGGGCAGGACGGGCTCGGCGAATCCGCCGAGGTCAATACGGCCAATCTTGTCAATGGGTACGCGCCGGCCGACAGCGCTGGGGTGGCGGGTCTCGGGGTCCGGTTCGCCGACGCTATGCCAGCCCTCCGCGGGGACACTGCTCACACCGCCGGACGGTAACTGTACGCAGTTATACAGTCACGGAAGCACGCCGAAACGGTCGGAGAGTCTCCGTGCGCCCACCGCTAGGCGACCAAAACGGGCCACCTGCCGCCCAATTTAGCGATTTCACACGTCAGAAACAGCTAAGACACAGGTTGGGAACAGGTCTTATCGACTCTTCGGACCCGAGGAACCGGGACGAGCGCAGCGTGGCCGGGGACCGGGTGAGCGCAGTCCGCGCAACGCGCGGGGGGATGACAGGAGAGACATGGTCAAAATGGATACGGGCGATACCGCATGGATGCTCATCAGTTCCGCGATCGTGCTGTTTATGACGCCCGGACTGGCGTTCTTCTACGGCGGCATGGTCCGGGCGAAGAATGTCCTTGGCATGATCATGCAGAACTTCTTCTGCATCGGCATCGTCACGCTGGTCTGGTCGGTTGTGGGCTTCAGCGTCGCCTTCGGTCCGGGCAACGGCTTCTGGGGCGGATTCCACTTCTTCGCACTGCAGGACCTGTCCGGTAGTGACGGTAATATTCCGTATGTCGTGTTCGTGGCCTTCCAGCTCATGTTCGCGATCATCACTCCCGCACTCATCACCGGTTCCGTTGCCGACCGCATGAAGTTCAGTGCCTTCGCGGTCTTCGTGCCGCTGTGGTCGGTGCTCGTCTACTCACCGATCGCGCACTGGGTGTGGGCGACCAACGGCTGGCTGTTCAAGCGTGGCGCGATGGACTTCGCGGGTGGCACGGTCGTCCACGCCAACGCCGGTATCGCCGCCATCGTGCTGGCCCTGGTGCTCGGCAGGCGGGCCGGTTGGCCGGGCGGGGACTTCCGTCCGCACAACGTGCCGTTCGTCCTGCTCGGCACCGGCATCCTGTGGGTCGGCTGGTTCGGGTTCAACGCCGGCTCGGCGCTGGGCGCGAACAAGGTCGCCGGGTACGCGCTGCTCAACACCCAGATCGCGACGGGCGTCGCGATCCTCGGCTGGCTCGCCATCGAGAAGCTCCGGGACGGCAAGGCCACCACGCTGGGTGCCGCGTCCGGTGCGGTCGCCGGTCTGGTGGCCATCACCCCGGCCTGCGGTTTCGTCTCCCCGATGGGTTCCATCGCGGTCGGCGGGATCGCCGGCGTCGTCTGCGCCCTGGCCACCTCCGTCAAGGGCAGGGTCGGCATCGACGACTCGCTCGACGTCGGTGCGGTCCACCTCATCGGCGGTGTGCTCGGCGCCCTGCTCACCGGCTTGTTCGCCACCGTGGACACCAACTCGGCGGGCCACGACGGCCTCTTCTACGGCGGTCCGTGGAGTGTCCTCGGCGAGCAGGCCCTGGCCGTCGGCGCGACGCTCGGCTACTCGGCCGTCGTGACGGCGATCATCGCACTCGCGATCAAGTACACGATCGGGCTGCGGATGAGCGACGAGGACCAGGTCACCGGCATGGACGAGGCGCTGCACGGCGAGACGGCCTACCGGTTCACGTCCATCGGTGGGGGCGGCTCGCGGACCACCAGTGTCACCCCCGTCAAGGTGCCCGAGGAGGTCCAGGCATGACGAAACTGGTCACCGCCGTCATCAAGCCCTTCAAGGTCGACGACGTGAAGGCGGCGTTGGAGAACCTGGGCGTGCATGGCCTGACGATTTCCGAGGTCCAGGGCTACGGCCGGCAGAAGGGCCACACGGAGGTCTACCGCGGCGCGGAGTACAAGATCGACTTCGTCCCGAAGATCAAGATCGAGGTCGTCGTGGCCGACGAGACCGCCGACGACCTGGTCGCCGCGATCACGACGGCCGCGCAGAC
Organism: Frankia gtarii; assembly: GCF_025403375.1. Taxonomy (GTDB): domain Bacteria; phylum Actinomycetota; class Actinomycetes; order Frankiales; family Frankiaceae; genus Frankia; species Frankia gtarii. Next base: position 22,532 of record NZ_JAMPTM010000040.1, read on the forward strand.
CGGCAAGATCGGCGACGGCAAGGTCTGGGTCGTCCCGGTCGACTCCGTGGTCCGGGTGCGCACCGGCGAGCGGGGCGCCGACGCGATCTAGCGTCGAGTCACGACTCCTGCGCCCGCCACCGCTCGCACATCACCCGCAATCCGCACCACGCAGGTAACACCGGGGTCGGGGACGCTCCGGGCATCGGCCCGGACGTTCCTCTCCTCACCCCGATCACATGAGGCGGCACCGCGCGACCATCGACGCGGTGCCGCGCCATGTGTCGACTCGGCCGACGCGAGCCGAGTGGCGTTGGAGCGGCCAGAGCCGGAGGAGGACAGCCATGAAGGACCGTCTGGAGATCCTCAGGGGACGCGCCGCGCAACTGCCGACGGCAACCGGGCCGCAGCTGCGCCGCCAACTCACCGACCTCGCCGACGAGGCGCTCACCGAACTGTTCGGCGATCCCGGCCCCGGCCTCGCCCTCGTCGCCGTCGGCGGCTACGGCCGGGCGGAGCCGGCGTTCGGCAGCGACCTCGACCTGGTCCTCCTCCACGACGGAGCCCATCCGAACATCGTCACCGTCGCCGACGCCGTCTGGTACCCGCTGTGGGACGCCGGCGTCGACCTCGACCACAGCGTGCGCACCGTCGACGAGGCGATCACCGTGGCGGACGACGATCTGAAGGCCGCGCTCGGCCTGCTCGACGCCCGCCACGTCGCCGGTGACGCGGCGCTGACCGCCGACCTCGCCCGCCGCGCCCGCACCCGCTGGCGCACCCGCGCCCCGAAACGGCTGCCCGACCTCGCCGTTGCCGTGGCCGAGCGGGCCGCCCGCCTCGGCGAGGTGGCCTTCCTGCTCGAACCGGACCTCAAGGAATCCCGCGGCGGGCTGCGCGACGTGCACGCCCTGCACGCCCTCGCCGCGGCCTGGGTCGCGGAGGTCCCCTCCGACCGGGTGCTGGCCGCCGCCGGGGTGCTGCTCGACGCCCGCGGCGAGATCCGCCGCCTGGCCGCCGGCCGCCCGCAGGACCGGCTGCTGCTGCAGGACGGCACCGCGGTGGCCGACGCACTCGGCTACCGCGACTCGATGGCGCTGGCCCACGCCGTCGCCGACGCCGGCCGGACGATCTCCTGGGCCTGGGACGCGACCTGGTACCGCACCGCCGCCGGGCTGCGCAACACCTCCCGCTGGCGCGGCCGGCGTCCCGTCCGCCGCCCCCTGGACGAGGGGGTGATCGACCAGGGCGGCGAGATCCAGCTCGCCCTCGACGTCGAACCGGCCAAGGACCCGGTCCTCGTCCTGCGCGTCGCCGCGGCCGCCGCCCGCACCGGGCTGCCGCTGGGCCGTTACGCCGTCGACCGGCTCGCCGCAGAGGCGCCGCCGATGCCGCAGCCGTGGCCGCCCGCCGCACGCGACGCGCTCGTCGCCCTGCTCGCCACGGGCGAGGCCGCCGTCGGCGTGCTCGAGTCCCTCGACCAGGTCGGCCTGCTCGTCCGGCTGCTGCCCGAGTGGGCCGCCGTGCGCAGCCGCCCGCAGCGCAACCCCTACCACCGGTACACCGTCGACCGGCACCTCATGGAGACCGCCGCCCACGCCGCCGCGTTCACCCGCGACGTGGACCGCCCCGACCTGCTGCTGCTCGGCGCGCTGCTGCACGACATCGGCAAGGGCTTCCCCGGCGACCACACCGACGCCGGCATCGAACAGATCCGACTGATCGGCCCCCGTCTCGGCCTGCCCGCCGAAGACGTCGACGTGCTCGTCGCGATGGTCCGCCACCACCTGCTGCTCGGCGAGACGGCCACCCGGCGCGACATCGACGATCTCGCGACCATCCAGGCCGTCGCCACCGCCGCCGGCAGCGACCGGATCCTCACCCTGCTGCACCGCCTGACCGAGGCCGATTCCCGGGCCACCGGGCCGACCGCGTGGAACACCTGGAAGGCACGTCTGATCAACGACCTGGTCGAACGGTCCAGGGCACTGCTCGGCGGCGAGCGGATGCCCTGCCCGCCGCGGCTGGACGACCGCCAGCGCGACCTGCTCACCCTGCCGGGGGAGCACATCGTCCAGGTCAACCCGCTGCCCGACGAGGGGATGTACGAGATCGTCGTGGTGAGCGCCGACCAGGTCGGGCTGCTCGCCGTCACCGCCGGTGTCCTCGCGCTCAACCGGCTCGACATCCGGCGGGCATCGGCCCGCGGCGCCGACGGGCGCGCGCTGTTGCAGGCCGCGGTCGCCGCTCCACACGGCCGGGTGCCGGAGGAGGCGAAGCTGCTCGCGGACCTGCAGGCCGCCCTCGCCGGCACCCTCGACCTCGCCGCGCGGCTCGCGGCCCGGGAACGTGACTACTCCGGCGCGAAACAGTGGACCACTCCGGGCCCACCGCAGGTCATCTTCGACGACGACCTTGGCTCGACCACCGTCCTCGAGGTACGCGCGCCCGACCGGGCCGGCGTGCTGTTCCGGATCGTGCGGGCCCTGTCCGGGCTGGGGCTCGACGTCGCCACCGCCATCGTCGCCACCCTCGGACTCGATGTGGTCGACGCCTTCTACGTCCAGGAGGCCGACGGCCAGCCGGTGGCGGACGACGCCCGCCGCCGCGAGATCGACCGCGCGGTACTCGCCGCGCTGGGCATGGGAGATCTCCCCGACCAGGCTGCGCCCACCGAGCACGCCGACGCCGGATCCGCCCAGCCACGGCTGTGATCCCGCCCGCCTGCCCGGTCCGGCACCCGGGCCGTTGGCACCCTCAGGGGAGACGCTATGATGGGCGAGCACGTTGGGAGGCTTCGCCTAGTCCGGTCTATGGCGCCGCACTGCTAATGCGGTTGGGGGCTTCAACCCCCTCCCGGGTTCAAATCCCGGAGCCTCCGCCCTTCGTTCGCGTGGCCCGCCACGTCGAGCACCCTTTGTTACCTGCGGAAACACTCTGCCCCCCGCTGCGGCGGTGCCCATGATGGTGCTGGCGCTCGCAGGGTGCCCACACCGCACCGGGCGAGGCGCCTCTGCCGCCTTACGACCCTGTCGAGCGCAGCAAACGGCGCGACGGCCCTTGCGGGCGGACGCCCGGCGCAACGACGAACGCATCCTCGCCGCCGCCCAGGAGGCCTTTGCGGCCCACGGAGCCAGCGCCTCCCTGGAGGAGATCGCCCGCCACGCCGGGGTGGGCTCGGCAACCCTGCACCGGCATTTCCCCTCCGGCGGTCCCTACTGGAAGTCGTCTTCCATGACCGCGTCGAAGCCCTCTGCGCCAGGGCTCAGGAGCGCGCCGAGGAGAGCGAGCCCGGCGCCGCGCTCTTTTCCTGGCTGGGAGACTTCAACGCCTACGCGGCGGCCAGCCGTGGCCTGGCCGCCGCGTTGCTGCACGACGGCCGGGACACCGACCTGAGCTCCCGGCGCCGGCCACCAGGCCCAGCCCTGCACCACCCAGGGATGGTGCGGATCGGAGGTGGCGTCGGATCCCGTCGAGGGATGCCCCCTCAGGCATCATGCAACGGTGAGTGTCAGGGCCGGCGGACAGATCACCGGGCGCGGGCCGTATCTCGCAATCCTCGTGCCCGTGCTCCTCGGCATTCTGCTCATGCACGGGGGCCTGTCCGCACACGTCGACCGCAACGGCCACCCAGGCGGACTCCGCGGCTCTGACAGGCCGCTGGTCGCCGTGGGGAACCGGCCGGGCGCGCCGCACGGCGCAGCAGCGCACCAGCGGCCCGCCCCCGGGCACCCAACCGATCTCGGGGGGGCGCCTGTGGCCCTGGCTCCCGACCCGGCCGCGAGTCACGGCGGGCACGCCGGGCAGCTGTGCCTGGCATTCCTTCGGGTGGTGGGCATCCTGCTCGCCGCCCTGTTGCTTGCCCGCGCCGTCCGGGCGGCCGGCGGCGCACGAACCCGCTCACGCCCTGCGCCCTGCCGCCCCGGGCGGCCACCCCCCGGGGGCCTTCCTCGCCCCCGTGCGCCCTCACTCGCCCGCCTCTGCGTGCTCCGCGTGTAGACCGACCGGCTCAGCCGGCGTGCGTCCTCGATGACTCCCGCCCGGCGGCCCGACATTCGGATCCGCACGCATCCGGAGGACGAGGGACTTCAGCATGAGACGACTCATCCTGCTCATCTCGGCGCTTTTCGCCGCGGTCACCGTCAGCGCCTGCGGCAGCGGGGGCAGCAGCGCCACGCCCACGACTGCCACGACCGCCAAAGATAGCCACAACGCGGCCGACATCGCCTTTGCCCAGAAAATGATCCCGCATCATCGGCAGGCCATCGAAATGGCCGAACTGGCCCCGTCCCGCGCTCAGAACCCGCAGGTCAGGTCCCTCGCACAGCAGATCCGAGCCGCGCAGGCGCCCCAGATCGCAACCATGGCGGGTTGGCTCACCGGCTGGGGGCAGCCCACCACTCCCCCGGCCGACGCGGGTGTTTCCGGCCACGGCTCGGCTGGCCACGGCATGGGCAGCGGTGGTATGGACGACGGCGGCATGAGCGACGGCATGAGCGGCGACGGCATGAGCGATCACGGAACGGCAACCGTGGCACCGCCCGCCTCGATGGAGGGAATGATGTCCAGTGCGGACATGACCGCCCTGAAGAACGCAACTGGACCGGCCTTCGACGAGATGTTTCTCGCCATGATGATCGAACATCACCAGGGCGCCGTCACCATGGCGAAGACCGAGATCCGTGACGGCCTCCACATGTCGGCAAAACAGCTTGCCGAGAATATTCGACGCACCCAGACGGCCGAGATCAGCAGTATGCAGGACCTGCTCACCAAGATCTGACCGGTTCTTCGCAAGGACGGGATGGTGGCTGCGACAGCGGCCACCATCCCGTCGCACCGAGCCCAACCGGTTCCCGCCGTGCCTGCGCCGCGCCGGGGCGCGCCGACACGCCGGTAAATTCACTACCCCTGCGCACCCGATTCCCTCGCCACCACCTTTCGCGGCACACCGTTTAACAAAACGGAATCCACCCGTCGGTGACCGCCCGAGGATCGGAAAGGCACCGCCGCGGCAGCCCTACCCGGCACGGGAGACACCCGGCCGGAGCGGTCCCACGGCACATCTCCCGCGCCGTGCGGGTCGAGGACGCGCCCTGCGCCAAACCGACGCCACGGTGCGGCAGCCGGAAGGATTCCACCTCCGTGCCCACCGATGACGTCGCGGCGGCCGTGTTCGACTCCCTCCCCTCTCTTATCGCGGTGCTCGGACCGGACGGGACGGTGACCCGACTCAACGAGGCCTGGCGCCGCAGCGCCGCGACCGGGGTGGCCCTGCTCCCCGTCCGGCCCGGCATGAGCTGGTTGGCGGCGTGCGACCACGCGGCGCAGGCCGCAGCACAGCCGGCCGGGGCGAATATGAACCAGGCCCGTTCCTCGCCCTCCGGCCAGACCGGGGTCACCGTGTTCGATCCGGTCACGTCGATCCGGACACTGGCGTTCCTCTCGCGGCAGCTGATCGATCGGCGGCGGACCCGGGCCCGCATCGAGCTGCCGCAACCGGCGCTGCGCGGTCACCGCTGGCTCGACGTCCGCCTGAGCACCCTTATTCGCGGCGACGGGCTGATCGTCGTCGTCGAGGACGTAAGTGAACGGCGCCACCGCGAAGAGGACCTCCGCCGTCAGGCCTCGACGGATCCGATCACCGGGCTGGCGAACCGGACGGCGCTGGGGACCCTGCTCGCGGCCAGACTCACCCCCAGCAGATCAGGCGCGTCGGACGCCACCGGAGCACGGGACGTGAACGCAGCCTCATCCACGCTGACACCTCCTCCCCCGGAACGGGCCGGGACCGCCGTTCTCTTCCTGGACCTGGATGCATTTCGTCGAATCAACAACTCCTTCGGATATCCGACCGGTGATGCCGCCCTGCATGCCGTCGCCCGACGCTTTTCGAGCGTACTCGGCCCCACCGACATCATCGGGCGATGGGACGGCGACGAGTTTGTCGTGCTTGCCGGCTCCGGGGATGCGCCAATTGTCGCGGACCTTGCCGAACGGCTGGCAGCGGCCCTCGACGAACCGCTCGACGTGCACGGCCACCGAATCCGGCTGTCGGTCAGCGTGGGGGTCGCCCTCGTGGGCGCGACTCCGTCCCACGCCGGCGACAACCATCCTGAGCAGCGCGAACAGGGACACCACCTGGGAACTCGGGGTGCCGTTGGCGCCTCGAGCGAGGACGGAGACGCTCTGGTCGCAAGGGCCGGAGCGGAAGTGACCCGGGCCCGTTCCAGACTACGGGCCAGCCGCGACCGCCGATCCCGCTCCGGTCAGTAATTCGGCTTTCCTGTCGTCCGATCGATAGGTTCACGACCACAACGCCGAGTTCATATACGCAGCGTCGTCCGAGGTAGCCGGCGGGCGTTTAAGGTCGTATCTTCGGCCCATGCAGATCGCATTCACCGTTCACGATTTCCGCGCTGGAACGAACGTCGACGTGCTTCTGCGCGCCCGTGCCGACACACCACTCGGCGTCGTCGCCGACGCGCTGGCGACCGCCGTCCGCGCGTTCCCCCCGGGCACTACCTCGGCGCGGGCCAGCCCCCGGCCCTCGCTGACTCTCGCCGGCCACGGCCGGCCGCTCAGCCCGACTCTGCCGCTCGCCCGATCGCCATTGATCGAGGGCGCTGTCGTGTCCCTCGACGCGCCGCCGGCCCGCCGGGCCTCAGGCGCGGGTCTGGTCCATCTGATGGTCACCGCCGGCCCCGACGCCGGCGTCATTCATCCACTGCCTGTCGGCGAACACACCGTCGGCTCGGCTCCTGACAGCGCCATCCTGCTTGCCGGCCCCGCCACCGATGAACCCGTGCTGACGGTGCGGGTCGCCGCCGATGGAAGCTGTTCGGTCGTTCCCGGTCCCGGCACCAGCGCCGTCGAGTGGGATCAGGCAGGCGGCGCCGGCTCGATTGTCGCCTCCGTGCGCACTCCAAGCATGGCGTTGCGGCTCCTGCGTCCCGCCGCGGTCACCCCTCTGGCCCTCCCGTCCACCACCGTCCCGGGAAGGCTCGACGTCAACCGCCCACCACGGCTGCGCCTACCCCAGCGGGCGTCCACCTTCGCGCTGCCCGCGGCGCCGGAGGAGCCTCGCCGAGCGCCTGTCCCCGTGCTGGCCACGTTCCTCCCCCTGCTCGCCGCTGTGGGGATGGCCGCGGTGCTGCACACGCTCTACGTCCTGCTGTTCGCCGTCCTCGGGCCGTTGAACCTGATCCTGTCCGTGGTGAGCGGGCGTCGGCGGGACCGTCGCCAGTTCCGCGAGGCCACCGCGCGCCATCGCCGACTGCGCGACGAGGTGGAACACGCGGCGCAGGCGGCGCTCGAAGTGGAGTGCGCCGAGCGCCACGCCGAGCAGCCCGACCCGGCGAGCCTGTTCGCCACGGCCTGGCAACGAGATTCCAGACTGTGGGCGCGGCGCCGGGGCGACGCCGACTACCTGCGGCTTCGCCTTGGCCTCGCGCACCAGCCAAGCACCGTCCGGATCACCGACATCCCCGATCACCCGGCCGCCCCGATGCGCGCCGATCTGCCCGCCGTGGTCTCCCTGAGCGAGAACGGCGTCGTCGGGGTCGCGGCACCGGGCGCCCGGTCCCAGGAACTCGGCTGGTGGCTCGTCGCGCAGGCCGCCGTTCTGCACAGCCCCGAGGAACTGGCGATCCGCGTGGTGACGGCCGAGGCCGACCGTGCCGCCGGGTGGCGCTGGACTCGCTGGCTGCCGCACTGTCGTCCCGCCGCGCAGGACGCAGCGGTGCGGTTCGCGACAGACGAGGCAGACCGGATCGCGTGCGTCGCCGAACTCCGCTCGCTGATGCAACGCCGCGCGGGTTTGCCGCCCGACCGCCGCCCCGCCGGCCCCGACGTCCTGCTCGTGTTGGACGGCGCACGCTCGCTGCGGTCGATCACCGGACTGATCCAGGTGCTGCGCGCCGGCCCGCCGGTGGGCATTCACGTGCTCTGTCTGGAGTCCGACGTCCATGATCTTCCGGTCGAGTGCCGGGCTGTGGTGGCAGCCGACGGCGGGCATCTCACGGTGCGCCAGGACCGGGCAGGGATGATCAGAAATGTTCGCGCCGACCTCATCGGTCCGGCCGGGGACGACGGTCACGCACCGTCCGGGGCGGCCCGTTGGTACGAGTCGGTGGCGCGGGCACTCGCGCCGCTTCGCGTCGCGGCCGACGACGACGCCGCGCTCCCCATGGCCGTGCGGCTGTCGGACATCATCGGCGGGGGCCGACCGGCCACGTCGACGATCCTGCGGAGATGGTCGTCCGCCCCGGCCACCGGGCCCTCGCCGAGAAGCCGCCCCGTTCCGGTGGGAATCGCCGGCGGCGGGACGTTCACCCTCGACCTCTCCCGCGATGGCCCACACGGACTGATCGCGGGCACGACCGGATCAGGCAAATCAGAACTGCTTCAGACGATCATCACCGCGCATGCTGTGACCTACCGGCCCGACGAGCTGGTGTTCGTGCTCGTCGACTACAAGGGCGGTAGCGCGTTCGCCGAATGCGCCGCGCTGCCGCACACCGTGGGTCTCGTCACGGATCTCGACCCGCATCTGGTCCGCCGGGCCCTGACCTCGCTGTCCGCCGAGCTACACCGCCGCGAGGCACTCCTCGCCCGGTTCGGCGCCAAGGATCTCGACGCTCTACGCCGCGCGGCGCCGGGTGCCGGTCCCGGCGAGCTGGCGATCCCGCCACGGCTGGTTCTCGTCGTCGACGAGTTCGCCACTCTGGCCCGAGAGCTGCCCGACTTCGTCACCGGGCTGGTCAGCCTCGCCCAGCGCGGGCGCTCCCTCGGCATCCACCTGCTCCTGGCCACCCAGCGTCCAAGCGGCGTCGTCTCCCCGGAGATCCGGGCGAACACGAATCTGCGCATCGCCCTGCGAGTGACCGACGGGGCCGAAAGTGAGGACGTCGTCGGCTGTCCGGACGCCGCCGCGATCGTGCCCACGACCCCTGGCAGGGCAGTCGTACGCACCGGGCCCGACCGGCTCACCGCCGTGCAGACCGCCTGGGTGGGCAGTCCCGTTCAGCCGGAAGGTGACGAGGCCACCGGCGCGGCCGCTGCGCGGGTGACCCTGTTGGCATGGCCCGAGCCCAGTGCACCGGCGCCGAGGCCCGACCGGCCGGCCGGCGTCGCGTCTCGGGACTGCGCGGCCAGCGATACCGAGCTGACCGTTCTGGTGCGGGCGGTCCGCGAAGCCGCGACCGCCCTGAGGCTTTCTGCCCTTCCCAGTCCCTGGCTTCCGCCGCTACCGGAGCGGATTCCTCTCTCCTCGCTGCCGGCCACCCCCGGTTCCGACGAGCGGCACGCACGCCCCACGGGTCCGCCCGGGCGGCACCGTCCCGAACCCGGCCGCACCGGCGCGGTGCTCGCCCCGGTCGCCATCGGCCTGGTCGACCGCTGTGATCGCCAGTTGCAACAGTCCCTCACGTTGGACCTGGAGGGCGGCGGCCATCTGATGGTCGTCGGCGCGCCACGGTCCGGTCGCTCCACGGCCCTGCGGACCGCGGCGGGGGCGATCGCCGGCGCGCTGTCCCCCCGAGACGTCCACATCTACGGGCTGGACTACAGCGGCGGCGCACTGGCCGCCCTGACCAGCCTGCCGCATACCGGCGCACTCGTCGGCCGGGATGATCCCGAGCGGGTCGGGCGGATGCTCGCCCGCCTGACCGTCGCCGTCGAGCAGCGACATCGGCGACTCACCGCGGACGGGGTGGCGGATCTACGGGAGGCGCGCGCCGTCACCAGAGGCGACACCGCTGTCCGCCCGCCCTACCTGGTGCTCCTCCTCGACGGCTTCGAGGGTCTGCTCGCCGCGTCCGAGGACTCCGACGGCGGGGAACTCGTCGACAGCCTCCTTCGGCTGTTACGGGAGGGCCCCGCGGCTGGGCTGAGGGTGATCCTGTCCACGGATCGGCGCGGGCTGACCGGCCGGCTGGCCTCCCTCATCGACGAGCGGCTGATCCTGAGGATGGCCGATTCCGGCGACTACGCCCTGGCCGGCATCTCGGCCACGAACATGCCCGAGCGGCTGCCCCCCGGGCGCGGGGTCGTGATCGGAGGTCGCTTCCCGACCCCCGTCGAGGTCCAGGTCGCCCTGCTCGATGCGGAACCGACCGGCCGCGCTCAGGTGGCGGCGTTACGAACCGTGGGCGCGCAGGTCCAGGCCGCTGCCGCAGTGGGATCAGCCGGGGCCGATGACCGCCCCTTCCGCGTCGAGGCGCTGCCGGACTGCGTCACCCCCGCCCAGATGGCCGCCGCCGCCCAGGTCCGCCGGGCCGCCC
>NZ_JAMPTM010000410.1 GCF_025403375.1 Frankia gtarii
AGCGGATCCGGCGCGGACGGTCGCGGGAAGGAGCCACAGCACCGGCAGCGACGCCAACACCGCGGCCGCGCCGCTGCCCAGAAACACCAGGTCCATCCGGTGCTCGCCCGCGAAGCCGCCGAGCAGCGGACCGAGCGCGACGCCGAGAAGCTGCCCGGTGTAGATGGCGCTGAACGCGCGCCCCTGCGTGCTGGGAGCGACCGTCCCGGCGACTGCGGTCAGCGCGGCGACCTCGAACGCGCCCGCGCCCGCGCCCTGCAGCACGCGCATGGCCGCGTCCATCCCGATCCCCGTCGAGGCGAACAGGCCGAGGCAGCCGGCGGCGTAGGCGGCGAGCCCGGCGAGCAGCACCCCGCGGTGTCCACGGGCCGCCGCTGCCCGCCCGGCGACGTACTGCGACAGCAGCGCACCGAGGAAGAACGCCGCCATCACGACCCCGACGCCGGCGGCGGAGACGTGCCGGTCGGCCAGGTACAGCGGCAGCAGCGGGGCGATGGCGAAGGAACCGAGCCACTGCAGCAACGTCGCGGTCGTCAGGACGGCGAGCAGCCGACCCGGGCGGGATGTGCCCGCCTGCACCGGTTCGCTCGCCTCGCCCATCTCTGGGTCCTACCCTGCGGGCGCGGTACCTGGCAACGTGAATACGGCCGGACGAGCGACCGGCGGGCGAGCCGGCCCGGGCCCGGTGGGGACCCTCCTCTCGGTGCCACGACCGGCGGGAGGTGAGCGGCGATGAACATCCAACGCGGGGCGCGCGGATCCGGGGCGGCCGGCGAGGCGGTGCCCGACCGTTCGGCGCCGTTCGCCGAGAAGATGGCGTACTACCGGTCCCAGCACACCGGCCGGGCCATCCGGCTGACCCATCTGGTCGGCATCCCGGGGGTGGCCTTCGCACTGCCGGTCGTGCTCGCCCGACCCAGGATCGGCCTGCCGGTGTTCGCGGCGAGCTGGGCCGTGCAGATCGCCGGGCACGTGCTGTTCGAGCACAACCGCCCCGCGCTCGCCGAGGGCCCGCTGACCTACCAGCTATGCGGTCTGGCCTTCTGGTGTGAGGAGGTCGCCGACCTCCTCGGCGGGCGCGGGCTGGGCGGTGTCGGCGACGCCTCGCGGGCCAGCGGCCGCTGACCGCCGCGCCGGGGCCCCGCAGACGGTCAGCCGTGCAGCGGCATCCGGCCCGCGGGCGGCTGGCCCTGGATCGAACCGGGCCCGAATCCGGGCGGCCCGGCCGCGCCGGGTGCCGGCACGGCGCCCGGCGCCCGGGTGACCTTGGGCTCGATTCGGCGCAGCATGACCGTGGTGAGCGCCAGTGCGGCGACGCCGATCACGACGCCGATCAGGATGTCGAGCGCCCAGGTGCCCGCGCTGTGCTCCCAGAGCCGGTCGGGGGGGTCGGTGCGCAGGGTCGGGTTGCCGAGCTTGCTCACCACGTTGAGGTCGTCGGTGGAGGCCAGCGCCGCGAATCCCCACCGGGCCGGGACGAGGAAGCTGATCTGCTCCAGCACGAGCCGACCGGTCATGGAGGTCAGGCCGCCGGAGAAGACGAGCTGGCCCATGGTGACCAGGACGAGGATCGGCATCGCCTTGTCCGCGTTGTCGATCAGAGTGGAGACGAACAGGCCGATCATCATCGACGCCAGCGCCGCGACGATCACCGCGAGCAGGCACTCCAGCAGCGGCGAACCCAGCGCGGCGGCCTGCGGCGGGGTGCGTCCCACCACCGCGATGAGCGTGAAGACCAGGCACTGCGCGGTGGTGATCGCGGTCAACAGGATGATTTTGGAACCGAGGTAGGCGGTGCGGGACAGCCCGATCGTCCGCTCCCGCCGGTAGATCGCGCGTTCTTTGACGATTTCGCGGATCGAGTTGGCCATCCCCATGAAGCAGGCGCACAGCACCAGCACGACGAGCACCTTGGTGGCGTCGGCGTTCGGCGACTGGGGTAGCGGGCCCAGGCCGTCGGGAGCCTTGAGTATCCGCGGCACGATGCCGAGCAGGAACGGGTAGGCGATGATCAGCCGCAGGTAGGACCGGTCGGCCAGGACGACCCGCCAGTAGCGTCGGGTCAGCGTCGCGAGCTGCGCGTGCACCGGCTGCTGGCGGACGCTGGGCAGCTCCGGCGGCGCCTTGCGCACCGCCGGCGCCACCACCGCCGAGGGTACGAAGAACTCCGATGCCCGGAAGCGGTCAGCCATCTGCTCGCCCGGGGTGGCCTCCAGCTCGCGGAACACCGCGGCGAACTCGCGGAAGTCCTGCTTGCCGAAGAAGCGCAACGCCCCGTCGGCCGGGCCGAAGTAGGCGACGTGCCCGCCGGGCGCGAGCACCAGGATGAAGTCGCACAGATCCAGGAACAGCACACTGTGCGTGACGACGATGACGGTCCGGCCGCTCTCGTCGGTGGACCCTGCGCCGCCCCCCTTCGCGAGGCCGCGCAGCGTTTCCATCACCGACTGGTCGTTGGCCGGGTCGAGACCGGAGGTCGGCTCGTCGAGGAAGAGTAGCGACGGGCGGGTGAGCAGTTCGAGCGCGACGCTGGTGCGCTTCTTCTGCCCGCCGGAGAGCCGGGAGACCCGGGTGTCGGCGTGCGCGGACAGCCCGAGCTGGCCGATGACCTCCTCGACCCGGGCGCGCCGCTCGTCCGCGGTGGTGTCGGCCGGGAAACGCAGCTCGGAGCCGTAGAGCAGGGCCTCGCGCACGGTGAGCTGGTCGTGCAGCGGGTCGGCCTGGGGCACGTAGCCGATACGGCGGCGCAGCTCGTCGTACTCGGCGTAGAGGTCCCGGCCGGCGTAGCGCACCGAGCCGCGGTCGGCGGGCCGAAAGCCGGTGAGCGCGTTGAGCAGGGTGGACTTTCCGGCGCCGCTCGGGCCGACGACGCCGAGCACGGACCGACCGGGCAGCCGGAAGGTCATGTCGTGCATGAGCTGCTTCGTGCCGGCCCAGACGGAGACGTTCTGGACCTCGAAGGCGACGTCCCCGGAGTCGACGTACTCGACGAGCGAGCTGCCTTCGAGCTGGAACAGGTGATGGCCGATGGCGATGACGTCGCGCTGCATCACCGGGGCCCGGCTGATCCGGTGACCGTTGACGAACGTGCCGTTCGCGGACGCGAGGTCGACCAGCTCCACCCCGCCGAGCGAGATGTGCAGCTCGGCGTGATGACGGGAGGCGAGCAGGTCCCCGACGTTGATCTCGTTGTCGCGGGAACGCCCCATCCGCATCCGGCCGGGCCGGAGGGGATGCACGCGACGCCGGTCGTGCACGATCGCGCTCTGCGCCGTCACCGGATCGATCGTCAGACTCCCCGACGCCCCCGACACAGTGCCGGCCGGCCCTGAGAGCTGCCCCGGCGCTCCCCCGCCGGCCGACACTCCCCCGCCGATCGACGCCGACGTGGCCGGCGCCGACGTGGCCGACGTGACCGGCGTGGGTGCGAAGGCCGCGAGGTCCTCGATGGAGATGGCCGCCGCGTCCGGCCCACGCGTCGGAGCCGTCGGCGGGATGGCCGGCCGGACCGGCCGGGGCAGGAGCACCACCTCCGGTCCATCGGCGGCACCGAGACGCAGCCGCAGCTCGCCGACGATGTCGACGTCGCCCAACCGCCGGCCGTCGCACCACAGCCCGTTGGCGCTGATGTCCTCAACCCGCCAGCCGACCGCCGAGGGGTGCAGCACCAGATGCCGGCGCGACACCCGCCCGTCGTTGATCACAATGTCCGCGGACCGGGCCCGCCCCACCACGACAGGAGCGTCGCCGGTGAGCGTCACCTCCCCCGCGGGGGTGTGGACGCGCAGCGCAGTCCCAGCCACCAGCACTCTCCCTCGATCGCCAGACGCACCATAGTGTGCCCGCGCGAGGGTCGTTTTCCGCCCTCCTTCCGCGACATGTCAGAAAGTCGACCGCCATCGGCCAGGGGACCCGGTCTCCGGTCCGCCGGCCAGGCAACGGTCGACGCCGTGGTCGCCGGTGGTCAGCAGCTCAGGCCGGCACCGCCGTCGGGCGGCCCACGGGCGGCAAGCGGCCACTCCACCTCCATCATTCTTGCGTTAGGTAAATGAGTAATTACATTCCGTTCAATGTCCGGCGACTGTAGGACGGCGAATCGGTGGTATCAGTCACCATGGAAAGGTGACTGGAAGGGGTGGGGCGGATCCGGTGAACGGCGGG
>NZ_JAMPTM010000411.1 GCF_025403375.1 Frankia gtarii
GGCGGGAGCAGGGGCCCCGGCCGGCGGGCCGGCGAAGGTGTCCGCGTGGGCGTAGACCACGATGTTGTTGAGGTAGTGCTTGGTCTTGTGGTCGAAGGCGCCGCCGCAGGTGATCAGCCGTAGCTCCGGGCGGGTCACCGGCCCGTAGACCCGCTGGCTCGGGAACGCCGCCTTGGACACGTCCTCGGTCCGGTCGACGATGAACGCCTGGGCGGCTCCGGTCCGCCCGGCGACCTCGACCCGGTCGCCGGCGACGAGCTGGGGCAGGCGGTAGAAGACCGCCGGCCCCGTGGTGGAGTCGTAGTGGCCGACGAGGACCGACGGGCCGACGCCGCCCGGCGCGGGGCCGCGGTCGAACCAGCCCACGTCGCCCCAGGCCTTCGGCACCGCGATCGAGCCGTCCGGGGCCAGGCCGAGGTGGGTGATCGGCGCGTCGACCCCGATCCGCCGGATGCGCAGCCGGACGGGATCGTTGATGACCACCACCGGCTGCTCGACCAGCGCGGGCGGCAGGCCGGTCGTGGAACCCGGGAGGACCGGCGGTGGTGGCGGTGGCGGCGGGATGTCGGGCAGCTCGGCCGCCGCATCCGTCCCGGAACCGCCGCGGACGGCGTCGAGTGCCGGTTCCGCGAGGCGGAATCCGCTGCCGACGATGAGCACCAGGCCCACGAGGAGCAGCCCGCGCCACAGCCGGGGAGGCCGCGCCGCGGCGGCGGCGACGGGCACCGGGCCGATGGCGGGCTTGCGGTGGCTGCCACTGGTCCCACGTTCCACAGTCCCTCCCACCCCTTCACCGACCGTCACCCTAGCGAGCAAGTTAGCCACAATCGGTGAGCACGCGCGGAGCGACTCGAAGCCGGTCGCCGACGGCGCCCGCCATCCCGGTCGACGGCGGGACAGACCGTGAAATCCAGTCGGCACGGCGGTTCTCGCACCGGCCGGACCGGTCGCACCACGCCCGGCCCGCTTGCCACGCATCGCCATACGCAGTCGCTATGGTGTCACTCGCAGTGACACACTGATCACAGTACGTTAGAGAGGGGACCAGATGAAGAAGGGTATGGGCCGGAGCGCCGCCGTTCTCGCGATGTCGAGTGCAGCGAGCGTCGCCCTCACCTTCGGGCCCGGCCTCGCCGCTGCCCACGCCTTCGACGACAAGGACCACAACCGTTGCGGCGACAAGAAGGACGACTGGGACATCTTCGGCGACAAGGACAAGGACAACAAGGACCGCGTTGACGGCAAGGACGGCGTCGGCAACAGGGACGGCTTCGGCAACAGGGACGGCTTCGACGGCGACAAGCAGGGCCGCGCCGACAGCCTCGACGGCAACAAGGACGGCGTCGATGGCAGGGACGGCAAGGATGGCAGGGACGACAAGGACGGCAGGGACGGCAAGGACGGCAAGGACGACGACTGGTTCAACTGGGACGACAAGGACAAGGACAGGAACTGCCCGGTCGTCGGCGCCGTCGTCGGCGGCGTCGGGGTCGGTGTCGTGGGCGGCGGAGCCGGTGGCGTGGCCGCCGGCGGCGGCGGCATGGCCGACCACGGGTCCTCACCCCTGCTCCCCCTCGCCGGTGCCACCGTTGGCGCCCTGCTGATCGGCGCGGGGGTGGCTCGGCGGCGCGCCCAGGGCGCGGCCTGACCCTGCACCATCGCGGAGATCAGCCGCACAGAGACCCTCGTGGGCGACGGCCTCGGCCTGGTCCCACGCGGGGCCGCGCACGAGGGTCGGGGGTCGCGTCGACGCTGACGCGACCCCCGGTCACCACCCCGGCTCGCCGATACGGTAATGTTGCTGCCGTACGGGACGTGGCGCAGCTTGGTAGCGCACCAGACTGGGGGTCTGGGGGTCGCAGGTTCAAATCCTGTCGTCCCGACGGGAACACGAGGCTGCTGAACGGGACGAAAGTCCTGGTCAGCAGCCTTTTTCATGTGTGTACGAGATCGGATGCCGGCTCGGCGACTCCCCCGCGGCTACCGCGGCGCTGGCGTCCCGAGGGCCGAGCGGGGCGGCCTGCCGGCTCGGGTGTCCGGGAAGGGCTCGGGTCGGGTCTCGATGGCGGCCACGGTCTGCCTCAAGCCCGGTCACCGCGGCCGGCTGTTCTACCCAGGTGCCGCCCCGCCACGGCCGCGAAGGTGAACGCCACAGCTTCTCCGAAGACCACTACGCCACGCTGATCGCCGCCGGCCATCACCGAGGACGCCGTCCTTGGGCACTGACCCCAGTCGCTGACAGTCGTGCCTGAAGACGCCGGCTGAGGATCACGTCGTACGGTAGGCGTCCGAGGTCCTCGAGGGTCGTTTCGACGCTGAAATCCCTCAGACGTTCAACCAGGCGTTTCCACGAATACAACTCCCCCGTTTCCTCGGCGTCGTCGGGTAGGACGACGTTGCGCACGGCCGACTCGACTGCCTCGACGGTCAGACCGACCCAGGCATCGGTGGCAGCACCTTCTTCTCCTCCTCCTGACCTCGTGCTGCTCCAGCCGCGGTCGTCGGTCAATGTGAGGCGACGTCCGTCCGAGAGAGTCGCGAACTCCTCGACGCGGAAGTGCAGAGTCTGACCAGAAGCTCCGAGGGGCTGCTCCACCCGCTCCGATGAGCATGCCGAACCCGCCAGGCCCTCGCGAGGTTCGTCGACGTCGCACCAAGCACCTACGCCCACAACCTCCGCCCTCATAATGCCGAGGGTAGTGCCCAGCCAGCCAATAGGCGGCGAAGGCCATCTACACGGATGAAGTGGGGGAACCCTGCCGTACCACCGCACAACCGCCTCCTGCGAAAGGGGCGAGCCGTGACTCTTACCGAGGCTCAGGTGCTCGTGGGCATCACCGTCACCGACGCCCGGGTCAGCTACGGGCGCACCCAACTCCAGATCCAGCCGCTGTCCGGCCGCGGGCACCGGTGGATCGACGCCGAGATGACTCAGGACGCCGAGGACTGAGTCGCCATCCCATGAGGGCGGCTTTTTGGGTTGCGATCGTGGGTGCAGGCACGGTGAAGTCCACGCCGAGCGTGCAACGGTCGACGTCGGTCCTGTCACCTGCCGACGCGACCGTCAGGACCAGCAAGACCGCCGCTCGTCGGATCGGTCAGCTCCATGCGTGGCGGCGAGGAGATGGCCGAGATCGCCGCCGCGTCCGAGACGGGCTGGCCTCGTTCACCCGGCTGGTCGACGGCAACGCCACCCTGCACGCCCGGCTCCAGCTGATATGGGAGCGCGACGGGCAGGGCCTCGCCGATACGCTTGCCGCGGAGGTGGGTGGCTCGCCGCTCGATCCCCGCATCCGCACCGCCGCCGCGTTACTGATCACCCCGTTCCGCGTGCCGACCAGCTCCGACGTGCGCGGCCGGCGCACCGACGACGACACGGCGGCGTGGATCGACACCCGCTTCGACCTCGTCGCCACCGGCCTCGACACCCGCCTCGACCCCGGCCTCGGCGCCTGGCCCCACGCCGGCCTCGCCACCGGACCCGCCACAGGAGACAGACCTTGACCACCGGCCCCACCCCCGGACTCGGGACCTGCCTCGCCGCCCGCGTCATGCGCGCGGGTTTCGCCTTCGTCGCCAGCCCGCCGAAGTCCCTGCGGTTCGCCACCGGGGCGGTCGCCGACCCCGAGACCGTCACGGTCCCCACCCGGCACGGCCCCGTCCGCTGCCTGCTGTTCCGGCCCACGGGCACCGGCGCGATCCCGCCCGTACATGTGCAGCTGCACGGCGGCTCGTTCATCGTCCGCAGGCCCAAGCAGGACGACCACGTCTGCCGCTACCTCGCCTCCGACGTCGGCGCCGTGGTGCTCGTCCCCGACTACGACACCGCCCCCGAGGTCGCCTACCCCGTCGCCGAGCACCAGGCCTACGACGTCGCCGCCTGGGCCCACGCCCACGCAGCCGAGCGGGGCTGGGACGGCGGGCGGCTGTCCGTCGGTGGCTACAGCGCCGGCGCGAAGCTCGCGATCAACGTCGTCCAGCAGGCCCGCGACGCCGGGGAGTTCCTGCCGGTCGCACTGGCCGTCGGGTACGGCGTCACCGACATCAGCCTCGACCCGCACGCCCGCACCTCGCCGAAGAAGCACCCCACCATCGGCCCGCGGCTGCTGCGGCTCGTGCAGAACGCCTACTTCCCCGACCCGGCCACCCGCACCGAACC
>NZ_JAMPTM010000412.1 GCF_025403375.1 Frankia gtarii
GGTGGCGGGGGCGCGCTTGACGGTCTTGGGGTCCATGCGGCGGATCAGCATCGAGACGATGATGATGAACAGGATGCCGATCACGGCACCGGCGATGATGTCGGTGAGGTAGGTCGACGCGGTGTGGTCGTAGAACGGGTCGACGACGGCCTTCGGGTTGATCAGCTTCTTGGAGCCGTCCGGGCGCAGGACGCCGGCGAGGGTGATGCGGTTCATGTCGGCGATCGACGACATCGACGCGAACCCCCAGCGCGCCGGCGCGATATAGGCGACCTGCTCCAGGCCGACGGTGCCCTTGACCGGCACAATGCCACCACTGAAGATCAGCTGGGCCATCGTGATCAAGACGAGTAGGGGCATCGTCTTGTCGGCGTTGTCGACCAGCGCCGAGATCAACAGACCGAGCATCGCCGAGGCCAGCGACACCACGACCACCGCGATCAGCATCTCCAGCAGCGAGTTGCCGAGGATGAGACCGGCCTTGGGTGTTCGCCCGGCCAGTCCGATCAGCGTGAACGGGATCGACTGCGCCACCGTGATCAGGATCAGAACGAGGACCTTCGACCCGATGTACGCCGTGCGGGACAGGCCGATGGCTCTCTCCCGGCGATAGATCGCCCGTTCCTTGACGATCTCGCGGACCGAGTTCGCCATGCCCATGAAACAGGCGCAGAGCACCATGATCAACAGGATCGTCGGACCGTCGGAGTTCGGCGAGAACTGTTTAGCCTGCTCGGCGGTGAGGTCGAAGTTGCCGCCGATGGCTCTGGGGATCAGCCCCAGCAGGAACGGGAACGCGATGATCAACCGTAGGTAGGACTTGTCCGACGCCACGACGGCCATGGTTCGACGACTCAGCGTGATGAGCTGGGAGGCCACCGACTGCTGGCGCAGCGAAGGCAGTTCCTCCGGCGCCGGCCGGGCCGACGGGGCGGTGATCGATGCCGGCACGTAGTACCGCGAGTTGCGGAAGCGGGCCGCCGACTCGGTGCCCGGCGTCGCCTCCAGGTTGAGGAAGACATCGGGGTAGTCCCGCTTACCGAAGAAGGACAGCGCGTCCTGGGGCGGGCCGAAGTAGGCGACGTAGCCGCCCGGCGCGAGGACCAGGATGTAGTCGCACAGGTCGAGCTGGGCAACGCTGTGGGTGACGACAATGACTGTCCGGCCGTCGTCCGCCAGCTTGCGCAGCGACTCCATGACGTTCTTGTCCATGCCCGGGTCGAGGCCGGAGGTCGGCTCGTCCAAGTAGAGCAGGGTCGGCCGGGTCAGCAGCTCCAGGGCCACCGAGGTCCGCTTGCGCTGGCCACCGGACAGCCGCGACACCTGGGTGTTCGCGTGCTGGGTCAGGCCGAGCTCGGCGAGGACCTCGTCGACGCGGGTGCGCCGCTCCGCCTTCGTGACATCCGGCGGGAAGCGGAGCTCGGCGCCGTACTCCAGAGCCTTGCGCACGGTGAGCGAGGTGTGCAGCAGGTCCTCCTGCGGCACGTAGCCGATGCGGCGCCGCAGCTCGTCGTAGTCGGAGTACAGGTCACGGCCGGCGTAGCGGACGGCACCCTTGTCCGCGGGCCGGAACCCGGTGAGGGCGTTGAGCAGGGTGGACTTGCCGGCGCCGGACGGCCCGACGACACCGAGCAGCGCCCGGCCGGGCAGCTTGAACGTCATGTCGTGCATGAGCTGCTTCTGGCCGGCCCAGACGTTCAGGGCGTCGGCCTCGAAGCTGACGTCGCCGGAGTCGATGTACTCGACGAGCTGATCGCCCTCGAGCTGGAAGACGTGGTGGCCGACGGCGATGACGTCGCCCTGGCCGACCTCCGTCCGGTTGATCCGGCGGCCGTTGACGAACACGCCGTTGGCCGAGTCGAGGTCGGCGATCTGCAGGCCCGAACGGCCGATGTAGAGCTCGGCGTGCCGGCGGGAGGCGAGCAGGTCGGTGATCACGATGTCGTTGTCCCGGGCGCGGCCGATCGACATCGTGCCCTGGCGCAGCCGGTAGGTGGTGCGCCGCTCGTGCTCCTGCTCGAGGCTGGTGGAGCCGCCGGCGTGCTCGTCGCGGCGGCGGTCGTCGTAGTCGTCGTAGTCGCGACCGCGCTGCGCCGGGCTCGTGGGCCCCTGGTGGCCCCGGCTACCCCGGCCCGAGGTGGGCCGCGGCGGGGTGTAGCCAGCGGCGTTGGGCAGCATCGTCTGCATGTCGTAGCCGGGGTCGTAGGCCGGCTCATCGATCGGGCCGCGGCCCTGCGGGAACTCGGGGTGAACGACGACCTCAGGGCCTGTGGGGGTGCCCAGCCGCAACCGCACCTCATCGTGCACCGGCACGGACTCGGGCATCCGCTGCCCGTCGATCCAGGTGCCGTTGGAGCTGATGTCCCGCACGATCCAGCCGCTGCTGGCCTGTTCGAGGAGGAGGTGGCGACGGGAGACCCGGCTGTCGGCGATGACGTAGTCGGCGGTCCGGGCACGGCCGATGATGAACTGGGCCTCGGCCGGCACGGTGGCCGCACCGGCCTCGGTGACGACTCTCAGGAAGGTCGTCTGCACGTGTTTCCCCCTTCGCGACGGGACGCTGGCCGGGTTGTCCCGCCGAACTCCACCTTGTAACTACGCCAGGTCATGTCACCAAGCCGAGCGATGTCACCGCTTCGAGCGGCGCCACCGGGACAACGGGTGATGCCACGCCGAGCAGTCACGCGGGTTGACCGATCATGCCGGATGTCCGATCGTAGCGTCGAGGGATGACCTTGATCCACCCCGGGTGACGGTTGACCGGCCAGCAGAACGGCATGGCCGCCGTCGCATTCGACCTCTGGACATCTCTCGGTTTCCTGCCGCCTCTTGATCCTCGAAATGCCGGTTGTCCTGCACGGATCTTCTCCGCCGCTACCCCCCCGGTCGGGCCGCCACCGCGACGACCGTGCCACGGGGGCGACGGCGATGACACGCGACTCCCGTGCGGCACCCTATGAGAATGCCGGCCGGCGGTCTGCGGGAGTGGCATCTGTCGCCGATCCGACCGAGGGGGAGACCGAACGGCTTCAAGTATCCGACCGTCCGCACACAACTGATTCACACGGCGAGCCCACCGGGATCACGGCCGCCTGCTTCGCGTCCTGGAAATGCCTGCAAGCGCGCCATGCGACGGCGACGAGCCATGCCGCGCCCACTCGGCCCGGACGGGCGACCGGACGGCCCTGGACGGGCCCGGACCACCCCCCTCGGAGACGCCGACGCGGCGCCCCCTAGGCGGTCGCGCAGGTGACACCGGCCGGGACGGCACCGAGAATGTGGCCGGAATCATGCCCGCCCGGGGAAGAGCGGGTTCCGGGCGGGCATGGTCATCGGTGGGCAGGTCAGGACGCCGGCAGAACGACGTCCTTGGCGGTCGCGGTGAGCGACAGCCCGGTGGCATTCGTCGACGCCTTGACGATGCGCAGATGGAACGGCAGCCCGGACACCGGAATCGGCACCGGTATCTGGAAACTCACGGGGATGGTGAAGTTCAGGCCGCCCACCACCGACAGCGCGGACGGCACCAGGGTCAGCTTGTTGTCGGCGACCTCGAACGTGGTGATGCCGCTGACCTTCGTACTGCCCAGCCCGAAGGGGCCGTCGATGGTGCCGCTCAGCTCGACCTTCTTCCCGCCGTCCACCGGGGCGACCTGGACCTGCACCGCCTGCTTCGCGAGGAAGGCGTTCAGGTCGGCGTAGGTGATGCCGACGGTGGCCCGCACGTCGTCGACGGGGACCTGCCCCACGTTGTCGGTCAGGGCGTCCCCCAGCGGCACGTGCAGGCCCTTGAGGTGCGCCTTCACCGAGGAGATCTTCGGCCCCGGGGTGGGGATGCCGTCGATCCCGACGCCGATGTCGGTGAACTTGCCGAACAGGACCTGGGTGAGGAAGGGGAACCCGCCGATGCTCACGTCGGTCACCTTGGGCACCGGGTCGCCGGGCTTGATGTTCTCGGCGACGGACGCCTCGACCTGCTTGCGCATCTGCCCCTTGGCGACCACCACGCCGACCCGGTCGCCCACGACGAACAGGACGACCAGCACGACCAGCACGATCGCCAGCAGCCGACCGCGTCGCCGACGCCGCCGCGGCGGCTTCGCGGCGGTGGTGCCGGTCGGCGGCGCGCCCGCGCCGAACCCGCCCTGCCC
>NZ_JAMPTM010000413.1 GCF_025403375.1 Frankia gtarii
AGCCGAGGCAGCAGGGCGCCGACCGTGAAGCAGACGGCGGCCGCGATGAGGGTGGTGGCGACGTCGACCGCGGTGGTGGGGGTAACCAGGCGGGTCGCGGAGAGGGCGAACGCGCCGAACAGGCCGACTGCGCAGCCGGCGGGCAGGAACCGCAGGCCCCGCTGCCACCAGGTTGCCGGTGCGGCGTGTCGCCCGAACGGAAGCAGCGCCACCGCCCACAGCAGCCCCATCAGGACCAGCAGGCCGAGCCCGAACAGGCCATAGATGGACAGCAGCGAACCGTGCACGCTCGCGGTTCCGGTCGCCTTCGCCACTGTGTGGAGATCGGTGTCCCGGATCGCTACCTCGACCGGCATCAGCCCGGTCGCCCGCCCGTCGAGGTCCCGGATGTCGAGATCGACCGTCCAGTTCGCCGAGCCGCGGGCCGGCACCGTCGTGCGGACGCGGGTGTCGTAGTCGAAGAACGTCAGGCCCAGCACGGCGCCGCTCAGCCGCACGGAGTCGACGTCCAGGTTCGAGCGACTCAGGTTCTGCAGGCTGACCACCACTCGGGCTACCGCGCCGGCGTCGAGAACGAGGTCGCCTCGGCCGAGCGGCTGCCCGTCGATGGTCACGGCCAGCTCCACGCCACCCCCCGGTGTCGCATGGGCAGCGGGTGCCAGGGACAACGTGAGCCAACCGAGGCACGCTGCCAGGCAAACAGTGATAACAATTCTTTCCCTAGCCGGCCGCGCGGCCGGCAATGCGATGCTCACTACTTCCCCCCGCGGCCGGGATGTGCGGCCGGTCGGCTGTTATTCTATAGATCGTCGTATGGTGGGACTTCCGCCAAACGTGCATCACGTGTTTTCGCGGGTCGTGGGGATGGGCCGGCCTCAACGTGTTGCCGGTCGCACCCGGGGGGGCGCACTGGTGTCAGGTCATCGATCGACCGACCGGTTCATGAGGCCGTCGCGGCGCGGAGTCGTGCCGACGGTCTTTCTCGCCGTTCTGTTCCTTTGCGCGGGAGCGGGTGTGGTTGCCGGCCTGATCGGACCACCCCGGCTGGCGGGTGTGAACGATGCGGCGATGGCGGATGCCGCCTCCACGCCCCATTCCGTCGCCGCGCGGGATTCGACTGTTGCGGTAGATTCCGCCGATCCGTCGGGTTCCGCCGATCTGTCGAGTTCCGGCGCCGTATCGGGATCGGAATTGTCCGAGGGCTCCTCGTCCGGCGGTGGTTCGTCCGGCGGTGGTTCGTCGGGCGAGCAGGCCCCGCCGGGCGACTCGCCGCCGGCTTCCGGTGGCCAGAACCCGGAGCCTGCACCGCCTCCGCCGGCGGATCTCCCGCCGCTGCCGATCGCGCCGAGCACCCAGCCGGCTCCGTCGTCGAGCGCCGGTGGCGAGCAGAGCCCGCGGCTGACTGGAGGCCCGGCGTCCTCGGATTCGGCCAGCCCGTCCGGCAGCCCGACGAACAGCCCGTCCGGCAGCCCGACGAACAGCCCGTCCGCATGCCCGGGCGGGACGGCGGCCGGTGCCCGAGACGGGTGCGCCCCTGGACCGACGGCGTGCCCGGCCGATGCGACCGCCGGCGCCGACCAGGCGTGTTCCACGCTCCCGGCACCCTGCCCGACCGGCATGATCCGCGGTCCGGCGGGGACGTGCGACCCCACCTCCTCGGCCTGCCCCCCGGCGTCTGCCGGCGTCCCCGCCGGGCAGTGCCCTGCGCCGACGTGCGGCGCGGCCGAGGCCGACGCCGACGAGTCGTCCGGTGAACGGTGCACCCCGCCATGCCCCGTCGGCTCGTCGCCGGCGCCGGGCTGCGACGAGCCGCGGCCCTGCGAGAGCGCGGCCCCGGCGCAGTCCCACGGCCGGGCGGTGGCCGCCACGCCCTGCCCGGAGCCATCCGCCACGCGGACCGACCAGCCCGTACCCAGCCCGACCGGCAGTTCACAGCCGTCGCACGCCGTCTCGGTCACCTGCCCGGACGGGTCGGTGCGGGCAGGTGCGGACCAGTGCCCGCTGCCGCAGCGGCTCTGCCCCGGCTCGCCGGTAGGGGTGCCGGTGGGCGAGGCGTGCCCGGCGCCGAAGCCGTCACCGCCGG
Organism: Frankia gtarii; assembly: GCF_025403375.1. Taxonomy (GTDB): domain Bacteria; phylum Actinomycetota; class Actinomycetes; order Frankiales; family Frankiaceae; genus Frankia; species Frankia gtarii. The sequence goes on from NZ_JAMPTM010000413.1 coordinate 2,084, forward strand.
TCCCGGTCGTCTGCTGGGACGGCTCGGTGCGGGCGGCGACGCTGGACTGCCCGGCCGGGCGGCGGCTGTGCCCGGGCGGCATAGCGGTGCCGCTCGATGAGCTGTGCGCCGTTCCGGCGCCGCCGCGCTGCGCCAAGGGCACCGTTCGCGTGCTCGGCGCGTGCACCGCGGTGCTGGCCTCCGGGGCCCCGCAACCGCCCGTCGGCACCCCGGTGGCGCGGGAGGCACAACCCGGGGAGCTGCTGTTCGACCGGACCGTCGTCACCGCGGGGGACCTGCTGTTCGCCCGCGGTGCCGGGTGCCGACCCGGGGCGCCGGTCGTGCTCACGGCCAGCGGCGAGCTGGTCGGGCGGGCCGTCGCCGACCAGGCCGGTACGTTTGAGACCGTCGTCCAGTTCGCCAGCTTCCGGCCGGGTTACCGTCCGGTGGAGGTCAATTGCGGCAAGGACCTCAACGCCGGCATCGACATGGTGCTCGTCTCCGCGGACACCAGCGCGACCGCGCCCTCGGTGCTGCTCCCGCTGTTCCTCGCGCTGTCCTTCCTGGCCGTGCACTACCAGTTGGCAGCTCGGGGGCGGCGCCGGGCCAGGGCGCAGCGCCGCTAGCCGCTAGCCGCCGGCAGAGCGTCGGCCGGCATCCTCGACGACCAGGGCGGGAGTGACGCACCGATGTCCCACCCATCCGGTCACGGCGCCACCGCCGACGGCGCGGACGACCGTCGTCCCGGGCCGGGTTCCGGGGCGCCGACCCAGGTCGGCCCCTACCGGCTGCTGCGCCGGCTCGGGGCGGGCGGCATGGGCACGGTCTACCTGGGCGTGAACCCGGCCGGCGGGCAGGTGGCCGTCAAGCTCATCCGGCCGGATCTTGCCCGTCTCGCCGAGTTCCGGGCGCGGTTGAAGCAGGAGGCCGACAACGCCCGCCGGGTGGCCCGGTTCTGCACCGCCGCGGTCCTCGACGTTGACATCAACGCCGAGCAGCCGTACCTGATCACCGAGTTCGTCGACGGTCCGACGCTCGCCGAGGCGGTGGCCGGACGCGGCCCACTGAGCCCGGCGGAGCTGCACCAGCTCGCGGTGAGCATGACGACCGCCCTGATGGCGATCCACCGGGCCGGCATCGTGCACCGCGATCTCAAACCGTCCAACATCCTGCTGTCCCGGCTCGGCCCCAAGGTCATCGACTTCGGCATCGCCCGCGCCCTGGACACCGCCACCAGGCGCGATCTCGACCGCTACGGCTCGGACCACCAAATGGGGACGCCGACCTTCATGGCGCCCGAGCAGGCCCGGGGCGAGCCGGTCACCTCCGCGGCGGACGTGTTCGCCTGGGGCGGGGTCCTCATCTACGCCGGGACCGGCCGCTACCCGTTCGGCGGTGGCCCGACGCCGGGGCTGCTGTTCCGGACCGTGAACGAACCGCCCGCACTCGACGGGTTCGAGGACAGCCTGCGCCCGCTCGTCGAGGATGCGATGCGCAAGGTCGCCGCGGACCGGCCCCGCGCCGAGGAGCTCTACGCCCGGCTGCTGGACCTGCGTGCCGACGAACCGGTCGCGGTCCCGCAGCCGCCGCTGTCCCTGTCCGAGGTGACCGCGCTCATCCGGCCGCTGATCACCAACCCGCGGGGGGCCCGGCCCGGGGCCGCCGCGGACCCCCTCACCCCGCTCACCCCCGTCACGGATCCTCAGCTCGGCGGGGCGCCGCCCGAGTTCCCGCCGATCCCCAGGCGGGCCGGCCACTCCGGCCCGCAGACGCCCGCGGACCGGGCCGGCCCACCGGCCGCAACCGCCGGGCGCGCACCGTCCAGGCCGGTCGGGGAGGCGTCCCCGTCGGGCCAGCATGCCGCCTGGCAGCCGGCCGAGCGGTGGGGGACGAGTGCGGCGGATGGCACCGACGGGCTGGTCACGATCTGGACCAAGTCCGAACCTCTCGCCCGCGGCGGCGTGGACGAGCGCCCGCCGGGCGACGAAGCCGGCCACGCACCCGGCGGCGGCACCAGCACCCCGCACCCGAGGGCCGGGGATGCGGTGCGGTCCGGGCCCTGTCTCTTA
>NZ_JAMPTM010000414.1 GCF_025403375.1 Frankia gtarii
TATAAGAGACAGGCCCCCGGCTTCGGGCCTCGCCGCTCGTCGGAACGTGCGGCGAGATGCTGGAGGTTGTTGACCGTTGCCGAGCCCCAGATGCTCATCAACCTCCAGCAAGTCCGCACCAGCGACCACGGCTCACCCATACGCGCCTCGCTGGCCAGCCGGCCGCACATGATCCGCCCGGCTGGGAGGATGGCGGTCATGCCCGACGCCGGATCACGCCCCGTTCCCGGTCCACGCCCCGCAGCCACAGCCGCAGCGCTTCCGGCTTCGCCGCCGGATGACGGGATCATCCTCGCAACCGCCCGCGACAGGGACGCGGACCAGATCGTCAAACTGCAGTATCTCTGTTACCAGGCCGAGGCCGAGCTGTACGGCGACCACTCCATCGCGCCGCTGACGGAGACAGTCGCCGAGCTGCACGGCATCCTCGCTGCAGGCGGTGACGGGCGGAGCGACGGCGCCACGGTCGTCCTCGTCGCACGGCGCGGCTGGGAGGTGGTGGCGGCGGTGCGCGGGCGACTCGACGGCGGCATCTGCCGGGTCGGCCGGCTCGTCACCCATCCGCGGCTGCGCCGCCGGGGGCTCGCCAGCCAGCTGCTCGCCGAGATCGAACTCCGCCACCCGACCGCCGCGTGCTTCGAGCTGTTCACGGGCGCCCGCAGCGTCGACAACATCCGCCTCTACACCCGCTGCGGGTACCGGGAGACCGGGCGGGCCACCAAGGGTGGCATCGAGATGATGTTCCTCGCGAAGCAGGCCGGGGCGCCCACCTGAGCGGGCGGAGCGCCGGCGGCTCGGGACGTCAGGGGTTGCGGGTGCGCAGAAGGGTGCGCAGCTCCGCGTTCCAGTCGATGCCCTCGCTCTCCCGGCCCGCCGGCACCTTCTCCTCGATCTCCGCGAGGAACCGGGTGACGATCGAGCGGGGTAGTTCGAGGTCGGCGTGCCCGGACGGGCTGGACAGGGAGACGGTGACGACCGCTCGCCCCTCCGACCGGGTCGGCCGGATACGCACGTCGCCGGTGCCGGTGGGGCCCTGCGTCCCCTCCGCGAGCAGCGTGCGCGCGAAGATCCAGGTGATGGACTCCCGGCCGGGGCGCAGGATCAACTCCACCGCGAATGGATCTGCCGGGTCGTAACGCAGGGTGCCTGCCACGGAGGCACGCGCACCGTCCTCCGTGACGAAGTCGGCGGACAGATCGCGCACCACGACATGCGCGGGCGTCGAACTGTGACGGAGCATCGCTGCCTCCCAACACGGTCGGATCCGACCCTGTTAGCATCGCTCCCGCCACGCTCCGGATCGGCCGCCCGAAGGCCCCTGTGTACAGGCGGAACAACCCCACGACCACGGGCCGATCAGCACCAGCACCAGCGCCCGCGAGCGTCGGCGGACCCGCGAGCACTCGGGCCCTCGGGCGTCAGCCCCAGGTGGTCAGGTTGCGGCTGAGTCCGCCGACCGGCGCCCCGATCACCTCGCGGTTGATCCCCCGGGTGTCCAGGACGATGGCGCCGGACGGTCGGATCCGACCGAGCTCGCCGCCGATGTCGCCGTTGGGCGGATTGTCGTCACGGTCTGTGGACAGACGCAGCGGCAGGGCTGCGCCGCGCGGGGCCGCTCGCCCGCCACGCAGCACGATCACCCCGCGCAGCACGTCGTCGATGAGGACGTCCGTGCCGGGCGCCGTGCCGGGCGCCGTGCCGGGCGCCGTGCCGGGCGCCGTGCCGGGCGCCGTGCCGGGCGCCGTGACCACGGCCCGCAGGAACCAGCGGGGACCGTCGAAGCCGAGCACTCGTACCAGCCATGCCTCCCCGCCTGGCACCGCCGCCACCCCGGCCGTGAACCAAAGCTCCGTTCCGGCGTCGCCGATCGTCTCCCCGGCCGGCCCGCGCACGCTCGGCCCGGTCCAGCCGGCGGGGCCCGGGAGCCGCTCGGCGGACGGCTGGCGCAGCTGGGCGCGAACCTCGCCCCACAGGCCGTGGCTCTTCGGCGCGGCGTACACGGTCAGCGTCATCGTCGCCCGGCCGACGCTCACCTCGACGGCGACACCGCGGCCGGTGTCCGGATCCGTCCGCAGGTCGACCGCGACGCCGTCCGGCACCGGGACGATGAGCGAGCCCAGATCCAGCCGGCGGACCCGATCGTTCGGCGCGTCGGCGACGTCGTAGGGCCCCGGTGCCGGCTCGCGACGACCGGCGGGAGCACCCACCAGATAGTCCGATCGGTCATCCGCGGTGGATCGGAGTCGGCCTCGGAGTCGGGCTCGGCCGAACCTTGCGAGCATCTCAACCGTCCCCTCCACCAGGCAACCCGCTCAGCATCCCCGATCTCCCGGCCGATGTCGACGCGGCCCGAGACCACACCGGGGCCGGTAGGGCGCCCATGTGACCTTGATCCGGTGTGTACCCGTTGGTTGGACCGAGGGTAGGTTCGGGGGGGTGAGCGGAGTTCGACAGTCCCAGCCGGCGCCGTCGGCGACGACCTGTGCGCGCCCGCCCCGCCGGGTCGCATGATCAGCGCAGCCGGCGCGTCCACAACCGTGATCACCGCGTCCGCCCCGCTGAGCGACATCGGGCACTGGGCCCGCGGCAGCGGCCTGGAGGTCGTGCTGCTGGTGACGGGGGCGGTGCTGCTCACCCGGTTGGCAACCTGGCTCGGCGACCGCGTCACCAGCCGGATCGACGTGCCCGCCACAGGGACGGACCGGGTGGTGCGCACGGAGGCGGCCAAGCACCGGCACGCCGTCGCCCAGGTCGTCACCTGGGTCGTACTGGTCATCGTCTACTGCCTGACGGCGGTGCTGGTGCTGCAGCGCTTCGGCGTTCCCCTGACCGGCTTCGTCGCACCGGCGACGATCGTCGGTGTCGCCCTCGGTTTCGGTGCGCAGCGGGTCGTGCAGGACATCCTCGCCGGGTTCTTCATCATCGCCGAGCGCCAGTACGGCTTCGGCGATCTGGTCCGCCTGCTCGTCGCCGGCGGGCCGGCGACCGGGTCGACCGGCACGGTGGAAGAGGTCACGCTGCGCATCACCCGGATCCGGACGAGCAGCGGCGAGGTGGTCACCACGTCCAACGGGCAGATCGTCCAGGTGATCAACCTGTCCCGGGACTGGGCCCGGGCGATCGTCGACGTGCCCGTCCCGGCGACCGTGGACCTCACCACCGTCAGCGATCTGCTCAACCGGGTCGGCGCCGAGTCCTACGCGGACGAGACCCTGCACGCCCTGCTCCTCGACGCCCCGACCGTGATGGGTGTGGAGAGCATGGACCTCGACGAATTCAAGATCAGAGTGGTGGCCCGCACCCAGCCAGGTCGGCAGTTCGAGGTGGGCCGGACGCTGCGGGCGCGCATCGGTACCGCCCTGCTGCGGGAGGGCATCATCGTGCCCACGGATCTCGACACCGCCGCTCCCACCTCCTCGTGACCGGCCCCGACCCGACCAGGCGGTCCCGCGCTTGACGTCACTGTCCTCACTGCGACCGGTCCAGTTCCTGCACTCGATCCACATGCGCCGCTCCACCATGGCCCTGGTGGTGTTCTTCCTGCTGACGGTGGCGCTGTACCTGCTGGTCCGCCCGACGCCCGAGCGCGTCGCGCAGACCCGCCGCGCGGCGCAGACCGAGCAGTCGACCGTGGACGGCGAGTCGCCGGAAAACTCCACGAAGACCACGCATACACAACGACACACCACCGCGACACCTACCGCCACCACGGCGCCCGCGCCGACCCCGACGCCGACCGCCACCCCCGATCCATCGGCCACGGCTACCACCGCCACTTCGCCGTCGGGGTCCCCCATCCCCACCGCGGCCCCGACCGCGACCGTCGGCACCGGCTCGGACCTGCGCTCGGACGGCACCGCGGCGACGGCTGGCGCGCCCACGCCTGCCCCCACCGCTGGCCCCGGCCTCTCGGGCACCGTCGGTCAACCGTGAGTCGACGTCCTCCCCGGCTGAAGACGAAGGCCGGGCATCCACCCCGAGGCCAGGCCGACCACCCGGAGCAACATGGCGCCAGACCACTGACAGGCAACAAATGGCCGCCCGAAAGGGTGGGATATGGACCGGGCGGTTGGGTAGGGATCGGCCATGACGACGCCGCCCACCCCCGCACCGTCTGAGGGC
>NZ_JAMPTM010000415.1 GCF_025403375.1 Frankia gtarii
GCTGGAGAGGGGCCATGGCCGGGGGTTGTCGACGGTGTTCGGCCGGGTGTCGGTGACGAGGCTGGCCTACCGGGCGGTGGGGGCGGGCAACCTGCATCCGGCGGACGGGGCGTTGAACCTGCCGGCGGGGCTGCACTCGCACGGGCTGCGCCGGCTGGTGGCGTTGGAAGCGGCGCGGGGCTCGTTCGACGACGCGGTGGCCGCGGTCGAGCGCGCGACCGGGGTGAGAGTCGGCAAGCGGCAGCTCGTCGAGCTGGCCGGCACGGCCGCGGTCGATGTGGACGGCTTCTACGCCCGGATGAAGGCCGGGCCGACGCCGGATGCGCTGCTGGTGTTGCAGTTCGACGGTAAGGGTGTGGTCATGCGCCCAGAGGGGCTGCGCCCGGCGACGGCGAAAGCGGCGGCCGCCGCGGGCCGCAAGCTGGCGACGAGGTTGTCGCCCGGGGAGAAGAACGGCCGTAAACGGATGGCCGAGCTGGCCGCCGTGCACGACGCCGCCCCGGTGGTGCGCACCCCGCGCGACGTGCTGCCGCCGCCCGGCCAGGACAGCGAGGACGGGCCGAAGGCGGCCGGGAAGTGGCTGACCGCCTCCGTCGTCGACGACATCGCCACCGTCGTGGCCGCCGGGTTCGACGAGGCGACGCGGCGCGACCCGCACCACGCGTGCACCTGGGTCGTGCTCGTCGACGGCAACCAGGCCCAGCTCGACGCCGTCACCGCCGAGGCGAAACGCCGCAGCGTGCAGATCCACATCCTGATCGACTTCATCCACGTCCTGGAATACCTCTGGAAGGCCGGCTGGTCATTCTTCGACACTGGCGACCCCGACGCCGAGGCCTGGGTCACCGACAAGGCCCGCAAGGTCCTGGCCGGCCACGCGACCGACGTCGCCACCGGCATCCGCCGCCGCGCCACCTACAACGGCTACGACCAGACCGAACGCAAAGGTGCCGACACCGCCGCCGCCTACCTCGACGCCAAAGCCGCCTACCTCGACTACGCCACCGCCCTGGCGAAGGGCTGGCCGATCGCCACCGGCGTCATCGAGGGCGCCTGCCGCCACCTCGTCAAGGACAGCATGGACATCACCGGCGCCCGCTGGGGACTCGACGGCGCCGAAGCCATCCTCACGCTGCGCGCCGTCATCGCCAACCGAGACTTCGACGACTACTGGACGTTCCACCTCGACCAGGAACGCCACCGCAACCACAACAGCCAGTACGCAGACAACCGCATACCACCCTGATCAACTCACTTCAGGGGAACTGCACCCATCGCCCTTGCCGCTGGCCAACGCACCGACGAAATCCGGTAGTGGCCACTCGTCGCCGCCGCTCTCGGCGGGCGCGCTCTCGCGCACGAGAGCCAGGATCGGCGCCACGTGCGACTCGGGCAGGCGGTCGATCAGACTGTGCAGCTCGTCCCGCAGAGTACTCACCCCTTGAGGATACGACCGACGCATGGCCAGCCACCGAGGTCCGCCGGGACGTGAGCTGAACGGCGGATCGCAGCCCCGCACGGCCGCCACGGTCGAGGTGTGGGTCACGCCGATGACGTAGACCAGGTTCTGGTCGGTGAGGTCTTGGCGGAACTCGGCTGAGTCTCCGTAGCCGGCGTCGGCGAGGACCGGGCGGGTACACCATCCGGTGAGTTCGGCTGGGGCTTGCCGCCGGGGATGCGGCGCCAGGGCAGGACGAGGGTGATTCGCCCTTGACGGGACGACGGGACCAGCTCGGCGCCACCAACGGGACCGCATGTCCGGACCCGCCAGACTTGCGGAACGCGTGTTCGATTCTGGCGATGATGTCGCGAGTCGGGTGCTCACTCGGCATCGCCCCTGGTCGGGAGCCTCGTAGAGACCGGGTGAATGGTGATTTCAGGACCCTGAACCAAGATCGGGCGGTTCTTATTGTGGTGCGTTAGGTCCACCACGGCAGCCTTACTCGAACACGAGCCCACCAGGGCAGTGCTCAGCAAGGCAGCCGAATCAGCAAGATCAGTGGAAGCGGCGTCGCCCTTCGGGGCGGCGCCGCTTTCTCATGCCGGGGCAACGGGCGTTCCCCGGTGCGTCGCCACATCATCGACGGCCTCACCCAGACTCCAGGGCCTGTCCTTGGCCACGATCGCCCCGGGGCTGAGGACCCGTCTGCGCGCCTCCTCGGGCACGATGGCGTCATGACTGCCTACTGGATCAGTATCTACCAGGAGATCGTCGATGAGAGCAAGGTTGCGGCGTACGCCGAGCTGGCCGGTCCGGCGCTGCGTGCGGCCGGCGGCACCTTCGTAGCCCGGGGTCTTCCCGAGCAGACGTACGAGGCCGGGGAGAAGACCCGCACCGTGCTTATCGAGTTCGATTCGGTCGAGGCTGCCCGGACCGCGCACGACAGCCCCGCCTACCAGAAGGCCCTGGCCGTCCTCGACGGCGGCGCCGTTCGTGACATGCGCATCGTGCCGGGCGTGTGACGAGTCGGGACGCTCTGGTTCGGGGGACGGCGCACACGATTTCAGGAGACGCTGCACCTGGCGGTGCGACGCTGATGATGGTCAGCGCTGCTCAGACGTTTCGACAGTGCGAGGTGCCCATGGAAAGTCCTGAGGACCGTCTTCAACGGCTCGAGGACCGAGATGCGATCCATCAGTTATTCGTCGATTACGGCCGGCATCTTGATCAGGGCAACTGGGAGCGGTTGGCGGCCCTGTTCGCCGAGGACGGTGAGGTCCTCCTGGGACCGATGGGGCGGGCCAAGGGACCCGAGGCCATCGGGGAACTCATGGCCCGGACCCTCACGGCCGGGCTCGGCACCTCGTTCCACATCATTTCCAGCCCCGACGTAATCCTTACCGGTGATACCGCGACGGCGGAGGTCATGTGGACGGTGGTGGAACGGCGCCCCGATGGCGGGCTGGGGATATCCCTACTCGGGCGGCATCTGGACCGACTGTCCCGGACGCCCGAGGGCTGGCGCATCCAGCGTCGGAAGGGCGATCTCCACCTGGTCGCGAAGCCACCGGCAGCGGGGGCCGCCCCATCCTCGTCGAGCGGGTCATGAGCGGGCCGAAATCCCGCCCGCGGTAAGAGTAGATCGCCGCGTCGGCGTCGCGGAGCGACCGAGGCCGCGGAGTTCTCATCGACCTCGGTCCCGGCGCCGGACCGAGGCATGCGACATGCGACGCAGCCCGCGCCGCACACCGTGCGGATCACCCTGGGGACCAGGGCCGGGGCGAACCAGACCCCGCGGATCCCCACCCCGGCGGGGTCAGGCGCGGATCATCGGCGGTGCGCATACTCGGCTCCATGAACAAGCACGGGCACCTGGCCGACTTCCTCCAGGCGCGCCGGGGCCAACTGCGGCCCGAGGACGTCGGGCTGCGGACCTACGGTGAGCGCCGCCGGGTGCCGGGGCTGCGGCGCGAGGAGCTCGCGATGCTCGCGGGCATCAGCGCCCCCTACTACACCCGCCTGGAGCAGGGCCAGTCACGCAACGCCTCGCGCGAGGTGCTCGACGCCATCGCGAATGCCCTGCGATTGGATGAGTCCGAGCGCGCCCATCTACACGCCCTGGCCCGTGCACCCCAACGGGGGAGACCCGCGGGCCGTCCGCGGGCCGAACGGATCACCTCGGCCACCAGCGCGCTGCTGGCAGCCATCGAGGGCACACCCGCCATCGTCCTGGGCCGCCGCAGCGACGTCCTGGCCTGGAACCGGCCAGGCCACGGGCTGTTCGCCGGCCATCTCGATCCGGACAGCCCCAACGACCCGGGCCGACGGCCGAACATGGCCAGACTGGTGTTCCTGGACGCGCACACCCGCGAGCTGTACACCGACTGGCCCGCCAAGGCCAGAGCCGTGGTGGGCAACCTGCGCCTGACGGCCGGCCGGCACCCGGACGATTCGTTGCTGGCCAGGCTGATCGGCGAGCTGACCATGCGCAGTCCGGAGTTCGCCACGATGTGGGCCGATCACCGGATCCTGGCCTGTGATGCCGCCGACTACGACCTGCGCCACCCCCTGGTCGGGACACTGACCGTCACCCAGCAGACGCTGCAGAGCCCGCAAGGTGACGGACCAGTCCTGGTGGTGGCCACAGCCCCCCCCGGTTCCCCCGC
>NZ_JAMPTM010000416.1 GCF_025403375.1 Frankia gtarii
GGCGGCGGGATCGTCGGAGGCGGCGACACGGCCGGCCGGAACGCGGACGCGGGCGGCGGCGGACCCACCGGCCAGGGACCCGATCCGGCTGGCGGCCCCTGGACGACCGGCGACCAGCCGCCCTCGAAGCCGTCGGCGGCACTCTCGGGGCCCTCGCCGGCCCACTCGCCGACGGGCAGGACGGTGAGGCCGTCAGTCGTCGCCCGAGCAGTGCCGGTCCAGGTGCGTTCGAGGAAGTCACCGGCGACGGCGTCTGCCTCGGTCACCCCCTGGAACTCCCGACCGACCAGCGAGGCGAGCAGGGCGGAGGCGGTCGGCCGCTGCTGGGGGATCTTGGACAGGGCCCCGGCGACCGACGTGAGCAGGTAGGCAGGCAGCGCATCGAGGTCCGGGGTGTCCCGTTGCACGCGCAGGGCAAGCTTGTCCGGCGTCTCCGCGTGGAAGGGATGGCGGCCGGTCGCCGCGTACGTCACGCAGGCGGCCCAGGCGAAGATGTCCGCCGAGGAGTCCGACGCGTCCCCGCGCATCTGCTCGGGTGCCATCCACGCCAGGGTCCCGATCACGTGCCCGGTGCGGGTCAGCGTGCTGCTGTCGCTGATGTGGGCGACGCCGAAATCGATCACCTTCGGCCCGTCCCACGCCAGCAGGATGTTCGACGGCTTCAGATCGCGGTGCACGACGCCCGCGGCATGGATGGCGACCAGTGCGTCGGCCAGCCCGACCGCGAGACCGCGGACAAGATGGTTCTCCAGCCGGCCGCGAGCCCGGACCGCCTCGGCCAGGCTGATGCCTTCGACGTACTCGGTGACCATCCACGGTGCCGGGGCGTTGGTGTCGGCGTCGAGCACGGCGGCAACCGCGTTGCCCCGCACGCGCAGCGCCGCGTGGACCTCGCGCTCGAACCTACTGCGGAACTCGACGTCCTCGGCGAGTTCCTCGGCGGCCACCTTCACCGCGACCGCGTGTTGTTCCGGGGTGAAGCCGAGATAGACGGTTCCCATGCCCCCGGCCCCGATGCGGTTCTGCAGACGGTACGGGCCGATCTGGCGGGGGTCGTCCTCCAGCAGCGGTGTGAGCATCCCTCTCCTCACTCCACTGATCTCGTGGGTGTGGTGCGGGCACCCACCCACTCAGGGCGCTGTGAACGAAAGGGTATGTCGCTGACTGCCGTGAAGCAGACTGCACGGTAGGTCACAGATGTCCCTTCCCTTCCTCGTCGTAAGACATCCGAGCATCGCCCGGGGTGCCGCCGGTGAGCGTCTCGGTGCGGCGTGTCCTGCAACACCGCCTGCGCCCGAGCAACCCGGTCAGGCCGCCACCGGCCGCAAGATGCGGACATGGACAGTGACAGCCGACCGGGGCGGCAGACGTCCGCCGACTGGCGGGCGGATCTGCTCGCCGGTATCACGTTGGGGCCGTCGACCGCCCCCGCGGTCAACCGTTCTGGCTGGCCGGACTACGACGGACGGCCGGCGCTTAGGTGGGGGGTCGGCCTGATCGCGGGTGTGCCGACGGTCGCCGCGGTCTGGGACTTCGCCGTCCACGGCGGCAGCTTCGGCGAGGCGGACGCCGCCGGTTTCGCGGCGGCCGCGGCCGCCGCGGTCACGAGCCGCCGTCCGCTGGTGTCGTTCCTGCGCAGCGGCGGTACCCGGCTGCAGGAGGGGGTCGCCGGGCTCGTCGGGCTGCCCCGCGCGGCCCTCGCCCTCGCGGCCCTCGACGCGGCCGGGGTCGGCCACATCGCCATCGCCGACCAGCCGACGACCGGCGGGGTCTGGGTCACCATCGGCTCACGCTGCGATGTGCGCTGTGCAGTGGCCGGGGCGACGGTCGGCTTCTCCGGTCCCCGCGTGGTCGCCGCGACGACCGGGGCGCCGCCGCCCGCCGGCAGCCATACCGCGGCGTCCGCCCTCGCAGGCGGCCTCGTCGACGCCGCGCTCGCACCCGACGCCGTCGCGGACTGGCTGCGCCGGGCGCTGATCGCGCTGACCCCCCCAGGCCCGATCGAGCCGGCGACCCGGGCGCCGACGCCGCCGCCGGTGCCGATGGCGCGGCCGGCGCGGGCCGGCGTGCCGGCGGGCTTCGAACGGGTGGCCGCCCGCTCCGGCTGGGAGCAGGTGACGGCGGCCCGGACCGGCGAGCGACCGGACGGTGTGGCGGTGCTGTGCGCGCTGCTGCCCGACGGGGTCGACCTCGTTGGGCCCGATCCGCTGGTCGGTGCCCGGATCGGCGCCCTTCACGGCGGTGGCGGGATGCGCGCGGTGGTCGTCGCGGTCGGGGCCCGACGCGGCAGCGCGCCGGGCCCCGCGGGATACCGGCTGCTTGCCCGGGCCGCCCAGCTGGCGGGCAAGCTCGGCGTCGGACTGGTGACGCTCGTCGACACCCCCGGCGCGGCCGGCGGCGCCCCCGCCGAGGCCGCCGGGATCGCCGCGGCGATCGGGGACGCGATGGCGGCGGTCCTGGCCTGCCCCTGTCCAACTGTGTCGGTCGTACTCGGCGAGGGCGGTTCGGGCGGCGCACTCGCAGCCGCAGTGACCGATATAGTTGCTATGACCGCGGACAGTTACTTCACGGCGCTCTCTCCGGAGGGCACCGCGACGACCCTGCGCATCCCGATCGAGCAGGCGGCGGACCGGGCGGGGCTGCGCCCGACGGATCTGTACCGGCTCGGTTTCGCCGACCGCCTGCTGCCCGCCACCGGCGCAGATCAGGTGGCGCAGGCGGCCACGGGACTGCTCGCCGAGCTCGCCTGGCAGGACCCGGTGCAGCGTCGGCGACGGCGCCAGCAGCGATGGTCGACAGAACTACGTGACAGTCTGTAATCTCTTTGTATTTCTCGGCCTGATCCCGGCGAGGTCGAGCGAACGCACACGAGCCCACCCGGCGACGGTGCGGCGAAGGAAGGTGATCGAGCATCGGCCAGCCGGCACCACCAGCACCCAGACGGGCACCGACGGCACCAGCCGTGGCAGCCGCTGTGCCCGCAGCACGCGCACCCGCAGCCGCAGCCGCAGCCGCAGCCGCAGCGCCGGTTGACCAGCCGGTCACGGGGGCCGCTAGGCCTCGCCGCAGCGCACTCGTCGCGGGTCTGCGTGCCACCGGGGACAACGCCCGTGGGCTCGCCGTCGAGACTGCTTGGATCGCTGCCCATCTGGCCCTCTATCCGGCGAGCGCGCTGCGCCGCCAGCCGGACCGGGACGACGAACCGTACTCCCTCGACGGTCTGCCCCCGCTGCAGCGTGGCCTTCAGGTCCGCGCGCCCGATGCGGCGGGGACGCCGATCCTGCTTGTCCACGGGCTGGTCGACAACCGTTCGGTCTTCGTCCGTCTGCACCATCAGCTACGCCGACGGGGCTTTCGTCGGGTTCGAGCGGTCGAGTTGCCCCTGTGGACCACCACCGTCGAGGACGGCGCCCGGCTGCTCGCCGACGCGGTGACGGCCGCGGCGGGCGACGGCGGGCGCGTGCACGTCGTCGCCCATTCCCTGGGTGGGCTGGTGGCCCGCTACCACGTTCAGCGAATGGGCGGCGACCGGCAGGTCGACACGCTGATCACCCTCGCCACCCCGCACGGCGGCACCCGGCTGGCCGAGCTGGTGCCCCGAGCTCTGCCCTATCCCCTGCTCGCCCAGTTACGGCCGGGCTCACCGCTGCTGGCCGAGCTCGGCAGGCCGGCGCCGGGATGCCGGACACGGTTCATCGCGGTCGCCGCCGGCCGGGACACCGTGGTCCGCCCGCCCCAGGCCGCGCTCGAGCATCCGGATCTGAACTCCGTGAATGTCACCGTCCCCGGGCTCGGGCATCACTCGCTGGCGTTCAACGGGGCGGTGGCCCGCCAGGTTGCCGGGTGGCTTGCCGAGACGGTGCCCTCAGAGCTTCTCGACGGGGGCGTAGCGCAGCAGCAGGCGCTTGGTCCCGGCGTCGGCGCCGAAGTCGATCGTCGCCTCGGCCGAATCCCCCGCCCCGCCGGTGGCGACAACGACACCGAGGCCGAAGCTGTCATGGGTCACCCGGTCGCCTTGGCGCAGTTCCAGCACGGGCCGGGCCGCCGGGCGCCCGGCGAACGGTGAGTTCGGCAGCGGCTTGCGCGCCGACGCGCTCCCCC
>NZ_JAMPTM010000417.1 GCF_025403375.1 Frankia gtarii
GGGCCGGGTGCGGGGGGACGCCGAGGTCAGCCGTGAGGCGATCATCGCCGCGGCCCGCCGGGCGTTCGCCCGCCAGCCCTACGCCGCCATCACGCTCAAGGCGATCGCGGCGGACGCCGGGGTGAGCGCCCCGCTGGTCCTGAAGTACTTCGGCAGCAAGGAACAGCTCTTCGCCCGGGTCTCCCGGTTCGGCGACGAGATCGACCGGCTGCTCGACGCCCCGCTGCCCGACCTCGGCCGCCACCTGCTGCACGCGCTGCTCGACGCGCACGAGCAGCGCCGTGACCCGCTCATCCGGGTCGCGTTCGCGCTGCAGCACGGCGAGCACGCCGCGCTGCTGCGCGACAACTTCCGCGATCAGGTCGTCGCCCGGCTGCGCTCGCGCCTCACCGGTCCGGACGCCGCCCTGCGCGCCGAGCTCGTCCTGGCCCACCTGCTCGGCCTCGGCGTCCTGCGCAAGATCGTGTATGCCGAGGCGATCGGCGCCGCCGAACGCGACCGGATCGTCGACCTGTGCGCGCCGGGCCTGCAGCACCTCCTCGACGGCACCCCCTGACGACCCCCTTCAGCATCGGGCGGGGCCGGCCATCAACAAGAACAAGATAATCAACGCTGTTGACGATGCGGGGCCGCCCATGATCATCTCTGGGGGCGGGTGCCGGTGAGGTCGGCGTTCGGGGCAGCGGCGCGGACCAGGTCGGGGATGACCTCGCCGAGCGCGCCCGGGTCCCAGACACCGTCGACGTCGACGGCCGGGCCGGCGCCCCAGCCCTCCAGCACGGTGATGCTGCCGCCGACAACCGCGAACACCCGCCCCGTCACCCCTGCCGACGCTTCGCTGCCCAGCCAGACCACCAGCGGCGCGATGTGCCCGGGGGTCATCCTCGCCGCCTGGGCCTCGGGCAGGTCGCCGGTGAGACCCTCGGTCATCCGGGTCAGCGCGAGCGGAGCGATCGCGTTCACGGTCACGCCGTAGCGGGCAAGCTCCAGCGCGGCGGTGATGGTGAACCCGGCGATGGCGGTCTTGGCGGCACCGTAGTTCGTCTGGCCGATGTTGCCGAACAGCCCCGACGGTGAACTGGTGTTGACGACGCGCCCGGCCCGTCCGCGCCCGGCGCAGTGCTCGTCGCGCCAGTAGACGCCGGCATGATGGGTCGGGGCGAAGGTGCCCTTGAGGTGCACCCGCACGACGGTGTCCCACTCCGCCTCGGTCATGTTGACCAGGGTGCGGTCGCGCAGGATCCCGGCGTTGTTCACCAGGACGTCGAGCCCCCCGAACGTCTCGACCGCCTGGGCGACGAGGCGCCCGGCCCCGGCGAAGTCGGCGACGTCGTCGGTGTTCGCCACCGCCTGCCCGCCGGCCGCGCGGATCTGATCGACGACGGCGGCCGCGGGCCCGTCGTCGTGACCATGGCCGGTTCGGTCGCAGCCGAGATCGTTGACGACCACCCGGGCGCCCTCGGCGGCGAACGCCAGCGCATGCGCCCGCCCGATCCCGTTGCCGCCCCCCGTGACGATCACCACCCGGCCCGCGCACAGACCCGACACGGGCTTACACCGGGTCCGCGGCGTGGGCGACGATCTCCGCGCCGAACCGGCGCACGGTGTCCTCGGCCGCCCCCGGGTCGTCGCCACAGACCGTGATCACCATCCAGTCCGCGCCGAGCTTGGCGTACGTCGCGACGTCGTCGAGCATCGCCGAGGGGTCCCAGCCCAGCCGGGTGTCGAGCTGCGGCCACATGCCGGTGGCCACCACGTCGACGTCATCGTGCGGGCGCCCCGCCGCGTCGAGCCGGGCCCGGACGTCGTCGACGACCCGGGTGAAACCGTCGACGCCGGGCACGGCCGCCGTGCGGATCGTGCGGGCCAGCGCGTCGTTGGTCAGCAGGGTGACGACGCCCTGCCCGTAGCGCACGGCCCGCTCCCGCCCCCACGCGCTGTTGCCGTGCAGCCACAGCGGCGGATGCGGCTGCTGGACGACCCGCGGCTGGATGTTGGTGCCGCGGGTCTGCAGCAGCCGGCCGCTGTGGGTCAGCCGCGGCTGCTCCCAGCTCGCCCGCAGCACCTCCACCGTCTCGTCGAACGCGGCGAGGCGGTCGTCGAAGTCGACGCCGAGCGCGCCGAACTCCGAGCGCAGGTAGCCCGCGCCGAGGGTCAGCGTCAGGCGTCCACCGGAGAGCGCGTCGAGCGTCGCCACCTGGTGCGCGGTCAGCAGCGGGCTGCGGTAGGGCGCCACCAGTGCCCAGGTGAACAGACGGATGTGGCGTGTCACCGCCGCGCAGAAGGCCAGCGACACCAGCGGGTCGGCGCTGCCCTCCCCGCCGGAGTCGACCCAGCGCGCCGACGGCGCGGGATGGTCGCTGAACCCGAGCGCGGCGAAACCCGACTCCTCCGCCGCCCGCGCGAATCCCGTCACCGCGTCCGGGGTGAGGATCCGCGGCGACCAGGCAGGATCGGCCACGGCATGCTGGACGGCGAATCTCATCGGTTCTCCACACGTAAGGTCACGGCCGGGCCGGCCGCGGGATCGGGCACGGGCGGCAGGGGCGGCAGGGGAAGGGGAAGCGCCGGCAGACCGTCGATGCTTCTGCCGTTGTACTCCTTGCGTTCGCAGTAGGCGGCGAACTCCTCGTCGGTCCGGCGGCCGAAGTACTCCCGGTGCAGGCTGCGTTCCTCCCGGTACTCCATGAACGGCACGGCGTAGCCGCAGCTGTCGCTGATCCGCTCGGCCGACACGACGATGATCGACCGCAGCCCGGTGGGGTCGGCCGCCCGTGGGTCGAAGCGGGCGAGCAGCCCGGCGAAGCGCGGGTCGTCGCGGAACACCGGCTCGCCGCGCCCGTGTACCCGCACGATGGTCGGGGGCCCGCTGAACGCGCACCACATCAGCGTGATCCGGCCGTTCTCGCGCAGGTGCGCGAGAGTCTCCGCGTGGCTGCCGCCGAAGTCCAGGTAGGCGAGGGTGCGCTCGTCGAGGACGAGGAGCGTCCCGGCGCGGCCCTTGGGGGAGAGGTTGACGCTGCCCTGCGCGGACAGAGGCGCCGTCGCGACGAAGAAGACGACCTGTTCCTCGATGAAGCCGCGCAGCCGGCCGTCGAGGCGTTCGTAGGTCTTTCCCATGGATACCGAGTATCGGTCGATCGCTCCTCCGGCGCCCGCGCTTTCCCCGCGCGCCCCGCCGCCACGCGCCGATCTCCGCGGGTCCGGGCGCCCATGCCCCGGACTATGGTGACGCGGATGGGGGACGCTGAGCAGACAGCGGGGCATCGGGCGTTGCTCGTCCGCCGGGCGGAGCTGACGGAACTGCCAGGCCCGAGCGCCGCGCCGGCTGCCGGTGGGGCACCAGAGGGCAGCCGGGCCACCCCACCGCAGACGTTTCCACCGGCGCGGGTCGCGGACGTGCGGATTCTCGGCGGGCGGATCGTCGAGGTCAGCGCCGAGCCGCTGCGCCCGCGCCCGGGTGAGACCGTCATCGACGCCGACGGCGGCGCGCTGCTGCCCGGACTGCACGACCACCACGTCCACCTGCTGTCGCTGGCGGCGTCGGCGTCGTCGGTACGGGTGGGACCGCCGCAGATCGTCGACGTCGACGGGCTGCGCGCGGCGCTGCGCGCGGCACCGGTCACGGAGCCGGCGCGGTGGGTGCGCGCGGTCGGCTACCATCCGTCGGTGGCCGGGGACCTCGACCGGCATGCCCTCGACGCGCTGCTGCCCGACCGGCCGGTGCGGGTGCAGCACCGGGGCGGGGCACTGTGGGTGTTCAACTCGCCGGCACTGCGCCTGGCCGGCATCGACGGCTGCGACCTGCCGGGCGTCGAACGGGACGCCACCGCGGCGCCCACCGGGCGGCTGTGGCGGATGGACGGCTGGCTGCGCCGCCACGGCGCGCTGCCCCCGGTGGCCATCGACCTCGCCGCCGTGGGCCGCACCGCCGCCGCGTCGGGGATCACCGGTTTCACCGACGCGACCCCGGGCCGCTCCGCCGAGCATCATCGGACCCTCGCCACGGCCGCGGCCCGCGGCGAGCTGCCGCAGCGGCTGACCCTCATGCGCCCCGAACCGCAGCCCACCCC
>NZ_JAMPTM010000418.1 GCF_025403375.1 Frankia gtarii
TGCCGTGACCGCCACGTGTGCCCTGACCCTGCCCCGGCGACCACATTCGGTCCCCGGCATACGGCTGCTCCCCGTCGCCCCGAACGACCCCCCCTATGACGACGAATCCGATCCCGCCGCGAGCAACGCCGGCCGGCCGGGCCATGCTCGACTCCGGCCCTCCTCCCGACGAGCCGGCGCCCCCGCCGACCGGTCGGGCCGGCCCGCGGCCGCTCCCGCCGGGAGCGACCATCGCCACGGCGACCAGCGCCACGGCGACCAGCGGGGCGGCGGCGGCACGGTCGCCGTGGACCGCTCACCCCGGCGCCTGGCCGTGCCGGAGCAGGCGTTCAGCGAGGCGGGACGGCCGCTGCCGGACGATCTGCGCGCGCCAGGACGCCGGCCGTCCCGTGGCCCCGCAGTCGGCAGGCCGGTCGCGCCCGCGCGGGAGGCCGCGGTGATCGTCGTTCGGGCGATCGTCGAGGCACTCGGCGGCGTCCGTCCCGTGTCCCACCTCGCCGGTTGGACGACGCCCAGGCTTCAGAGCGATCTCGAACGCATCGCCGCGCAGCTCAGCGACCGCCGCCGCGGGCAGGTGCGCAGCGTACGGGTGAGCGAGCCGCGACCGGGCGTGGCCGAGGTGTCGGCGGTGATCACCCGGGGCGCGCGGGCCGCGGCGCTGGCGTTGCGGATGGAGGCCGCCGGCGGCCGCTGGCGAGTCACGACCCTGCAGGTCGGCTGACCCTGAACGGAGCCCCACGGCGCCCGCTTCCCGGTCGCCGGACGGCGGGGTCACCCGTCGTCCGGCGACCGGGAGCGCAGAGTGCAGGTGGTACGGCCCTATTCGGCGTTGCGCCGCGCGGGATCGCCGTGGCACCGCTTGTACTTGCGTCCCGAGCCGCACGGGCAGGGGGCGTTGCGGGCGGGGCGGGCATTCGCCTCCGTCGTCGATCCGCCAGCGGGACCGCGGGCGGCGCCACCGACCGGCGGCTCAGCACCCGAGGCCAGGGTGGTGACCGGTCCGGAACCGCCGTCGACCGACGGCGCGGTGTAGCGAAGCCCGCCGGTCGGGCGACGCGGTTCCAGGCCCTTGACGAAGACCGGCGGCGCCGCGGGCGCCGCCGGCGGGGCCGGGGCCTGCGGCGGAGTCCGACGCGCGGCCGCCGTCTGGTCGCCCGCGGCGGTGTCCGGCAGGGCCAGGGGCGTCACCGCGGCGGGCAGGGCGGCGGCTCCCGCCGGAGGCGCGGGAGCGACGGCGACGGTCTCCGCGGGGGCCGTCTCGGTCTCCTGGCCGGCGATCTGGACCTCGACGTTGAACAGGAGGCGGACGGACTCCTCCTTGATGCCCTCCATCATCGTCTGGAACATGTCGAAACCCTCGCGCTGGTATTCGACCAGCGGGTCACGCTGCCCCATCGCCCGCAGGCCGATGCCCTCCTGCAGGTAGTCCATCTCGTAGAGATGCTCACGCCACTTGCGGTCCAGCACGGCGAGGACGACCCGCCGCTCCAGCTCACGCATGATCGGCTCGTCGTCGGCGCCTTCGCCGAGGTCGAGCTCGCGGCGGTCGTACGCCTCCTGCGCGTCGGCCTGGACGTCCTCCAGCAGGTGGTCGGGGGTGAGCCCGTCGCGATCATCGGTGTCGGGCGCTTCCACTCCGACGGGGTAGAGCTGGCCGAGAGCGGTCCACAGAGTGTCGAGGTCCCACTCCTCCGGGTAGCCATCCGCGGTGGCGCCGCGGACGTAGCCCTCGACGGTGTCGTCGACGAAGTGCCGGACCTGCTCGTGCAGGTCGGCGCCGTCGAGGACCTTGCGACGCTCCTCGTAGATGACGGTGCGCTGCTTGTTCATGACCTCGTCGTACTTGAGGACGTTCTTGCGGATCTCGAAGTTCTGGCCCTCGACCTGGGTCTGGGCCGATCGGATCGCCCGTGTCACGATTTTCGACTCGATCGGGACGTCCTCGGGAATGTTGAGGCGATCCATGATCCCCTCGACGGCGGCGGCGTTGAACAGCCGCATGAGGTCGTCGCCGAGGGAGAGGTAGAAGCGCGACTCGCCGTGGTCGCCCTGCCGGCCGGCGCGACCGCGCAGCTGGTTGTCGATACGCCGGGACTCGTGCCGCTCGGTGCCGAGGACGTACAGGCCGCCGGCCTCCACGACATCCTCGTGCTCGGTCTTCACCGACTGCCGAGCCTTCTCCAGCGCCTCCTGCCAGGCGGCCTCGTAGTCCTCGGGAGTCTCGATGGGCGACAGCCCGCGCTGGCGCAGCTCGGCCTGGGCGAGGAACTCCGGGTTCCCACCGAGCATGATGTCGGTACCGCGACCGGCCATGTTCGTCGCCACCGTGACGGCGCCCTTGCTGCCCGCCTCGGCGATGATGGTCGCCTCCCGCTCGTGGTGCTTGGCGTTGAGGACCTCGTGCGGCACGCCCCGCTTGGTCAGCTGCTTGGACAGGTACTCGGACTTCTCCACGCTCGTGGTGCCGACCAGGACCGGCTGGCCCCTCTCGTGCCGCTCGGCGATGTCCTCGACCACAGCGTCGAACTTCGCGATCTCGGTCTTGTAGACGACGTCTGGCTGATCGTTTCGGATCATCGGCTTGTTCGTCGGGATCGGCACCACGCCGAGCGAGTAGATCTGGTGGAACTCGGCCGCCTCGGTCATGGCGGTACCGGTCATGCCGGAAAGCTTGTCGTAGAGCCGGAAATAGTTCTGCAGGGTGATCGTCGCGAGAGTCTGGTTCTCCTGCTTGATCTCGACCTTTTCCTTGGCCTCGATCGCCTGGTGCATTCCCTCGCTGTAACGCCGGCCGTGCAGCACGCGGCCGGTGAACTCGTCGACGATGAGGACCTCGCCGTCGGTGACGATGTAGTCCTTGTCCCGCTTGTAGAGCTCCTTGGCCTTCAGCGAGTTGTTCAGGTAGCCGACGAGCGGGGTGTTCACCGACTCGTAGAGATTGTCGATGCCGAGCTGATCCTCGACCTTCTCGACGCCGGACTCGGTGATGGCCACCGTCCGCTTGCCCTCTTCGACCTCGTAGTCGACGTCCCGCTCCAGCAGGGGGGAGATCCGGGCGAACTCGGTGTACCAGCGGGTCGGGTGGTCCGCCGGGCCACTGATGATCAGCGGCGTGCGGGCCTCGTCGATGAGGATGGAGTCGACCTCGTCGACCACCGCGAAGTTATGGCCGCGCTGGACCAGCTCGTCCGCGCTCCAGGCCATGTTGTCGCGCAGATAGTCGAACCCGAACTCGTTGTTCGTGCCATAGATGATGTCGCAGGCATACTGGGCGCGACGCACCGGGGGCGGCATCTGCGGGTGGATCACCCCCACGGTGAGCCCGAGGAAACGGTGGACGCGCCCCATGTTCTCGGCGTCTCGCTGGGCGAGGTAGTCGTTGACCGTGACGATGTGCACGCCCTTGCCGGACAGGGCGTTCAGATACGCGGGCAGAGTGGAGACCAGCGTCTTACCCTCACCGGTCTTCATCTCGGCGATGTTGCCGAGATGAAGCGCCGCGCCGCCCATGATCTGCACGTCGAAGTGCCGCTGACCGAGCGTGCGCCGGGCTGCCTCACGGACGGCGGCGAATGCCTCGGGCAGCAGATCGTCGAGGGACTCTTTGCCCTCCCCGACGCGCTGGCGGAACTCGTCGGTCATACCGCGCAGCTCGCCGTCGGACAGCCCGGTGAAGTCGTCCTCGATCAGGTTCACCTGCTCGGCGATCGCCTTGAGCTTGCGCAGAATCCGGCCCTCGCCGGCACGCAAGATCTTGTCTAGAACCACGGGCGAAACTCCTCCGGCTGGCATGTCGGCGAGGCACCGACCACACGATGCTAGCCCCTGGACCGTCCCCCACAACATCCATCGGGACGCGGTTCCTCCGGCCGCGGTCGGCGACGTGCTGTGGGTGCGAGGACAAGGCGCCGACGCCCAGGGGCGAAGATTGCGTAAGCACAAACGACCAGTGCAACTTAGGCGACGGCGCGGGTACGCACGATCGTCACCCGGTCCAACGAGCGGGAGCGCCGCGGGGTGCCCGGGGCGCTCCCGCTCGTTGGAC
>NZ_JAMPTM010000419.1 GCF_025403375.1 Frankia gtarii
GAAATGGTTACGTGGTTGCTGGCGTGATGGTCGCTGGCTGGGCTGGGCGGGCACCGGAGGACGGGCCGGCGTGGTGTTCGAGGGGAGGTGGCCGCCGTGTCGGGGGGCGGACCCGAGGCGGACGAACCGCTCCCACCAGTCCCGGAGGAGCCGCGGCACCCGAGCGGCCCCGCCGCCGGCGAACCTCCGGATGACTCGGCCGAGCTCTCGGCCGGCGATGTCGTTCCGGGGGGTTTCGGCTGGGCCCGGGTGGCCGGCCGGGTCGTCCCGCTCGCCGCGACCGGCGTGGCGCTGTACCTGCTCATGCCGCAGCTGCTCGCGGTGTTCTCCGCGTTTCCCAGGCTGCGGGCGTTCCAGCCGCTGTGGTATCCGGCGATGGTCCTGCTGGAGGTGGCCAGCTTCGCCTGCGTCTGGCAGCTTCAGCGGATCGCGATCAGCGGGTTGAGCTGGCCCCTCTCGGTCACCTCGCAGCTGGTCTCGAACAGCATCAGCCGGATCGTGCCGGGCGGGATCGCGGTCGGCGGCGCCGTGCAGTTCCGCATGCTGAACCGGGGTGGCTGCGACCCCGCGGCCGCCGGGTTCGCGCTGACCGCGACCTCGATGGTGACCACCGGCGTCGTGTTCGGCCTGCCCCTGGTCGTCCTGCCGGTGATCTTCTTCGGTCAGCCGGCGCCGACCGGGCTCACCACGATCGCCACCACCGGCGGGCTGGCGTTCGCCCTGCTCGTGGTCGTCGGGGTGGTCCTCGCACGGTCGGACGCGACGGTTCGCCTGCTCGCCCGGGCGGTCGCCTGGCTGGCCCGGCTGATGCGGCGGTCAGTGCCCGCGGACCTGCCCGACGTGCTCGTCGCTCGCCGCAGGGACGTGATCCGCTCGCTGGGGCGGCGCTGGCCCGCGGCCGTGCTGACCGCCGCCGGCAAGTGGGGGCTCGACTACCTTGCGTTGCTCGCGGCGTTGGCCGGGGCCGGCCAACATCCGCGGGTGTCTCTGGTGCTGCTCGCCTACGTCGCTGCCAACGTTCTCGCCATGATCCCGATCACGCCCGGTGGTCTCGGCTTCGTCGAGGCGGGGCTGACCGGAACCCTCGCGCTCGCCGGGGTGCCGGCGGCGGCGGCCGCCGTGTCGACGCTGGCCTACCGGCTGGTGTCGTTCTGGCTGCCGCTGGCCGCGGGGGCCCCCGCCTGGGTCGCCTACCGCGTCCGATACCGGTGACCCGAGCTGGCGTGCGGCCGGGCCCGGTCACGGCGCGAGGTATCGCGTCTGCTCCGTCGGGGCCGGTGCGCTCAGGCGGCGACGGCGCCGACCTGGCGCAGGATGGTGAGCCGGTCCGGCAGCACGGTGTAGTTGACGATCTGGCCGTCTCGAAAGGTGACGAGGCTGATGCTGGTGGCGTCGATGCGCTTCCCGGTCGCGGGCGCGCCGAACAACTCGCCCTGATGGGTGCCTTCGATCCGCCAGAACACGACCACCCGGTCCTCCTCGGCGACGAGGTCGGTCACCGTGGTGCGCACGTCCGGAACCGCGGTCCGCAGCCACTCGAGGTGTTCCCGGAAACCGGCGCGGCCGATGGACCGGCCTGCGCGCTGGTGGGTGCCGTCGTCCCCGTCGTCGGCGACGAACGTCTCCAGCAGTTCTGCCTTTCCATAGTTCACCACCTCCTCGTAAAGCCGTCGCGCGATCTCCTTGTTAGCCTCGATGCTCATTCAGGTCCTTTCTCGGTTGAAATTTCGAGACGTTCGGTTCCCTGACAGATCTCCAGACCGACTACTGCGGCGGCTCTCCGTGGTAGGTGGGCGGCAGCAGAATTCCGTTGGAGGCGGAGAGGCCGCCATCGACCGGTATCACGGCGCCGGTGATGTAGGACGCCGCCGGGGAGGAGAGGAAATAGATGACCTCGGCCTGCTCCGCCGGCCGCGCCCAGCGTCCCAGCGGGATGCGCCGGGTCACCGCCGCGGCGAAGGCCGGATCGGCGCGCTGACCGGCGGTGCGCGGGGTCTCGGTGAGCCCGGGGGCGACGGCGTTGATCCGGATGCCCTCGAAGGCGTAGTCCAACGCGGCGGATCGCACCAGGTTGTTCGCCGCTGCCTTCGTGGTGTTGTAGGCCCAGGTGTAAGGATCACCCCGCAGCCCGGCGCCGGACGACGTCACGACGATCGACCCGCCCCCGGTGGCCCGTAGTGCCGGGGCGGCCGCGCGGATCCCCAGCACGAGACCGCGGACGTTCACAGCGTAGATCGTGTCGAGGCTCTCGGCGGCACCCGCCGCCTCGATCGGCGGGGCGCCCCCGAGACCGGCGTTGAGCACCGCCGCGTCGAGCCGGCCGAAACGCTCGACCGCCAGGGCGACCATGGCATCGTTCGTCGCCGGGTCCGCCACGTCACCGACGAGGGTCACCACGTCCTCGCGGGTGCCGAGCTTGGCCAGGCCCTCCTCGGACACGTCGACGGCGACGACGCCGAACCCGCGTTCGGCGAACAACTCGACGGTTGCCTCGCCGATCCCGGCCGCGGCACCGGTGACGACGACTGCTCCCCTGGCCATGCCGACCCTTCTCTCCCGCACCCGCGGTCGTTCGTGGGACGGCTCCGCAACATGCGTGTAGTAATCAGGCAGCATCTGGCCCGGATGGATCGGCTGCGTTGTTCCCACCGGAGGGCGTTCCGGCCGGTTTGTCGCTGATGTTTCTCAACCCTACCGGGCTCGGAAACGCCGCGGGCTGTTTTCTGGTTGCCTCTTCTCCGGTCCCACCCAACAAAGAACGGCCCGGACGATGGGTCCGGGCGGTGACGAAGGGCCAACCAGGAATGTTCCTCAGGGACGCGTGCCGTCGGTCTGCGGACGGTCGTGCTGCCCGCGGCCGTCGCCGGGTGGGTCGGCCGGCGGCGTGCCGGCCGCCCCACCCGGGCGGGGCGGGAACCTACCCGCTCAGGGCCCCCACCGTGTCCAGGGCGTCGCCGCCGGACGTGCCACCCAGGACGTACACCCGGCCGTCGCCGCCGGTGCTCGCGGCGGCGTCCGCCCGCTTCGACGCCGCACCTGTGGGGCCGGAGGTCCACTGGTCGTCGTCCGGGGAGTAGATCTGCACCGCGTCGGTGGCGTCGCCGCCAGCATCCCGGCCGCCGACGACGTAGACCCGGCCGTCCGGTCCGGTCGCGCCGGCCGCCCGGGTCACCCCGGTCGGCAGATCGGACACCTGGGTCCAGGAACCGCTGGCACCCGTACCGGGCGTGTAGGTGTACACGTCGGACGAGGCACGGGTCGCCGAGCCGCCGCCCGCCGTGCTGCCACCGGCGGCGAGGACGCGCCCGTCGGGCAGGGCGGTGAGAACCGGCGCCTTGACGGGGGTCGGCGGCGCGTCCGCCGTGGTCCAGCTCGCGGCGTCCGGGTCGTAGATCGCCAGCGTGTCGCCGTCGAGGACGTAGATCTTCCCGTCGGTGGCGCGGGCCGCCCGCGGGTCACCCATCGGCTTGGGCAGCGCCGTCCCGCTCGTCCAGCTGTCGTTGGACGGCGTGTAGACCTCGACGGTGTCCGTCGGGTCGTCGGTGGCACCGGAACGGCCACCGATCGCGTAGATCCGGCCGTCCGTGCCGGTCGCCGCAGCGAGATGGGTCCGCGGGGTCGGCAGGTCGGCGGCGTCCGTCCAGGCGTTCCTGCCCGGGTCGAAGACCTGGACGGTGCCCACCGGCGCGGCGACGGCGACGGCGCCGGGCGCCGCGGACGGCGAGCCGGTGCCGGTCGGCGACCCGCTCGACGTGGCCGACGGCGGGGTGCTCGGCGTCTCCGACGACTCATCGGTGGGTGAGGTGCCGGTGGATGGGGTGTCGGTGGGTGAGACGTCGGTGGGTGAGGTGTCGGTGGGTGAGGTGTCGGTGGAGGGCCCGGTGCTGGTGTCGCCGGGGTCGTTCGGCGCGTTGGACAGCGGGCCGAACGACGGTTCGTCGGTCAACGCGCCCGGGATGATCGTCGAGTTGGTGGTCGTACCGCCAACGGGTGGCGTGGTCGGCGTGGTCGGCGACCCCGTCGAGGTCGGGGAGGTGCCGGCG
>NZ_JAMPTM010000041.1 GCF_025403375.1 Frankia gtarii
GCCCCAACGCCCCCGGCCCCCGCGGACTCGCCCAGGGCGGACTCGCCGGCCGCACCGGCCGTCGCGCTGGCGGTCCGCGACGTGCGGATCCGCGACGAGGCCAACGACCGCGAGATCGTGCGCGGCGTCTCATTCGACCTGCGGCCCGGCCGGGCGGTCGGCATCGTGGGGGAGTCCGGCAGTGGCAAGACGCTGACCTGCCGCGCGATCCTCGGCATCCTGCCCGAGCACTTCGCCGTGTCCCACGGATCGATCGAGATTGCCGGGCGCGACATCGCCGGGCTGACGACCCCGCAGTGGACCGACCTGCGCGGGTCGACGATCAGCGCGGTGTTCCAGGACCCCGCGTCCTACCTCAACCCGTCCATCAAGGTGGGGGCGCAGATCACCGAGGTCATCCAGGTCAAGTCCGGGCTGCGGCGGCGGGCGGCACGGCGGCGGGCGCTCGAGCTGCTGACCGCGGTGCACCTGCGCGAGCCCGAGCTCGTCTACGACCAGTACCCCCACGAACTGTCCGGCGGCATGCTGCAGCGCGTGCTCATCGCCACCGCGATCGCCGCCGGCCCCCAGGTGCTCATCGCCGACGAGGCGACCACCGCGCTGGACGTGACGGTGCAGGCCGAGATCCTCGACCTGCTCGCCGACCTGCGGGAGCGCACCGGGCTCGCCCTCGTCGTCGTGTCCCATGACCTTGCCGTCGTCGCGCAGGTCTGCGACGAGGTCCTGGTGATGCGAGAGGGCGAGGTCGTCGAGCGCGGCGCCACCGCGGACGTGCTCTACCACCCGCGCCACGAGTACACCCGGCTACTGATCGCCGAACACGAGCAGTACGGCCTGGATCGCTACCTGGACGACCCGAACGACCCGAACGACCCGAACGACCCGGGCCCCGTCGAGCAGCGAAAGGAGCTCGACGGTGTCCACTGACGGCCGTCCGGTCCTGCAGGTCGACGACCTCGAGATCCACTACGGGCTGCGCCGGCGGCGGCGCCGGGTGCTGCACGGCGTCTCGCTGTCGGTGGCCCGCGGCGAGACCGTCGGCGTGATCGGCGAGACCGGCTCGGGCAAGTCGACCTTCGCCCGCGCGGTGCTCGGCCTGGTGCGGGCCTCCGGCGGCCGGATCCTCATCGACGGCGAGGACGTGTCGCGCCACTCCCCGCGGCAGTGGCGCGCACTGCGGCGCCGCGGCGTCGTCCAGTACGTGTTCCAGGATCCGCTGCGCAGCCTCGACCCCGACCTCACCGTCGAGGAATCGCTCATCGAGCCGTTGCTCGTCCAGGGCGTGGCCCGCAAGGAGGCGATCGAGCGCGGTCGTAGCTATCTCGCGCGCGTCCGGCTCGACCCGGAGCTGTTCGGCCGGCTGCCCGGGGAGCTCTCCGGCGGCCAGCGTCAGCGCGTCGCGGTGGCGCGCGCCCTGGTCACCGAGCCCGCTCTGATCATCCTGGACGAGCCGGTGAGCGCCCTGGACTCCGCCAACCGCGTCGGCATCCTGGAGATCCTCAAGGAGCTGCGCGACGCCGGCGTCGCACTGATCTTCATCTCGCACGACCTCGGCTCCGTCGCCGGCGTCGCCGACCGCATCGCGGTGCTCTACCAGGGCGAGTTCGTCGAGGTGGGGGCCGCTCGCGCGGTGATCAACACTCCTCGGCACCCCTACGCGCGCCTGCTCGTCGGCTCGGCGCCGACGCTGCGTTCCGCCGCCACTCGGGCGCAGCGGGAGGCACTGCGCGCCGAGCTGCACGCCCAGCCCGATCGGGCCCAGTCCGATCATGCCCAGCCCGATCATGCCCAGCCCGGTCACGTTCGCGCTCACGCCTGACCGATCCCGCGGAAGGGAACCCGACATGGCTCGCAAGCTCCACCTCGCCCTGAGCGCCTACGGCGTCGGCGGCCCCGGCCAGCACGGCCTGTGGAAGGACCCGCGCGTCCCGAACAACGCCAGCGTCGACATCAACTACTACATCCGCCAGGCGCGGACCGCCGAGCAGGCGCTGTTCGACGCCTACTTCATCGTCGACAGCCAGTTCATCAACGCCGACTACCCGGCGCATTACCTCAGCCGGCTCGAACCGCTGACGCTGCTGTCGGCGGTCGCGACCCATACCCGCAACATCGGCCTGATCGGCACCGCGAGCTCGACCTACAACTCGCCGTTCAACCTCGCCCGCCGGTTCGCGTCGCTGGATCACATCAGCGGTGGGCGCGCCGGCTGGAACGTCGTCACCAGCTTCGACACCGGCACGTCGCGCAACTACGGGCTGGACGAGCACCTCGACTACGCCACCCGCTACGGCCGCGCGCTCGAGTCGGTCGAGGTGGTGCGCGGACTGTGGGACTCCTACGAGGACGACGCCTTTCCCGCCGACGTCGAGCGCAACCTCTTCGTCGACCCGACGAAGCTGCACGCCCTCGACCACGTCGGTGAGCACTTCAAGGTCGCCGGGCCGCTCAACCTCTCCCGCTCACCGCAGGGCCAGCCGGTGATCTTCCAGGCCGGCGTCTCCGAGGAGGGCCGCACCCTGGCGGCCCACGTCGCGGAGGGCATCTACGCTCCCGGTGGGACGCTGGCGGAGTCGCAGGCCTACTACGGCGACATCAAGCGGCGGGCCGCCGCGCTCGGGCGCGATCCCCGACATGTCGTGATCTTCGTTGGCGCCAGCCCCGTCGTCGCCGCCACCGACGCCGACGCGCACCGGCTCTCCCGCGACATCTTCGAGGCCGACAACGACTTCGACCGCAAGCTCGGCTTCCTCGGCCGCAGCTTCGGTGCCTACGACTTCAGCCGGCACGACCTCGACGCGCCGTTCCCCGACCTCGCGCACCTGGCCGAGAAGGGCGGGCGCACCCGCGGCCTGGAGATCTTCCGGCATGCCCGCGAGGAGGGTCTCACCCTGCGGCAGGTCGTCGAGACGGTCACCGAGTACGCGCCGTCGCCGTTCACCGGCGCGCCGGACACCGTCGTCGACGCGATCGAGCAGTGGTTCACCACCGGCGCGGCCGACGGGCTGAACCTCCGCTTCCGCACCCACGACGACCTCGAGGGCTTCGTCGCCGACGTCGTCCCGTCGCTGCAGAAACGCGGTCTGTTCCGCACCGAGTACACCGGCGACACGCTGCGGGACAACCTCGACCTTCCGATCCCGGCCAACCGCTACTCGCCCGAACCCGAACCCGAACCCGAACCCGAGCGCGAGACCTCGACCTCGACCCCGGCTGCGGCTGCAGCCGCACAAGCCTGAAAGGCCCGTTTTGACTACGCATCCGGCCTATTCGGCCACGGGTGGGCGCGACGTCCACACCGTGCACTTCCCCACCGCCACGCCGCCGGCCGAGGTCGACGTGCTGATCGTCGGCGCTGGCCCGGTGGGCCTGTCGGCGGCCGTGGAGCTCACCGCCCGGGGGGTGCGGGTCGCCGTCGTCGACCGCGCCCGCACGGCGACGCTGGTCCGGGCCGGCGCGATGGGCCACACCCCGCGCGTGGTGGAACACTTCCGCCGCTGGGGGCTGCTGCAGCGCATCCGCGACGAGTGGACCTTCCCGCCGGAGTGGAACCAGGGCATCCGGCTGGTCACCTCGCTCGTCGGCCACGAGCTGCTCGCCCCCCGCCGCCCGTCCTTCGCCGGTCCGTCCAGCGCCCGCCACTCCACCGAGGAGGCGCTGCGCCGTCCCCAGAGCGCGTTGCAGCGGGTCTTCCTGGACCGCCTCGACCGGCGCGGTGTCACGGCGGCGGGCGGCTGGCGGCTCGTCGCACTGCGGGAGAGCGTCGCCCGCATCGAGGCCGATGTGATCGGGGAGGACGGTGAGCCCGGTGAGCCCGGCGCGCGACGCACCATCCGGGCCCGCTATCTGATCGGCGCGGACGGCGCCAGCAGCACCGTGCGCCGGCTCGCCGGCATCGAACGCGACGGCGACCATGCCACCGAGAAGCGGCTGCGGCTCATCGTGCGCACCCAGGACATCTCCGACCGCGTCGGCCCGGCGCCCAGCGGCACCAACATCGTGTTCAACCAGAACGCCGCCGGCTTCCTCGCCGCGGTCAGCACCCGCGAGTGGCGCGTGTACGCCGGACCGTATCCGCTCGACCACACCCCCACCGAGGCGGAGCTGATCGACGGCGCCAGGGCGGCCTTCGGGTTCGATCTCGACCTGGAACTGGTCTCGGCGACGACCTTCTACGACGCCACTCGGATCGCGCGGACGTTCCGCCGCGGGCGGGTGCTGCTGGCCGGCGACGCGGCGCACGTGCGCACCCCCGGCGGCAACCTCGGTGAAGGCTTCGGCGACGTGGTCAACCTCGGCTGGAAGCTCGCCGCCGTGCTCGCCGGTCAGGCCCCCGAGGAGCTGCTGGACTCCTACGACCAGGAGCGCCGCCGGCACAACTGGCGCATCGCCGACCACGCCCTGGAGCGTTCGCGGCGCTCGCACGCGCTGCTGGCGGACCTGCGCCGCCTCGGCATCCCCGACGACGCCGACGTGAGCCCGCAGGCGCAGAGCCGGCGCGCCGAGATCAGCGCCCGCATCAGCCAGGGCCGTTTCGACGCGCCCGGCGTGACCTTCGACGAGCGCTACGACGCGTCGTCGGTGATCTCGTACGAGGACGACCAGCTCGATGTGGAACCGCCGTGGCGCGCGGACATCTACCAGGACGACCCGCGGCCGGGCCACCGCGCGCCGGACGGCCTCGTCGATCCCTACGGCGGCACCCTCTACGACCGCATCGGCAACGGCTTCGCGTTGCTCGTGCTGTCTGCGGACAGGGAGGTGGAGCGGGCCTTCGCCGCCGAGGCGCTTGCGCGATCGCTGCCGTTCACGGTCGTCCACCTCGCCGACCCGGTGGTGCGCGCGCTGTACGGCGCCGACAACGTGCTGATCCGCCCCGACCAGCACGTGGCCTGGCGCGGCGCCGGCCTTCCCGCCGACGGCGCCGGCGGCGTCCTCGACCTCGTCCTCGGGGCCGGCCAGCTCACCGGCGACATTCCCGGCCAGATCTCCCCGGTGAACGGGAATGTTGCGGCGGACCAGGGTTTCGCGGCGGACCGGGGTCTCGTGGCAAAGAAGGTCGCCGTCCCGACCGGCGCCGACCTGGCTGGCGCGAGCGCGTCCGCCCGATCCTGAAAGGCCATCAGCATGACCGATGCGTCCGCCACCGCCGTGTCCGCCACCGCCGTGTCCGCCACCGGGGGATCCGCTCCGCCGCGCTTCCGGCTCGGCTTTCTCACCCACGTCCAGGGCCCCGGCGACCTGACGTCCACCTACGACCATGCGCAGGAGCTGTTCGTCGTCGCCGACGAACTCGGTTTCGACGTCGGCTGGGTGGCCCAGCACCACGTGTCCCTGGGCGGCGGTGGGCTGCCCTCACCCTGGACGTTCCTGGCCTACGCCGCCGCGCGCACCCGGCGCATCCGGCTCGCCACCGCGATCACCATCCTGCCGCTGGAGGATCCGGTCCGGTTGGCCGAGGACGTGTCGGTCGTCGACACGCTCAGCGGCGGCCGGGTCGAGATCGGCGTCGGCAGCGGCGGCAGCGAGCTGGAGTACGCCGCCTTCGGCCGCGACGTCGGCCGCCGCCGCGAGCTCACCAGCGAGGGGCTCGCTGTGCTGCGCAAGGCGCTCGCGAACGAGGAGGTCGGCGCCCCCGGCTTCACCATCCAGCCGCCGGCACGGGACTTCACCGACCGGATCTGGCAGGGCGTCTTCAGCGGCCCGGGTGCCGAGTACGCGGCGGCCTCGGGGTCGAACCTCCTGCTCAACCGCGCCGCCTACGGCTACGACGAGCCCACCGACACCGTGCAGCGGCCCTGGGCCGACGCCTACCGCGCGGCCTGGACCCGGCCGCGCCCACCGCGCATCGGGCTGTCGCGGTTCATCTTCCCCGCCGCCGACCGGCGGACCGCGCTGGCCCAGATCGGGCCGCACGTGCTCGCGGCCGCGCAGCGGTTCTCCGAGCACGGCGCCTTCCCGAAGGGAATCGACACCGACGAGGCGCTCCGCCGGTTCCACTCCTTCTACGGCCATCCGGACGAGATCATCGCGCAGCTGCGGCAGGAGCAGGTGCTGCCGGTCGCCACAGACCTGATCGCCCAGTTCAACCCGGCGGTCGTCGACCACGATGCGGCGATCCGGGCGCTCGAGCTCATCGCCACCGAGGTCGCGCCCGCCCTGGGTTGGCAACCCGTGCCCTCTGCCGCGTCCACACTGGCCGGAGTCTGAACCCAGGGCCGAACCACCTCGACGTCGCCGGGTTGATGATCCTGCGGTCCGGTCCACGACCGAGACGTCAACGCAGCCGTGAACATCAGAACCGAGGGATGCAGGGGGCACCGCTGGACAGGCGGAAACGGTAAACGCCCGTGGAGCGCGACCCGTCCCCGGCCCCGATCACCGAGGTGGATCCAGCGCCTCGTGCGTCGACGCCGCTCCGGAGACGTCCACACTCACGCCGACGTGATCGTCCGACTCCCGGCCTGCACCGGCCTGCACCGGCTGTCGGTCCTGCGGCGGGCGTCAGGGCTGTGTCGGGTGTCGGGGGCGCTGGCGGGCGTGGTGGCGGCAGGCGGCGGCGAGGTCGGCGACGGCCGCGCACGCGGCGGCCACCGACAGGTGCTGGTCGCGGCGTAGGACGAGCCAGAGCTCGACGCCGCAGATGGCGGCGAGGCGACCGGCGAGGTCGTCCCGGGCGGCGGGGGGCAGGGGATCGAGGTCGGCGGCGAAGACCGCCTCGATCCACTCCCGGTGGGCCCGCCGGCCGGCGTCGGCGCTCTCCCTCAGCGCCGGGGAGGCGTCCTGCTGGTGCAGGGTGCGTTCGGTGATCCGCCCCCACTGCTCGTAGTGCCGGGCCAGCCGGTCGGTCACCCCGGCCAGGTCGTCGCCGGCCGGGCGGGCGTCGCCCGGGTCGCCGCGGGTGGCGGCGACCTGCGGCACGATCCAGCCGTTGATGGCCCGCACGAGGCCGTCCTTGGTCCCGACGCGACGGATGACGGTCTGCAGGCCGACGCCGGCCCGTTCGGCGACCGCCGGCAGGGTGATGTTATCGAACGGACGTTCGACGAAGAGCTCGGTGGCCGCGCGCAGGATCCGCTCGGTGTTCGCGTCGGTGGTCTCGGCCCGCCGGCGCTGCTGGTACGCCCGGCTCGGCTCCATATTCACGGTATGAACCATACCGCCAAATTTGCCGCCCAAGAGTGTCGTATGCACGTCAGAGGTGGTGGAACGGAAGTGGTGGAGCGCGGAAGGTTCCCGGTTGTGCGTACGCCCACTATGAGCCGCATCACATCTACCGTTGACGTGAGATGGAGGCGCTAGCCTTCCTGCCGTGACGACTTCCGACACCACCGCCGGCACCTCGCCGCCCGGGGCCGATGACGTCCCGACCGTGTCCGGTTCGGACAACTACAAGTGGATCGCCCTGTCGAACACGACCATCGGTGTCCTGATGGCGACGATCAACAGTTCGATCCTGATCATCGCGCTCCCGGACATCTTCCGGGGCATCAAGGTCGACCCGCTCGCCCCGGGGAACACCTCGTACTTCCTGTGGACCCTGATGGGGTTCATGCTGGTCACGTCGGTGCTCGTGGTGAGCCTCGGCCGGGTCGGCGACATGTTCGGCCGGGTGCGGATGTACAACCTCGGCTTCGCGGTCTTCACCGTGTTCTCGATCCTGCTGGCCGTCACCTGGATGCACGGCACGACCGCCGCACTGTGGATCATCATCATGCGGGTCGGGCAGGGCATCGGCGGCGCGTTCCTGTTCGCCAACTCCAGCGCGATCATCGCCGACGCGTTCCCGGAGAACGAGCGTGGACTGGCGCTGGGCATCAACGGTGTCGCGGCCATCGCCGGGTCGTTCCTCGGCCTGCTGGTGGGCGGCCTGCTCGCCCCGGTCGAGTGGCACCTGGTGTTCCTGGTGTCGGTGCCGTTCGGGATCTTCGGGACGGTCTGGGCCTACCTGAAGCTGCGCGACAACGGCGTGCGCACTCAGGCCCGGATCGACTGGGCCGGCAACATCACCTTCGCCATCGGACTCATCGCGATCCTGACCGGCATCATCTACGGCCTGCAGCCCTACGGCGGCCACACGATGGGCTGGACCAAGCCGTTCGTGCTGATCTGCATGTTCGGCGGGCTCGCCGTGCTGATCGGGTTCGTCGTGATCGAGCTGCGCTCGTCGGACCCGATGTTCAAGCTGGAGCTGTTCAGCAACCGGGCCTTCACCATGGGTAGCCTGGCTGCGCTGCTCGCCGCGCTCGCCCGCGGCGGCCTCCAGTTCATGATCATCATTTGGCTGCAGGGCATCTGGCTGCCGCTGCACGGCTACAGCTTCGAGCGGACGCCGCTGTGGGCCGGCATCTACATGATCCCGCTCACCGTGGGCTTCCTGCTCTCCGGGCCGGTGGCCGGCCGGCTCGCCGACCGCTACGGTGCGCGCCCGTTCGCCACCATCGGACTGGTCGCCACGGCCGTCGCGTTCCTGCTGTTCAACGTGATCCCGATCGACTTCAACTACGTGGCGTTCGCGGCCATCCTGCTGCTGATGGGCCTGTCCATGGGTCTGTTCGCCGCGCCGAACACCACCGCCGTGATGAACACCCTGCCGCCGAACCAGCGCGGCGCCGGCGCCGGAATGCTCAACACGTTCCAGAACTCGGCGAGCGTGCTGTCCATCGGCGTGTTCTTCACCGTCATCGTGCTGGGCCTGGCCTCCAGCCTGCCGGACGCGATGTTCTCCGGTCTCACCGCCCAGGGCGTCAACCCGGCGAAGGCCCACGAGCTGGCGAACCTGCCGCCGATCGGCAGCCTGTTCTCCGCGTTCCTCGGCATCAACCCCACCGAGCAGCTCCTCGGCTCGGACACGCTGAACGCCCTCGACCCGAGCAAGGCCCAGTTCCTCACCGGGCACACGTTCTTCCCGAACCTCATCGCCGGTCCGTTCGGCGACGGCCTGCACCTCGCCTTCTACTTCGCCGCCATCGCCTGCGCGCTCGGCGCGGTGCTGTCCTGGCTGCGTGGCAAGGACAGCCCGCACGCGCGCCGCACGCTGCGCGAGGACGCCGCCGAGGGCCTGGCCGGCGCCGGCGACATCGCGGCGATGGAGGACGGCGCGGGCAGCACCCTGGCCGCCGAACGATAGGGCCACCGAACGGCAGGGTCACCGAACGGCAGGGTCACCGAACGGCAGGGTCACCGAACGGCAGGGCCGCCGAACGGTACTCTCGCCGAGCGATGGCCCCCTGACAGCGACTCCCGGTTCTGGTCCCTGACCGGGAACATCCAGCCTCCGAGAGGTCCTGAAACTCGATGGGCGACAGCGGCGATGACGAGGAAACGCCGGCCGGCCGGGCCGAACGGCCCGGCCGGGCTCCGGCATCCGACGGCGCCGCGTCGACCGGCGGGAACATGAGAAACAATCGCAGGATGCGTGACGAGGACGGGACGCAGAAGGCGCAGCGCGAGCTGTGCGGCATCGGCCAGGCCGCGCAGAAGCTCGGGGTTTCGGTGCGTTCCCTGCGGTATTACCAGGAAGTGGGGCTGATCACCCCGTCCGGGAGAACCTCCGGCGGGAACCGGCTCTACGCCGACTCCGATCTCGCCCGGGTACGCCGGATCCGGGAGCTGCAGACCCTGCTCGGTTTCAACCTGGATGAGATCCGCACCATCCTTGTCTACGAGGACCGGCTCGCCCAGGTCCGGGTGGAGTTCCACGCCGCCTCCGACGACGGCGACCGGCTGCGGTTGCTGTCCGAGGGCGAGACCGCGTATCGCAGGCTCCGGGCCGAGATCGACGAGAAGATCAGCCGTCTGGCCGCCTTCCGTGACGAGATCGACGAGCGGCTCGAACGGATGAACCGGTTCCGCGACGGCGCCGTCGCCCGATCCTCCTGACCCGGCGGTCAGGCCGGCGGTCCGCGGCGTAGTCGGCCGGCGGGGCGGGGCAGCTCGGCGACCAGCAGGGCGACGTCGTCGTTCAACGTCGACCGGGTCCAGGCCCGCAGCCGGTCGACCAGGTCGGCGACGGCCTCCTCCAGCGTGCCGCGGGACAGGGCCGCCTGTGCCGCGGGCAGCAGCGGGAAGAAGCGGCCGGTCGCCGGGTCTCGGGCCTCGGTGATGCCGTCGGTGTAGAGCAGCAGGCGGTCACCGGGCCGCAGCGCGACCTCGACGGTGTTCCCCGCCGTGTCCTTGGTGTCGGCGAGCAGGCCCAGCGGCGGCAGCCGGGTCGCCACGTCGAGCAGGCTCGCCTGACCCTCGCGGACCAGCACCGGATCTGGGTGGCCCGCGTTGACCAGCCGCAGCCGCCGGCCGTCGACCTGCCCGACCACCGCGGTGACGAAGTCGTCGAGCCCGCAGACCTCGGCGACCTCGGCGTCGAGGCCCGCCAGCACCATGGGCAGGTCCTCCGCCTGTCGGCCGACGAAGCGGAAGCAGCCGAGCACCCGGCTGGCGATGCGCACCGCGTCGAGGCCTTTGCCGCGGACATCACCGACGAGCAGGCGGGTGCCCCAGGCGGTGTCGACAACCTCGTACAGGTCCCCGCCGATCCTCGCCTCGGCGGCGGCGCTCTCGTAGCGCACCGCGAAGCGCAGACCTCCGGACGAGCTCGGAACCGCGGCGAGGATCGACTGCTGGGCCACCTCCGCCACCCGGGTGACGTTCTGCAGCTTCGTCTCCCGCCGGGTGTTGTACCGGCTGACCAGCACCGCCAGCACGCCGCCGACGGCGACCCCGCCGAGGCGCACCGCCTGGGCGGTCGGGCCGCCATCGCTCTGACCGAACAGGTGATCGAATATGCCGAGCATGACCCCTACGCCGATCGCCAGCACCCCGTACAGCGCGGTCAGCCGGGGGCCACCGAACGTGGCGGCGAGCATCGGGCTGAGCACCGCCAGTTCCAGGACGGTCCACTCCCGGTTGCTCAGTTCCAACGCGGCAACCCCGGCCAACATGAGCAGTGGCAACAGCGCGGTGAACCAACGCCCCGGCCAGGAGGACAGTGCCGTCAACGCGGGGCACCGCCGAGCCCGAGGAGGGGCCGCATCCGACCTGGGCCGGACCGGTGAGGGGGCCACTCGTCGCGGTCGAGCCTCATGCTGCCTCAAATACCCCCTCGCCGTGGGGCCGAAGCAGAATCCCAGCTCAGCCGGGGTGAACTCGGTGAGTGGGGGCGGTCAGGGCTGGCCGGGGCGCAGCGCGATGAACAGTCCCTCGGCGTCGACGGTGAGGTCGCCCTCGGGGTCGCGGATCGTCCCGACCACGAAACGCTTGCGACCCTCCACCCGATCGACGTGAGCCTCGACGAGCAGCTCGGGGCCGATCGGCGTGATCTTGCGATAGTTGACGTGCAGGTAGGCGGTGCGGGAGGTGCCCCGCCCACCGGCGTTCGCCAGCCGGCCCAGCACGTCGTCGAAGAACAGCGGGATGCTGCCGCCGTGCGCGGCACCGTTGCCACCCAGGTAGTAGCGTCCGAGCACCAGCCGGCCCCGCACGTGCTCGGTGCTGCTCTCGTCGACGTGCAGAGCCGGCGCGAGCGCCTGGGCGTGGCCGGGCTCGGTGAGCAGGTAGCCGGCGAGCTGCTCGGACTCGCTCACGGTGAACGGGGCAAGCAGCCGGGTCACCTCCTCCAGCCCCTCCCGGGCCTTGCGGGCGACGTCCTCGGGCGGGCTGGCGCCGGTGATCGTGTCCTGGGCCGCGCGCAGCGCCTCGATGAGGTCGACGAACTCGCGGTGCTCCGCGGCCGACTTCTCGGCGCTGCCGGCGTCTCTCCCGTCTGCCACCGTGTTCCTCCCGTTGTCGGGCCGCGCGCCCCGCGGCACGACCGTCCATTCCACCTTTGCCTGCCTGAACGCCCGATGCCCGCACTCGGGGGGAGATGTCCGGCACAGCACGGCTGCGGGAGCCTGGCCGGTCACGCCGACCCGCACCCGCGACCGGCTCATCGCTCGCATGCGCGGGCTTCGGGGGCTTCGGGGGCTGCGCACGGTGGCGGGCGCCTGACGTCCGGCCGGGCCCTTCGGGTGCGTTCCGCTCGGAGTGGGCCCCTTCCATGGTGACGTGACGTTAGAGTGCCGCTTGTGTCACGGTGCGCACAGCCGGTGGCCGCGTCGGGCCGAGGGTGCGTCGGCGCCGCGGCCCGCGGCGGCGGGAAGCGTGAACCAGATCGTTCTGTCATGAGGGTGGCGGGAATGATGCGCGAATCCGGTAGTTCGCCCGGAGCGCCGCGGGCCGAGGGCTACAACCCGGCGCTCGACGGGCTACGGGCGCTCGCCGTCCTCGCGGTGCTCGGCTTTCACCTGGATGCCCTGTCCGGCGGGTATCTCGGCGTCGACGTGTTCCTCGTACTCAGCGGGTTCCTGATCACCGGCCTGCTGCTGGCCGAACGGGATCGCACCGGCACCGTCGCCCTGGGCCGCTTCTACGTGCGGCGCGCCTTCCGGCTGCTGCCGGCGTTCGGCGTCTTCGTGGCGGTCGGCGCGGTGCTCGTCGTCGCGC
This sequence comes from Frankia gtarii, assembly GCF_025403375.1. Taxonomy (GTDB): domain Bacteria; phylum Actinomycetota; class Actinomycetes; order Frankiales; family Frankiaceae; genus Frankia; species Frankia gtarii. The sequence continues at coordinate 12,484 of NZ_JAMPTM010000041.1, forward strand.
TGAAGAGCCGCGCCGACCAGTGGGACTTCGCCGACAACGCGATCAGCTCGCTGCTCTACGTCAACAACTACTACCGGGTGTTCCGGCCCGACTCGGGCGGTGCGTGGTTCGGCCACACCTGGTCGCTGTCGTTGGAGGAGCAGTTCTACCTGATCTGGCCGGCGGTGCTGGTGCTGCTGTGCCGGCGCCCGGCGACCCGGCGGCGGCTGCCGGCGATCCTCACGGCTGCGGCGGTCGTCGTGTTCGTCTGGCGGGAGGTCCTCATCGCCGCCGGGGTGAGTGACGCTCGGATCTACTTCGGCCTCGACACCCGGGCCGACGCGTTGCTCGTCGGCGCCGGCCTCGCCGCCTGGGGATGGGTCGGGTCGAGGCTGCCGGGGCCGGCGGACACGGATGTCGCCCGGTTGCGGCGCTTCGGCAGAGCGGTGCGGCTGGCCGGACTCGCCGCGCGCCTGCGCGGCGCGTCCGGACTGATCCTGGCGGTCGCCGGGCCGGTGGCGCTGGCGGCGCTCGCCGTGCTCGCCGTCACCGTCCCCGAGCCCGGGAACGGGATCACCGCGCTCGACCTGGGCGGCTTCACCGGTGTCGCGCTGCTTGCGGGCGTGGTCGTCCTGTCCCTCGACCGGTGCCGCGACGCCCCGCTGGCGGTCGCGCTCGGCAGCGCGCCGCTGGCCTGGTTCGGCCGGATCTCCTACGGGTTCTACCTGTGGCACTTCCCGGTCGCCGGCACCGTCCGCGACCGCCTCGGCGACCGGGTCGGCACGCCAGGGCAGGTGCTGATCGCGATCGTGCTGAGCACGGCGCTCGCCGCGGGCTCCCACTACCTGGTCGAGCGGCCGGCGCAGCGGCGGCGGCCGAAGTGGGCGACGAGCCCCACGGTCCCCGCCCAGCGCAGCCCCGGCCAGGGCGTCCCCGCTCCCGGTCCGGTGGCCTAGCGGTACGCGGGACGGGTTGCGGTGCGAAGTGCACGATCCGCCCTCGGGGGACCGTGCAAAACGCACCGCAACTGGCCTCCGCCCTGGTTCGGACTGACTCGTCTGGCCGGGGCGGAGGCCTCAGATCGGTTCCCGCCGGGGTCGCTCGGCGGGGTCTGGCGATCTACCTGGGCGCCATCCGGATCGCGCCGTCGAGGCGGATCGTCTCGCCGTTGAGCATCGGGTTGGCGATGATCTGAGTGGCGAGCAGGCCGTACTCGTCGGGGGAGCCCAGCCGGGAGGGGTGCGGCACCTGCTGGCCGAGGGAGATGCGGGCCGGCTCCGGCAGGGAGGCGAGCAGCGGGGTGTCGAACAGGCCGGGGGCGATGGTGACCACGCGGATCTTCAGGTTGGCCAGGTCACGGGCGATCGGCAGGGTCATGCCGACGATGCCGCCCTTGGAGGCGGAGTAGGCCGCCTGGCCGACCTGGCCCTCGAACGCCGCCACCGAGGCGGTGTTGATGATGACGCCGCGCTCGCCCTCGGTCTCCTCGGCCTTGCTGATCCGCTCCGCCGCGAGCCGGATGACGTTGAACGAGCCGATCAGGTTCACCCGGATGACCCGCTCGAAGATCTCCAGCGGGAACGGTCCCTCCTTGCCCAGCGTCTTGGCGGCGTTGCCGATGCCCGCGCAGTTGACGGCGATCCGCAGCGGGCCGAGCTCGGCGGCCGTGTCCAGCGCGGCGGTGACGTCCGCGGGGGAGGTGACGTCGCCCGGGCTGAAGCGCACGGCGCTGCCGAACTTCTCCGCGACCGCGGCGCCGTTGGAGCTCGGGAGGTCGAGCAGGACGACGCTCGCGCCGGCGTCGACGAGCCGGGTGGCGGTGGCGAGGCCGAGGCCGGACGCCCCGCCGGTCACCACTGCGACTGAATCCGCGATCTGCACGTGAGTTCCTCTCGGAAGGACGGTGGCCCGGGGCCGGCCAGGCCAGCTGGTGCGGCGGCCCGATCGTCGACAGGTGGGGCCCGCGACGAATGGATCGCCTAAAAGTGTAAACAGTTGACTGTATTGCCTCGGCCGCTGTCGCCCCGGAGGGCGGGCAGGTTGGCCGGAATTCAGGTTCTGGTAGTTAACTTAGTGTTCTAATGGCGGGGTGTGCACCGTGGTCATCGAAACAGTGCGGCGCGCTGCGGTGGATCATTGCGTGGCCGCGGCGGCACCCGCCGGTACGCCGTCCCGGCTGGGCCGCGCGGGCTGGCGAACGAACCGTCGACCACCTGACGTACGGTCCCACATCGCCCCGTTCGGTGCCGCTGTCGGGCGAACGGCCCCGGGACCCGCCGCCATCCCTCCCGTGAGAGGCATGTGATCCAGACATGGCACACCGCACCCTCGACGACACCACGACCGGCACGTTCCACCTGGCCGGCCACGCCGTGCGCCGCCTCGGCTTCGGCGCGATGCGGATCTCCGGCGCGCGCAACGCCGAGGGGGTCCGCGACCGCGCGGAGGCCGTCGCGCTCACCCGCCGGGTGTACGAGCGCGGCGTCAACCTGATCGACACCGCGAACATCTACGGCTACGGCGAATCCGAGGAGATCATCGCCGAGGCGCTGCACCCGTATCCCGACGACCTGCTCATCACGACGAAGGCGGGTTTCCGGCCCGGGAAGGTCGCTGCGGGGGCGACCAGCCTGCCGCCACTGGGCCGCCCCGAGCACATCCGGGCCGAGTGCGAGGCGAGCCTGCGCCGGCTGCGGGTCGAGGCCATCGATCTCTACCAGGTGCACGTCCCCGACCCGCAGGTGCCCTACGAGGACACCGTCGGGGCGTTCGTCGATCTCCAGCGCGAGGGCAAGATCCGTCACATCGGGGTGTCGAACGTGACGCCCGCGCAGCTCGCCCTGGCCCGTTCGCTCGCCGACGTGGTCAGCGTGCAGAACCGTTACAACGCCGGGGACCGGGCGGCGGAGGCGGTGTTGACCGTCTGCGAGCGCGACGGGCTCGCGTTCCTGCCGTGGGCGCCGGTGCTGGTCGGCGAGCGTCTCGGCGCGGTGCTCGACACCGTCGCCGCCGCGCACGACGCGAACGCGGCGCAGGTCGCGCTTGCCTGGCTGCTGCGTCGCTCGCCGGTGCTGCTGCCGATCCCCGGCACGTCGAAGATCCGCCATCTCGACCAGAACGTCGACGCCGCCTGGGTCGCGCTCACCGACGACGAGGTGGCCGCCGTCGGCGCCGCCGCTGCACGCGGCGGCGCCGACGACCGATCCGCCTAGGACCTCAGGATCTCCGCGGCACCCGCCGCCCGCCCGGGGCCCGCAGGCGCCGTTCCTACTGGTGGGCGCGCGGGTTGGGCGCGAGCTGCCCGCGGGCGAGCTGTCCCAGGAAATCGGTGTTGTCGTAGAAGTGCTGAGTATCGGTGAGGCGGAGGTCGTCGGTCACATGGGCCACCGTCACGCCGTACATCTCAATACGCTCGCCGGTCGGCTCGACTCCCTTGTAGGGGCCGCTGAAGGTGCCCCAGTGCCGCCACTTGAAAGCGATCACGGGCGGCGGCGAGTAGACCTCCAGGACCTCCCAGAAGAAACCGCCGGGGAATGCCTCGTGGAACACGTCGTGCGACGACTCGAAGGACTCGTCGTTGGCCGAGTAGTACGGGTTCTCCCCGATCAGGACGTTGTAGCTGCCCCGCTCGGCCAGCTCGGCACTGCCCACCTTCGGGCCGCCGTTGACGCTGACCCTGACCTTGTCAGCGACCATGCTGACCCATTCGGAGGGGTTCTTCTTGTGTGACAGTTCCATCTCGAAGACCTGCACGACCCGCTCCACGATGTCCGCGAGCGAACCGGGCTCGTGGTGCACGGAGCGTTCCGCCGGCATGTTCTGGCGGGACAGGTGGTAGTCCGGTGGCTCTCCATCACGCCATGTCACGCCCTGCGATGCTGCGATCACCGCATCTCGACCCTGCACGTGCAGCGGCTGAGCTGCCGCGGCGTTGTCGGTCACGCCGTCGTCCTCCGATTGTCGGAAACCGCGAAATATGGGGTCCGTGGCCGCGCGGACGTCTCGCGGGCCACCCTGAGGAGAGAATGCGGCCGGAAATTGTCCCCGGCCCGAGCGTCGATGACTGATCGACATGAACATCCTACATTTTGTGGCCGGTGGCCGGTGATAGGGACGAAAGTCCGGTCAAGATAACTACCTGCGGTAATCGACGGACGGTCTAGCATCCCCTGCTCCGCGGTATGGCTCGCGGCGGCCCGGCCGGAATCTTTGCGTATTCCCTGCTCAGGCGGCTACGGCCGGCTCCGTGGGTGGCGTTCAGGCCGCGCCGGCGGCGTCTGGGGCGTGCCGATGCACAATCTGATGGACACTGCGCGTGTCGAGGGTCGCCCGCGATGGCACCCTCCTCCTAGCCACGAATCAGGTAATGCGGTCGTGGCGGCCCGTGCCGTGACGGGCCAGCTGGCCGCCACCGGGAGGCGGACCGGCCCGCCCGGGACGGGTGGACCGGCCCACCCAGGACGGGCGGATCGGCCCGCCCGGGGCGAGGCCGGCGGCCCGATGAGCTGGGCGAACCGGTTCCACGTGTCGATGGTCATCACGCCGCGAGCGAGGCTATCTTTAACTACTTAGTTAACCATGTGTGCCTGATAAGGGTGGGGCGGCCGTCGGGTGTGGCGGGCGCGCTCGGTCCGTCAGCAGCGTCGCGCTGCTCCCGGTCAGAGGCACTCTCTGAAATCATCCGGATGCTGTCCGTATTGGAAGTCCTGATTGTCGGTCGGTGTGCGCGTCGCGCCGCGTTCCGGCATCATCAAAGTGCACTTTGTTAACTACGTTAGTCAGTCATCTGCCTGGCGCTGGCGGCATGATGAAGCGGGCGCGGCGGTCGTCGGCAGGCCCCGCCATCAGGAGGAGAGCGGATGAAGATCGACGCAAACCTGTCGGACGACCTCGCGGCGACGCCGGCGGGCGCGGCGCGTATCGAGAAGGAGGGCTACGCCGGCATCTGGGTGGGGGAGACCCGCCACGACCCGTTCCTGCAGACGCTGCAGGCGACCAACGCGACCTCGACCGCGAGCGTCGGCACGTCGATCGCGATCGCCTTCGCGCGGACCCCGATGACGCTGGCCTACCTCGGCTACGACCTGGCCCAGTACAGCGAGGGCCGGTTCATCCTGGGCCTGGGCTCGCAGATCAAGCCGCACATCGAGAAGCGGTTCTCGATGACCTGGTCGCACCCGGCCGCCCGGATGCGCGAGCTGGTCCTGGCCACCCGGGCGATCTGGGACGCCTGGCAGAACGGCACCAAGCTCGCCTTCCGCGGCGACTTCTACACCCACACCCTCATGACGCCGTTCTTCGCGCCGGAGCCGCACCCCTACGGCCCGCCCCCGGTGTACCTCGCCGGCGTCGGTGAGGGCATGACCGAGGTCGCCGGCGAGGTGGCCGACGGCTTCTTCGTCCACCCGTTCACCACGAAGAAGTACCTGGAGGAGGTCACCCTCCCGGCCCTGCTGCGCGGGCGGGCCAAGGTCGGCAAGGCCGACCTGGACGGCTTCGCGATCGCCGGGCCGTCGTTCGTGACGGTCGGGCGCACCGAGGAGGAGTTGGCGGCGGCGGTCTTCGGGACCAAGAAGCAGATCGCCTTCTACGCCTCCACCCCGGCCTACAAGGGCGTCCTCGACGTGCACGGCTGGGGCGAGCTGCAGCCGGAGCTGACCAACCTGTCCAAGCGCGGCGAGTGGGACGGCATGGCCGAACTCATCACAGATGAAATTCTGCACACGTTCTCGGTCGTCGGCACGCCGGAGGAGGTCGGCAAGGGCCTCATCGCGAAGATCAGTGGCATCTACACCCGGACGGCCTTCTACGACACCTGGAAGGCCGACCCGGCGGTGTGGCCGCTGCTCCTCGACGCGACCCGATGAGCCGTCCCGCCACGACCGCCCGTCCCGCCGAGGCGGGCCCAGGTCCCGACCCGGCGGCCGTCGCCTCCTTCGACCTGCGGGGCCGGGTCTCGCTGGTCACCGGGGGCAACGGCGGGATCGGCCTCGGCATCGCCGAGGCGCTGGCCGCCGCCGGAGCGGACGTCGTCATCCTCGGTACGAACGAGCGCAAGAACGCCGCGGCGCAGCAGGCCGTCGCCGCCCACGGCGGCAGGGTGCTCGCGCTGCGCTGCGACGTCGGTGACGAGGCGCAGGTCATCGATGCGTTCGAGCAGGCGGTGGGCGCGTTCGGGCGGATCGACTCCTGCTTCGCGAACGCCGGCATCGGCGGGGAGCCGATGCGCTTCACGGACCTGACCCTCGACCAGTGGCACCACGTGTTGCGGATCAACCTTGACGGGGTGTTCCTCACCTTCCGCACCGCGGCCCGGCATCTGGTGGCCGCCGGCGCGGGAGGCAGCCTCGTCGCGGTGTCGAGCATCATCGGGACCAACCGGGGCTTCGCGCGGACCCAGGCCTACGGCACGGCGAAGGCGGCGCTGTCCGGCCTGGTCCGAAGCTGCGCGGTGGAGCTGGGCCGCGACGGCATCCGGGTCAACGCGATCCTGCCCGGCTACATCCGCACCGCGCTGGCCGACGACCTGCTCGACGACGAGAAGTTCGCCGCCCGCTCGCTGCCGCGGCTGCTGGGCCGTCGCTGGGGCACCCCCGCGGACCTGGGCGGCATCGCCGTCTACCTGGCCTCGGAGGCGTCGCGCTACCAGACCGGCGAGCAGATCGTCGTCGACGGCGGCTACATCCTGTCCTGAGGCCGCCGGGTCGAACGACCCCGCCCGCCCCCACGGCGCCTCCCTGCCGCGGGGCGGGCGGCACCGGGAGCGCGTCCGCCGGGCGCCGCCCGGACGACCGCGCAACCGTCGACACTCCAAGGAGTGATCATGTCCGACTCGTGGAGATGCTGTACCACCTAGATAACTATGTGATAGTCCTGGGGACTGCCGGTCGGCGGCGCGTACTGCGGGGCGTTGCCGAGCCGGTCCGGGTGACCATCCGGGACGTGTGGTGCCCTCGCCGGGCCCGCGGATCCCCGGCTGCGCGGTCGTCCTGGGCCGGACCCGGACCATCTCGACACCCGTGGGCGCCGGGTGACCGCACGGGCCCGGGAAAGGAGTCCGCCGTGGGCTACCGCTGCTTCGAGGTCGATGTCACCGGCCGGGTCGCCCAGCTCGTGTTCAACCGGCCGGCGGCGCTCAACACCCTGCTGCCGGAGTTCTGGCGGGAGTTGCCCGCCGTCGTCGCGCGGCTCAGCGACGCCGGTGACGTGCGGGCGCTGATCATCTCCTCGACCGGCCGGCACTTCTGCGCCGGGATGGACCTGTCCTCGTTCGAGCACACCGACCTGCTGCCCGGCGGTGACCCGGCGCGCGCCAACGCCGGCCGCAAGCGGCTCATCGCCCGGATGCAGGACGCCTTCACCGCGCTGGAGCGGGCCCGGATGCCGGTGCTCGCGGCCGTGCAGGGCGGCTGCCTCGGCGGTGGCCTCGATCTGATCACCGCCTGCGACCTGCGGTACGCCACCGCGGACGCCTTCTTCGTCGTCCAGGAGACCAACATCGGCATCACCGCCGACCTGGGCACCCTGCAGCGCCTGCCGACGCTCATCCCGTCCGGCGTCGCCCGGGAGCTTGCCTACACCGGCCGGCGTCTGCCGGCCGCGCGAGCCCGCGAGGTCGGCCTGGTCAACGAGGTGTTCGCCGACCATGACGCGCTGCTCGTCGGGGTCCGCGAGATCGCCGCCGAGATCGCCGAACGCAGCCCGCTGGCGGTGTGGGGCAGCAAGGAGAGCCTGCTCTACGCCCGCGACCACGACGTCGCCGCCGGGCTCGACCAGATCGCGACCTGGCAGACCGGGGCCTTCCAGCCCGAGGAGGTCGCCGAGGCGATGCGCGGGCGCGCGGGCGGGCGCGTCCCCGACTACCCGGACCTGCCGGCGATCCCGCCGCTCTGACCGGCGCCCCACCGTCCGACATCCGAACCCTTCCGCACGAGGAGCTGCCATGGCCGACGCCGATCCCGGGACCGATGATCTCCTGGTGGAGCGGGTGGACGGGGTCGCCGTCCTCACCCTGCACCGGCCGAAGGCGCGCAACGCCCTCACCGCCCGGCTGATCCGCGCCCTGCGCGCGGCGCTCGCCGCGGCGGACGCCGACGACGGGGTCGACGTCATCGTCCTCACCGGCGCCGACCCGGCGTTCTGCGCCGGTCTCGACCTCGGCGAGGTGGCCGGCAGCGGCGAGAACCTGCGCCTGGCCCTGACCCGCCCGGGCGACGGCGACCTGCCGCCCGGGCTGCCCTGGAAGCCGACCGGCAAGCCGCTGATCGGCGCGATCAACGGCCCGGCGATCACCGGCGGCTTCGAGCTGGCGCTGCACTGCGACATCCTCATCGCCTCGGAGAAGGCGGCGTTCGCCGACACCCACACCCGGGTCGGCGTCCTGCCGAGCTGGGGAATGAGTGTCCTGCTTGCGCGGGCGATCGGCGAACGCCGGGCGCTGCGGCTGAGCCTGTCCGGGGAGTTCCTCGACCCGGTGGCCGCCCGGGACGCGGGCCTGGTCAGCGAGGTCGTCGGGCACGACGACCTGCTGCCCGCCGCCCACCGCCTCGGCCAGCGCATCCGTGCGTCGGACCCGGCGACCCGGACGGCGTTCCTCGCCTCCGCGCGGGCCATCGCGGCGCAGGGCACCGCCGAAGCGTTGGCCGCTGAGTCGCGCGCCGCCGCCGCGTGGCTGGACCGCGGCTTCGACGCCGGCGGCGTCGCCGGCCGCCGCGCCGGCATCGTCGCCGGCAACCGGGGCCAGCTCGCCGACCCGCCCGCCGCGTCCAACCCGCCCGGTGCGCCCGGTGCGCCCGGTGCACCCGGCGTGTCCGGCGTGTCCGGCGCGCCCGGCGCGTCCGGCTCGGGGGACGCGGGGTGACCGACGTGGACCCGCGGTTCCGCCCCCCCGAGGCCACCGTCGCCCAGCCCTGGGATCGCCTCGCCGCCGAGCTGGCCCGCCACGGGCTGCGCCTGGACACCGACGTCGCCCCCCGGCAGTTCGCCGGCGGCCTGGCGAACCTCAACTACCTGGTGTCCGTGGACGGTAGCCCGACCGTGCTGCGCCGCCCGCCGCCCGGACCGTCGGCGGAGGGCGCCAACGACATGGCGCGCGAGTGGCGGGTGCTGCGCCGCCTCGGCGCGGGCTACCCGCTCGCCCCGCGCGGGGTGCACTTCTGCACCGATCCCGGCGTCCTCGGCGCCCAGTTCCAGCTGCTGGAGTACCGCGACGGCGTCACCGTCGGCGCCACCGTGCCGCCCGCGCTCACCGCGGCTGCGTCGCCGTCGCCCGGCCCGGCCGGTCGGCCCGGCTCGCCCGGTCGGCCCGGCTCGCCCGGCTCATCCGGCACCGGCACGGTTCCCGGGCGGCTGACGGCGACCCTGCTGACAGCGATGGCCGCCCTGCACGCGCTGGACCCGGCGTCGGTCGGGCTCGGGGAGCTCGGCCGGCCCGAGGGGTTCCTCGAACGGCAGGTGGAGGGCTGGGCACGCCGGGTCGCCGCGGTCTACCCCGACGGCCTGCCGGCCGCCGCCACGGCGGTGATCGGCTGGTTGCGGCACGCCGTCGCCGACGTGCCCGCGGGCGAGGCGCGGCTGATCCACTGCGATTTCAAGTTCGACAACATGCTCGTCGATCCGGTGACCCTCGCCCCGGTCGCCGTCCTCGACTGGGACATGACGACCCGCGGCGACCCCCTGTTCGACCTGGCGGTGCTGCTGTCCTACTGGATCGAGTCGGACGACCCGCCGGCCCTGCACGAGCTGCGCCAGGTGCCCTCGCTCGAACCCGGCTTCCCCCGGCGCGAGCAGGTCGCGGCGGCCTACTTCACCGCGGCGGGCCGACCGCCGGCCGAGCTCGGCTTCCACCTGGCGCTGGCCCGGCTGCGGCTGGCGATCGCCTGGATGCAGCTCTACCGGCGCTTCGCCGACGATCCGGTGGCCGGCCCGCGCTACGCCGGCTTCGCGCGGATCGCCGACGCCGTGCTCGGCTGGACGGCGGACCTCACCGCCGCCCGCACCTGACCGGCCTGGGCCCCGCCCAGCCACGCGCCCGGGACCGGCTGTCCCGGCGCCCCAGACACCCTCCGACGAGACTCCAGGGAAACATCATGATCGATTTCAGTCTGCCGCAGGAACTGGTGGATCTTCGGGAGCGGGTGCGGACGTTCGTCGAGAACGAGATCGTGCCGTTCGAGCGCGATCCACGGCTGACCGCGCACGGCCCCAACGACGACCTGCGCCAGGAACTCGTGGGCCTGGCGCGCAAGGCGGGCCTGCTGACCATCCAGGCGCCGAGGAGCTTCGGCGGCCGGGAGCTCACCCACGTCGAGCAGGCGGTGGTCTACGAGGCGGCGGGCTGGTCGACGCTCGGGCCGGTGGCGATGAACTGCGCCGCACCGGACGAGGCGAACATGGCCCTGCTGGCGAAGATCGCCAACCCGGAGCAGCAGGAGGAGTTCCTGCGGCCGGTCATCGAGGGCCGGGCGCGCTCGGTGTTCGCGATGACCGAGCCCGCCGGCGCCGGCTCCGACCCGAACCAGCTGCTCACCGAGGCCGTGCGCGACGGCGACGACTACGTGGTCAACGGCCGCAAATGGCTGATCACCGGGGCGAACGGCGCGCTGGCCTGGATCATCATGGCCCGGGTGGCCCCCGGCGTCGACGGGGTGGGCGGCCCGACGTTGTTCCTCACCCGGGGGGACACCCCCGGCATCGAGGTGGAGCGGGTCATGAACACCATGGACCGCAACTACGTCGAGGGACACGGCGTGGTGAACCTCCGCGACCTGCGGCTGCCCGCCTCCGCGGTGCTCGGCACGGTCGGGGACGCCTTCCGCTACGCCCAGTTGCGGCTCACCCCGGCCCGGCTGACGCACAGCATGCGCTGGCTGGGCGCAGCGGACCGGGCGCACAGCATCGCCGTCGAGCACGCCCGCACCCGCACGGCGTTCGGCCGGCCGATCGGGGAGCATCAGGGGGTGGGCTTCCAGCTCGCCGACAACGAGATCGCGCTGGACAACTGCAGGCTGGCGATCTGGCGCGCCTGCTGGCTGCTCGACCAGGGCGAGCAGGGCCGGCACGAGGCGTCGAAGGTCAAGTGCTATGTGTCCGAGGAGCTGTTCAAGGTCGCCGACCGCTGCGTGCAGGTCCTGGGCGGGATCGGGGTGACCGACGAGACCGTGGTCGAGATGATCTTCCGGGACATCCGGGCGTTCCGCCTGTACGACGGCCCGACCGAGGTGCACAAGCACGCCATCGCCCGGCGCCTCATGCGGGCGCGCAGCACCACCCCGGCGGTCCCGGCGCCGGCCGCCTCCGGCCTTCCGGTCGCCGGCTGACCAGCGCCGCACGGGCAGGGACGGCATGATCCGTGCGGAGGACCTGATTCACCCGAAAGCCGTGATCCACCTCGTCGGTGCGATCCACCCGAAGGAGCGATGATGCCCGACACCTCGATCCCCTCTCCCGAGGCTGCGTACGGCCCCTTGCACGGCGTGCGGGTCATCGAGCTGGCCGGCATCGGCCCGGCGCCGTTCGCGGCCACGCTGCTCACCGAGCTCGGCGCGGACGTCATCCGGGTGGACAAGCCGGCCACCGTGGGCACGCAGCCGGACTGGCTGACCCGCGGTCGGCCGTCCGTCGCCCTCGACCTGAAGAATCCCGACGACCACGCCGGCCTGCTGGACCTGCTCGACGCCGCGCACGTGTTCATCGAGGGCTACCGGCCGGGGGTCACCGAGCGCCTCGGCCTCGGCCCCGACGATCTGCTCGCCCGCAACCCCGCGCTGGTCTACGGCCGGATGACCGGATGGGGCCAGGAGGGTCCCTGGTCGCGCACCGCCGGTCACGACATCAACTACGTCGCGATCACCGGGGCGCTGGGCGCCATCGGCCGGGCGGACGGGCCGCCGCAGGTGCCGCTGAACCTGGTCGGCGACTTCGGCGGCGGCGCGCTGTACCTCGTCGTCGGCATCCTCGCCGCGCTGCACGAGGCGCGGGACTCCGGGAAGGGACAGGTCGTCGACTGCGCCATCGTCGACGGGGTGGCATCGCTGTCGGCGATGATGTGGTCGATGATCTCCCGCAAGGAGTGGGGCGAGCCGCGGGGCACGAACATGCTCGACACCGGCCGACCCTGGTACGACGTCTACGAGACCGCCGACGGCGGCTGGTTCTCCGTCGGCCCCATCGAGGCGCAGTTCTACGCCAGGCTCGTCGAGCTGCTCGGCCTGCCGGAATGGGCGGACGCCCAGAACGACGCCAGCCGCTGGCCGCAGATGCGCGCGGCGTTCGCCACCGCGTTCGCCAGCCGCACCCGGGCGCAGTGGGAGCAGGTGTTCGATGGCACCGACGCCTGCGCCGCACCCGTCCTGAGCTGGTCGGAGGCCCGCGCGCACCCGCACCTGGCCGCCCGGGAGGTGTTCGTCGACCTGGGCGACGAGGTGGCCCCGGCCCCGGCGCCGCGCTTCTCCCGCACACCGGGGCGGGTCGCTGGCATGGGGCCAGCCGTGGGCAGCTCCACCCTCGCGCAGGTGCGGGAGGCCTGGGGCCTGGCAGGCGCAGGCTGACCGTCGCGGGTGCGGGTGCGGGTGCGGGTGCGGGTGCGGGTCGGGTGTGGGGTGTGGGGTGCGGGCGTCGGTCCGTGCCGCCGCGCCGGGCGCCCGCGTCGTCGGCGCTGCTCGAGTCCGGTTGCCGTGATGGTCGCCATACCCGCCCCCTGCCGGATGACCGCTCAGTCCAGGCTGGTCGGGGACTCCCTTGTCGGGGGACAGGGAACGCCGACCGTCATCACGGCAGAAAGCATGGGGGAGTCGTGCAACCCGCAAGCGTGAACAGCGTCAACAGTGTGACCAGCGTGCAGCCATCGGCCGAGCCGGCGGCCTCCCTTCTCGATCTGCTGGAGTTGGAGGAGCTGGACCAGGACCTCTACCGGGCCCTGACGGTGTTCGAGGACCCGTACTCCCTCTACGGCGGGCAGGTCGCTGCCCAGGCGCTTCTCGCCGCCGGGCGCACGGTGTCCGACGGACGCGTCCCGCACTCGTTGCACGGCTACTACCTGCGCAGCGGGGACGCCTCCCGGCCGACGATCTTCCGGGTGGAGCGGGACCGGGACGGCCGGTCGTTCTCCGCCCGTCGGGTCGTCGCCGTCCAGGGCGGCAAGGTCATCTTCAACATGTCGGCGTCGTTCCACGTCCCGGAGGACGGCGACGACCATCAGGTCGACCCGATGCCCGACGCCGGCGACCCGGACGCGGCCGAACCGCTGCGCCTGGCACGGCTGTTCTCGATCGAGGGCCGCCTGCCGAAGCAGCCCTACGAGAACACCGGCTGGCCCACCCGGATGTGGGCGCGCAGCACCCTCGCGCTGCCCGACGACCGGCTGCTGCACGCCTGCGTCCTGACCTACCTGTCGGACACCTTCACCGGCCTCGCGGCCCTCCCCGGCGGCGCGGTCCACTCCGGCGCGAGCCTCGACCACGCCGTCTGGTTCCACCGGCCGATCCGGATGGACGACTGGGTGCTGCTCGACCTGGTCCCCCGCTCGGCGGCGGGGGGACGCGGGCTGTACTCCGGCACGATCCACACCGCCGGCGGCGTCCTCGGTGCGAGCCTGAGCCAGGAGGCGCTCTACCGCGTCCATCGCGAGTCCAGCCGGCCGAGGCCGATGCCTCCGACGACGGGCTGACCCGACCGGGCCGGCGTCGCCCACGGCGCCCGAAGGCGCGGCCCCGGCGCGTACCGCCGCGGCACCGCCCGAGCTCAGCGGGGCGGGGTTGAGGCGCGCAGGTGGTCGACGACGGCGGTGATCCGGGGGTCGCGGGCGGCCGTCGCCCGCGACCAGACCAGGCCGAGCTGGAAGTCGATCTCCCCGGGGGCCAGCGGGACCAGGGCGAACACCGGGTCGGCGAACACCCGTCCGGCGGGCCCGGAGTTCACCGAACCGGTCAGGGTGAGCTGGCGGGACCGGCGGACGGTGTTCGCGAGCAGCAGCAGGTCCTGCTCGTGCATGGTGACGACGTGCGCGTGACCGACCTGCTCCAGCCGATCCTGAAGCCGGCGCATGGCGAGCGGCTGCAGCCGGGTGGGCGTCAGCAGGATCTCCCGATCGCGCAGGTCGGCCAGGTGCAGGCAGGTCCGGGTCGCCAGCTCGTCGTCGGCCCGCATCGCGACGCGCAACCGGTAGGCGACCAGGGGCAGCACGTCCAGCGACGGATCGTCGACGGGCAGGTGCACCAGGGCGAGGTCCAGTTCGCCGCGGTCCAGTGCCGGCAGCAGTTCGCTGGACGGGTTGTGGACCAGGTCGACCAGGCCGCCGTCCGGGGCATCCGGGGCGTCCGCGGCGCGGGTCTGGCTCGGCGCACCGGGCAGGAACGCGCAGATGGTCGCGACCACCCGGTCGACGACGTGCAGCGGCGCGAAGTGGGTGGACCCCAGACGCAGCGGTGGGAGCTGGCCGGCGGCCCGTCGCGCGGCGAAGCGCGCCTCCTCCAGACTGCGCAGCGCCGCCCTGATGCGCGGCAGCGCCGCCCGGCCCGCCTCGGTGAGCTCCAGCGAGTGATGGCCCCGGACGAACAGCTCCACGCCCAGGTCGTGCTCCAGCGCGCGGATGCTGCGACTGACCGGCGACGGCGTCAGGTGCAGCCGCACCGCCGCCCGGCCGACGTGGCCCTCCTCGGCGACGGTGACGAAGGCCCTGAGCTGTCCGATTTCCATCAAAGACCTCCGGAGGGGACTGGCGCCTTCAGGTGTCAGGGGAATCCGGTACGGACCCGTACTGGTTGGACCAGCAACGCTGGTCCAACCAGCTGCATGTTCCCTCGGGTGATGGTCGGCGTGGGGCGCCTACGACCTTGGCTGTCACGTCGTGTGGTGCCCGCAGTACCGCGCAGGCGATCTGTCCTGGGGCGATCAACCAGTCATAACCGACGGTGGATCGAGGCTGAGCTGACGGCACCCCGCGCCGCTGCGTGACCAGGCTATTGCGGTCATGACTCTTGGAACAGCCGGAAGCCTTCTGCAAGCTCGTCGTGGACTTCGGCGGCCGTATCCACGCTCCTGATGCCAGGTATCTTAACAGGCAACTTGTATGTTTGAAGAGATGGCCGAGTCAGATCGAGCGGAAAGAGGGATCATGGCAGAAGACTTCGGTCAACGTCTGCCCTACATGATGCGGATGGTGAGTTCGACTCTCTCACAGCAGCTTGAGCGGACCCTGCGCCGGTTTTCGCTGACCCACGCGCAGCTTGCCGCGCTCGCGCAACTCGGGCTGGAAAGCCCGGACGCCCTGTCCGGGGCCGAGCTCGGCCGCCGGGCCGGGGTGACGGCCCAGTCCATGTCCACCGCGATCTCGTCGCTGCTCGACCGCGGCCTCGTTCGCCGGGCCCCGCACCCGACGCACGGCAGGATTATCGACGTCCAGATCACCCCCGCCGGCCTCGACGTGCTGGAGCGGGCCCAGGCGGAGACGAAGACGGTTGAGGACCGGGCACTGGCCACGTTGTCGGCGAGGCAGCAGCGAGAGCTGCGCGCCGTACTCCGGCAGCTGATGATCGCCATGGACATCTACCTGCCGGACTCGCCGGCGGTCGGCTGACCGGTCCGCGACGCGGCGAGCTCGCCCAGGAAGGCGGCGACCGAGGGCATCGCGAGGGTGCCGCCGTCTGGCCATTCGAGTTGCTGCCGGTCAGGCCGCAGGGACCTGGGCGAGGAACTGCGTCAGGATGCGGATGAGATCCTCAGGGCGTTCGTCTGCGACGAAGTGCCCGCAGGCCTGGACAACGGCGGCCCTGGCGTGCGGAGCCGCTGCGCGGATGCTCTCCGCCAGGCGCTGGCCGACGGCCAGCTCGCCGCCGATGGCGAGCACCGGCATGTCGAGCCTGCCGCCGCCGTCATACCAGGCGCGGTTGGCCGCTGCGTCCCGCAGCAGCGTGCGGTAGTGCCCGAACCCGGCACGCAGCGCCTCGTGACCCGCGTAGTCAGCGGTGACTGCGTCTATCTCGTCGGAGCTGAACGCGTCCGGGTCGCCGGAGAGGTGCGCGAACCACCAGGCGAAGAACTCCCGCTCGTGCCCGCCGAGAAGAAGTTCGGGCACCTCGGGTGTCATGAAGAAGCCGAAGTGCCAGCGGCCCCCTTCGGCGACGTTCATCGCCTGCTCCAGGCCGAATCCGGGGACCGCCAGCTCGATCAGGACCAGGCGCTCCACCTCCTCGGGATGTTTCCTCGCCCAGGAGAAGGCGATCATCCCGCCGATGTCGTGCCCCACGACACGGACCCGAGGCCCAAAGCCGAGGTTGCGGAGCAACTGCCGCATGTCCTCAACCTGGTTGTCCTTCTCATATCCGGAATCGGCCCGGTCGGATTGGCCAAGGCCGCGAAGGTCGGGAGCGATGACCGTATAGCCCTGGGCGGCGAGCGGGCGCAGAACCGGGTGCCATGACCGGGCGGTCTGCGGCCAGCCGTGCAGGAGCAGCACCGGCTCGCCCGTTCCGCCGATCAGGTAGCTGAGCCGGGTGCCGTTCACCGTGGCGTCGTGCCGGGTGAAACCGGGCGGAAGGTGCGTGGTCTCCCGGCGCCTCGGGTTGTCTGACATGGACAGGCTCCCTTCGATGAGCAGCCGCCCCGGGGCGCGCGGTCCCTTGCCGGCCGGGTGTTCTGTGCCTGCCTGGGCAGGCAGGGACGTCTACCGTGGGCGCTCGTGCAGCCGCAGCGACGACGGGTGACGCCGGTCGTGGTGATAGGTGTCGTTGCCGACCTTCTGGCCGTAGAAGTGCGTCATCGGGGCGTCGGCGATCAGCGAGTCCTGGTTGCTGATCTCCAGCCGGATCCGGTCGCCCCGGCGGGCCAGGAACGACATCGGCAGCAGCTCGACGCGCAGCTCGTACACCGTCCCCGGCTCCAGCGGCTCAGCGTGGTCGTGCACGTGGAACGGCCGCATATCGCTGGTCAGCGCGAGATCCTCGGCGCGGTGCGAGGCGCGCAGCCAGCCCTGGGAGACCCTCAGCGGCTGGCCCCCGGCGGCAGGCAGGAGCGACAGCTTCACGATGAGGTCGAGGTCGGCCTGGTCGGTCGAGGCGTAGAGCGTCAGCACGCCGTGCCCGGTGAACTCACGGTCCCGGTTCGCCGGGGCCGTGGTGAACGTGGTGACGCGCGCGACGTGATCGGGCCGGCCATCGGCGTCGAACACGGTGACTCCCGCCCTCCACTCCGGGTCCGGGTAGGACCATGACGTCGGGTTCTCGTCCGCCGCTGGCGCGTCCTCGCAGAGCGAGCCGTCGTTGAGGGACCTGACCGCGCCGCTGCGCTCCCCTGACAGGTAGAACGCCGACGGCTCGGCGTCGGCCGGCGGCCAGGACGTCGCGGATCGGTACGTCCTCTCGCCGTTGACGTAGAACCGGACGGGCGGGCGGTCCATCACGCCGTTGTCGGTGCCCTTGAGGTGGTGGTCGTACCAGGGCAGCAGCTCGGCGCGGTGGAAGTCCTCGTCGAAGTAGTACGCCTGGGCCTGGGCGAAGCTCTCCGGGTGGGTGACGAGCAGCTGCCTGGGGCCGCGGACCCGTTCGAAGCCGTAGAAGTTGCCGCGCAGGTGCAGCGGTCCCTTCCCCCACACCCCGATGGAGAACACGGGGATTTCCACCTTGTCCAGTTCCCAGAACGGCGAGCGGCGGCGCTGCCACTCGTCGTCGAAGGGGTGCGAGAGCGCCTCGTAGACGAACTGGTCCTTGCCGCCCTCGCGGAATCCGATGCCGTTGAGCGTGTGCTGCATGAGCACCGACCCGAACAGCCACGACGACCAGAAACCCTGCACCGGGATCCCGCCGTGGTACATCCAGTCCCGGTACATGTCGGTGGCGCCGTCGTAGGCGACGATGGTCTTCAAATGCGCAGGCCGGGTGCGGGCGGCGTTCCACTGGCTCCACGCGTAGTGCGACATGCCGATCATGCCGACCGCCCCGGTCGCCCACGGCTGGACGGCGACGTGCTCGATCATGTCACCGATGGCCTCGCCCTCCGCCCGGGAGACCGGGTCCCACGTGCCCTCGGAACGCCCGGTTCCCGGCGTGTCCATCGCCACGTAGGCGTAGCCGTTGTCGAGGTACAGCTGAATCGGGCCGTACTCGGTGAACGGGAAGACCGGATGAGGCGGCAGCCGCCGCAGCGATTTCTGGTACGGGGACGCGCCCAGCACGACGGGGAACGGCCCGCCGTCGGCAGGCAGGTACACGTCGGCGCGAACCAGGTCTCCCGCGCGAGTCCTGACTTCGGTCTCGAACGGGGCAACGGCAACGCTGACCATGGCAGATCCTTCCTCGCTGCACGGAGCGCGTCTTCGGGCCTGACCGGTTCCGCGCGCCCGCGCCACTCGACGATGTCATCAACCATATAAGTTATCTGACATTATTGGTAGCGCTGGCCCGAGTTTTTCGACCGAAGCGCAGGCCGGCGAAGTGCGGGGAGGCGACGGGGGTGCCGTCGGCTTCGATCTCGTCGATGAGGCGGGCGCGGGCGGCCTGGGCGGCGGGGCTGTCGGTGTCGTAAACGGCTTCCCAGCCGGCGTCGAGGAGTTCGACGGGGGAGTGGGCGACGTCGCCGAGCAGCAGGGCGCGACGCTGGCCGCTGGAGACGATGTAGATCGTCGAGCCGGGGGTGTGGCCGGGGGTGTGGCGAGCGTCGATGCCGGGGGCGAGGGTGCGGTCGGTGTCGAACAGCTCGACCTGTCCGGTGATCGGCGCGAGTTTCGATGCGGTGCGCCGGTCGGGCTCCGGCCCGTCGACGAAGTGGTGCCAGTCGGCGGCGTGGCAGCGGTAGGTGGCGTTCGGGAAGACCGGCCGGTCCTCGAGCGTGGTCCAGCCGGTGTGGTCGCCGTGCAGGTGGGTGAGCAGCCACGTCGGTGACGTCAGGGGGCTGCACGCCGAGCGCGGTGAGGCTGTTGAGGAGGTGGCCGCCGTGGAAGCCGCGGGCGGAGAACGGGCCGAGTCCGGCGTCGACGAGCACGACCCGGTCGCCGGTGCGGATCAGGAAGCCGCCGAGCGCCATCTCGAACTCGCCGGCGGCGGTGAAGTGCTCGGCGTTGCAGGCCCAGTGCGCCTCGTCGCCCCCGGGTGGGGTGAGGACGTCGCGCGCCCGCACCCGGGCGTCGCCGTCCCACACGGGCTGAACGTTCAGGTCACCGACCTTCATCGTCACTCCTCAGGTACCTCGTGGGTGCCGTGCCTGCAGGCCGGGGTTGCGGTGCTGGCGGTGCCGGCGGCGGTCAGATGCCGGCGTCGCCGCGGCGGTATTCGGCGGTGAGCTTGTCGAGGCGTTCGCGGGTCGCGTCGTCGAGGTGCAGGTCCACGGCGGCGAGGGTGGCGTCGAGCTGGTCGGGGCGGCTGGCGCCGATGATCGGCGCGGTGATCGCGGGCTGAGCGAGGGACCAGGCGACGGCCAGGGTCGGCAGCGCCACGCCGAGGTCGGCGGCGATGGTGGCGAGTTCGTCGATCGTGTCGAACATCCGCTCCTGCCAGTAGCGCTGCTGGTAGCGGTCGGCGGCGGTGCCGAGGGTGAACCGGCTGCCGTCGGCCGGTGGCTTCGTGCGGTCGTGCTTGCCGGAGAGCAGACCGCCGGCCAGCGGGTTGTAGGGGATCACCCCGACGCCCTCCTGCAGGCACAGGGGGAACAGCTCGCGTTCGACCTCGCGGAACAGCAGGCTGTGGCGGGGCTGGGCGGAGTCGAAGCGGACGAGGTTGAGCGTCTCGCTGCGGCCGATCGCGCGGGCGAGCTGGTAGGCCAGGTAGTTCGAGACGCCGACGTAGCGGACCTTGCCCGCGCGGACGACGTCGTCCAACGCCCGCAGCGTCTCGTCGATGGGAGTGGCCGGGTCGTAGCGGTGGAGCTGGTAGAGATCGATGAAGTCGGTGTTCAGCCGGCGCAGGGAGGCGTCGACGGCGTCGAGGATGTGCCGCCGGGACGCGCCGCGGTCCCAGGGCCGGGAGCTGGTGGGCCCGACGCACTTGGTGGCCAGGACGACCTCGTGGCGGCGGCCGGTGAGCCAGCGGCCGAGGATCTCCTCGGTGCGGCCGATGGTCTCCACCGTTCCACCGAGCGGGTAGACGTCGGCGGTGTCGAGGAACGTGATGCCGCCGTCGGCGGCGCGGTCGAGGATCGCCCGGGAGCGTTCCTCGTCGCACTGCAGGCCGAAGGTCATCGTGCCCAGGCACAGGCGGGAGACCTGCAGGCCGGTCCGTCCCAGCCGTATGTGCTTCATCGTCGTCTTCC
>NZ_JAMPTM010000420.1 GCF_025403375.1 Frankia gtarii
GGTCGGAGGCAGAGCTGGGAGCAGGGTCGCGGCCGGGGCTGGGGCCGGGCGTGGTCATGAACCAACGGTAGGCTCGCCACTCGCAAATGTCGAACGTATGTTCGTATCCGTGAGCGATGTGGGGAAGCGGCCCGCCGCATGCCACCGGCCCGTCCATATCCCCGAGGCCGTGACGTCCCCGAGGCCGTGACGTCCCGAGGTTGTGACGTCCCGCGGACGTGACATCTCGCGGACGTGACATCTCGCGGACGTGACATCTCGCGGACGTGACATCTCGCGGACGTGACATCCCCGAGGCTGCGACTGCCGGCGAAGAGCAGGGCCGGGCGGCGAGGAATCGGCCGGAGGTCGCGGGGTGGAGGCGCGGGGTGGAGCGATGGCCGAGGATGGGGCCGCGCTCAGCGGCGAAGCATTCGATCCGTGGTGTGTGGGGTTCCGCGCAATCGTCGGTAATTTGGGTGCAGATTTCCGACATCCGGCGGATACCAATCGGAGTTGGATGGGTGACAGCGCACACCATCCAGGCTCCGACCAAAAGGAACGTCCTTGTCAAGAAGAGATTTACCCCATGGTGGGGTGCCGTCCACGGTCGAAGTCCCGTAACGTCGTGATCACAGCATCGTTAATGAGTGATTCCAGGAAGGCCCCGAAACCGGTCCCGGTGAAATGCCCGGGGATTTCGGGGGTGTTCCGGCGCCAGCCCCTGTCGTTTTTACAGCCGGGGCCGCGCGTGGCGATCGCTCGCGAAGCCACCGATGCTGACATGTGTCGCGGCTCGGTGAAGGCAGGTCGGGTCGCGGCGTCCCTCGCCGTAAAGGACGTGACCATGACAGTGATGGCCAGATGGCGGACCCGCCGCCGACGGATCGCGACGACAACGGTGGCCGGCCTGCTGGCCGTGACCGCCGCCGGGGTGGCCCAGATCGCGACCGGTTCGGCCGCCCACGCCGCCAGCCCCTCGGCCGCCAGTCCCACGGTGACCGGGCCCATCACCGGTGGCAAGGGCGTCCCCGTGGTGGGCGCCACCGCCTTCGACTTAGCCAAGGTCGGGTACCGGCAGTCCGAGTACTTCCTCGCCGGCTCCGCGACCGCCTACCAGGCGTCGGGGACGCTGGGGTCGGACGGCAAGTGGACCGCGGCCCCCGCCGCCACGGCGCCCTACACGACACGGATCGTGGTCAACCGTCCCGTCGACGCGAAGAAGTTCAACGGCACCGTCGTCGTCGAATGGCTCAACGTCTCCGCCGGCTACGACGGCGCCCCGGACTGGACCGCCGCCCACAACCAGCTCATCCGGGACGGCTACGCCTGGGTCGGGGTGTCCGCGCAGGCCGTCGGGCTCAACGCGACGAAGAACGCCGACCCGGACCGCTACCAGGCGCTGTCCCACCCCGGTGACAGCTACTCGTACGACATCTTCTCCCAGACCGGCCAGGCGGTGCGGAAGTCGGCCGGCACGGTCCTCGGCGGGCTGAAGCCGAAGAAGGTGCTCGGCGACGGGGAGTCGCAGTCGGCCTTCCGGCTGACGACCTACGTCAACGCCATCCACCCGCTCGTCAACGTCTACGACGGGTACCTGCTGCACAGCCGCGCCGGCACCGCGAGCGCGCTGTCCCAGGCCCCGGAACGCCCCGACATCGCGGCGCCGGCCGTCGTCCGGATCCGACCGGACCTCGCCGTCCCGGTCCTGACCTTCCAGACCGAGACGGACCTGCCGGCCGGCCTGCTCGGCTACGTCGACGCCCGCCAGGACGACACCAACCGCTTCCGCCTGTGGGAGGTCGCGGGGACCGCCCACGCCGACGCCTACACCATCGGCATCGGGGCCACGGACATCGGCGACGGGCAGGGCAGCGTCGCCGCGTTCAACGCGCTGCGCAACCCGCCGACCGGGGCCGCCGGGTTCAGCTGCGCCAAGCCGATCAACGCCGGCGAGCAGCAGTACGTCCTGCAGACCGCGTTCTCGCAGCTCAACCGGTGGGTCACCGGCGGGCAGGCGCCGTCGAAGGCGCCACGGCTACAGATCGCGAACAACGCCTACATCCTCGACGCCAACGGCAACGTGAAGGGCGGCATCCGCACCCCCGCGGTCGACGTCCCGGTGGCGAAGCTGTCCGGGCTCGGCCAGGACACCGGTTCCTCTCCGTTCTGCGCCCTGTTCGGCACCACAGTCCCGTTCACCCCGGCGCAGCTGCACGCCCTCTACCCGTCCCACGACACCTTCGTCGCCGCGTGGATGAAGGCCACGGCCAGCGCCGTGGAGGCCGGCTTCATTCTGCCGGCGGACGCGAAGCCGCTCGTGGCGGCGGCGGCGTCGTCCACCGTGCCCGAGTGACGGTCGTTCCCGCGTGACGGTCGCCGACTGCACCTGACCGCCGCAGACTGCCGACCGCCCATCTCCCGGCGCCAGTGGGGATGGGCGGTCGGCGCGGGCGACCCGATCCCGCCGGACGGAAGCCGGCTGGCAGTCAACTGCCGCCGGCAGGGTCCCGGCCACGCCAGGTGAAGGACTGCGCCGCATCCGAGGCGCGGCGCAGGTCGTCGCCGCTGATCACCATCTCGGCGGCGTCCCCGGCGAGGGCGGCGGCGCAGTGGAGGTCCCCACGGGCGGGTATGGGTTCCACCCGCAGTACCGCATATGCACGCCCGAGCCAGGACCCGGACCGGGTGACTGTCGCCGAGGGTGGTCCGGGCATGGCTGGGCTGGTGATGTCGAGGGTCACCTCCGGCTGGGGGGGCCCACTGCTTGTCTCCTGCCGCATCCATCGGGACAGCTCCAGCAACGCGTCGCCCTCTGGCCGAGTGTGCTCCGAGGTCGTGGTGAACAGCAGGTCCGCTCCCACCGCGGTCAGGTGAATGTCGACGCCGTCGTGGTCGGCGAGTACCCCGTCGACCACGACCGCGAGCCGTGCGGTCTCCAGAAGAACCGCGTAGCAGTCGACGCCGATCGGGACCGGCACCGCTGGCAGCTTGCCCGGTGGCTCGCTCATCGCCGACCCTCTCCATCGGCTTTGCCGGTTCCCCGAATTCGGCGAGCCGCCCGAGCCGCAGCGCGCAACGCCGAACCGTCGAGGACGGTCCGGCCGGTCTGCCCGGCGGCGCGAACGGTGCAGAGGACATCGCCGGAGCGCGGAATTGGCGCGGCCCAGACCCAACCGTGCGATCTTCGCCGGTCTGTGGTGTAGATGCCATTGAAGGGCGACAGTTCGAGGGCGAGATCCGGATCTGTTGGCTGAAGCGCGCATTGCACCAGGACGGCCGCCGGGCCGCGGGTGGACCAGACCGGAGCACCCAGCGTGGCGTCTTCCCGCCCCGCTCGCGCTGCGGCCTCCTCGTCGGCGCTCAGGAATCGGGTGATCGCCGGGCCGACCGCGAAGAACCCGGCCGTGAACCCGGCGGCCTGCGCCTGCACCCCATGCAGCACGATCACAAGATCCGGTATTTCGATCAGTCGTTCATAGACGTGGATGCCACCGGGAATGACCTGGGGGTCGGGGAACGCCGGAGCCCGGCGGGCGCCTGTTTGCGCTTTGTCGGTCAACGGCAGTAGATGCTGACGGGGTTCGAGTAGTCCGTGGCCGAGGAGCTTCCAGAATCACCGGAACCAAAGCCTGCGACCTCGGTGCGCCACTGCTGCGGGCTGCTTGACCCGATGCACAGCCGGCTCGCCTCGGCGCTGATCACTCCGACACCGCCACGTGCGGTGCCGACCAGGCCCACTCGTTCCCAGACATTGCTGGAATCGTTCCAGTGCTTGACATAGACGGTGATGCCCTGGGCCGCGATCGGACCGGAGCACTTCTGTTCGCCGTAGCCGTAGATCGTTCCACCGGCATAGGTCGGATCGCTGGGGTAGATGGTGCAGGTCCATTCGATCGCCTGGGTGGATGCGCCTGATGCGGTTGCGCCTGATGCGGTTGCGCCTGCGACCGGACCTCCCGCCCGGTAGGAGTGGGTACCGGCAGCCCGCAGATCGAAGCCGACGGG